>NZ_LMVP01000179.1 GCF_002287235.1 Methanosarcina spelaei
TTCTATGTCCCATCTTGCTCCATATAAGTTTGCAATATCTTTTGCATTCAAAATCTCTTTCTGAATATTTGTGATATAAATGTGGTGCTTTTCATCCTCGTCATTATATACTGCAACAAGACGTACATTCATCTCATCCTGTTTTTGCTTGCCTTTATATTCTCTTCTTTTGAATGCTATTTTTACAACTGCATCAATATCTTTTCCAGAAAGTTGCTTAATGCACTCACTAATAGGTTTCCCTATGAAATCTTTGCACTTTGTTTTAGGCATTCCTTCCTCTATTGAAACAACAACAGGATCCATATTCTTTTTAATTCTTGAAACGAAATACCCCCCATTTTCTTCAACCCTTGCAAACATCTGAGTTTTGTAGAAACCAAGATCAACAAGGAGAATACGGTCTTTGATCCAGGGACCGATTTTCAATGTTTTTATCTCAGCTGATTTTTCGGAGTACAGAGCAACGGTTTTAGGGCCGTTAGCAACCGCACTTACCATAACTCCGACTTTTACTCCAGCAGCTACTGTTCTTGCTCTTGCTGCTGGAAATTTATCTGATAAAGAAGAGTGAAGACGAACAATTGTGCTGTCCTGAATGACAATATCCTGGAAGTTTTCGAGCTTCTTGCTAAGTTTTCTACCAGGTTCTTTTGCAAGTTCTTCTATGCCGTGAATTACGCACTGATGCAGGAACTCAACTAGTTCTGGAGTAAAACGATAGTACCAGCTGCTATCGCTTATGGTTTTATGGGACTCAGTTTCATATTCTCGTTTCAAACTGGAAAGTGTACGCTGCAAGCGTACGCCAAAACTAAGAGTTAAAACCCAAAAGATGATGACAGGGTCAATTTTGCGCTCACGTTTTATAAGACCAGTTTCTTTGGCAGTTTGCCTTAACCACTCTTCGGGAAACATTTCCCGAAGAGAGTCTTCAAGAGTAGGTGGGGGACGAGGAGACATAGAGATACATGTGTTAAGGTATTGTCATATAAAAACATCTTCAAGAGAAGGAATTTAGTGCTTAACCGATGACCAATGGACAAGCTTTCAATGAAAGCCAGAACCGTGTATTCTCAATGTCCCTTATCCATGAAGAACTTTACAAAGGAAGTGAAGCCTATACACTGGACTTTTCTTCCTATCTCGAAAGGTTAGCTGAAAATCTGCTCAAAACTTACAGCACTAGCAGCAAAAATATCTGTCTTAAAATGGATCTGGAAGAAAACACATTTCTTGATATGGATACTGCCGTCCCATTGGGCATAATCGTTAATGAACTCATTTCTAACTCCTTAAAGCATGCATTTACTGAAAAGAGAAAAGGGGAAATTCAAGTCCGTTTTTGCAGGAATGAAGAAGAAAAGAGTGATAAAATGCACAATTTAATATTCTGTCTGACAATTTCGGATAACGGAAAAGGAATTCCTGAAGATCTGGATTTAGAAAATATAGAGTCACTTGGCCTACAGTTAGTAAGCACTCTTGTTGACCAGTTAGAAGGAGAATTTCAACTGAAAAGGGACAATGGTACTAATTTCAAATTGAGTTTCTCAGTAAAAGAAAAAGAAAATCAGGCATATCAACAGCCCTACATCAATTCGTTGAATATAGAGTAACTTAGAGTTTGCATTAGAGTTTGTATTCCACTTCAAAACCGGATTGGTTTTTTCTTCTTATTTAAGTGAAGAATTTATTTTTTTATAACAGATTATGTACAAATTTACTCTTTATTTCCTTATTTCTATTAAGCACATATTAATATTATAATTAATATTAATATTAATTTTTAAATTAGTCTATATATAATAAAATGTTTATTTTTTGCATCAGCATCTTAAGAATTTGTTAGAAAAGTATTTATTTTTTTACACTATAAATATATGTATGAGTTCCAAAGGTACTATTGTTCAAGAGTCCATACCCTATCAGGCATTAGCAGATGAAAATCGAGCCTTAAAAGACGAGATAGAGAGTCTGAGAGTACGCTTAAAGGATGCCGAGGAAAGGGAAAGAAGTCTTAATGAAGCTCAAGAAATTTCCCACATTGGAAATTGGTGCCGCAATATTGAAACCGGGGAAGTACACTGGTCTGATGAGGTTTATCGTATTTTTGGATTTGAGCCTCAGGAATTTGGCGTCACATACGACAAGTTTTTGAGCCGTGTACATCCGGATGAGCGTGATTATTTAGTTGAAGTAGTCAAACAAGCTTTAAATAAAAAGTTCTTTGACGCTGAATATAGAATAATTCGAACTGATGGAGTAGAACGTATACTGCACGAGGATATCAAGGTTATTTGTAATAATGAGAATGTTCCAATTCGACTAAGCGGAACAGTTCAGGACATTACTGAACGTAAAAAAGCTAAAAAGCTTTGATATGGCTCTAAACGATCCTATGACCCTAATGCATTTACTATAAGAAATATTCCAAAATCAATTTTAGTCTCAGATCCATAGATTTTTAGTTTTTTTCTTATGAGCCGAATTTGATCTGCCGGAATAAGAATTGACCGGCATTTTTCCATTATTTTTCCATTACTTCTTTGAAATCTATATTATCCAGAATTAATGTAGACTTATTCGATGAAAGTCGGCTTTTTCGCTTTTTTGATTGCTTATTAGCCAGTATTGGAAAGTAGCGTCTTTACGGGAGCTTTTCGTTTTTTGGTTTCTTATTAGCCAGTACTGGAGAGTAGCGTCTTTACGGGAGCTTTTCACGCTCGACGAAGGAGAGCGGCCTATACAAAAGTGAATATTTAAAATCACAGAATGAGAATTGAAATGAACCAAAATAGAATTTTTGAGAATTTTTGTATACTTTAGATAGCCGGGATAAGGATGCACTGGCATTTTCCCTTTATTTCCTCAAAATCCAGATTATTCAGGTTCTTGGTATTTTCATGCATAAGCGGTGAGTATTTCCCAATTAGAGAGCTGCTTTTTTCTATTAAATTTTTAAGTTCTTTTCGGTCTGTAGAAGCATTAATACTCTCTATTAGAGCCAAAAATTCTTCTGTACTCTCTTTGGTAATATCTCCCTTTTTGATAAGGCGTATTTCTTTTTCTTCAAAGATGTGTATAAATGATGTTTTTATTGGCTCATGCCCGGGTTGCACGTCTCTTGAAGCGGAAAATTGAGTATTTATGGTAGCCAGCAGAATAAACTGCTCCTTCTGGTCTTTAAAATGGGAAATTATTCCCTCATCCTGCATTTTATATGAATCTTTGTCGAGAGTTAGTAAAATGCCGGATGATCCACCCTCAATTTCTTCTTTCTCCGGTTCAAACTGGCCATTTTTGATTTTTCCTATCCTGAAAATGCCGTTAGCCATTATACATGCCTTATTTCCGGCACAAAGAGGGCTATTCAGATCATTCTTTGCAACGCCATAAAATCTTGAAGGATTAGGATTCGTCTGTGGTACAAGAATTACATCACAGGCAGAAATCAAGCGGTGTCTCAGTTCATCATTGAGGTATTCAAAGCAGACAAGAACTCCAAGGTTAAGATTATCCCTCAACTTGAAAATATGATTCAGTTTTCCCTGTTTCATGCCTTTATGGAAAAACAGGTCACGTTCTTCCTTTGCTCCAAACATCTTTTCGTTGTGTATGATTTTTGAATTTGGAATTACAATAGGACAGATATTCTTTCGGAAATCTTCTTCTCCAAAGTCAGAAGTAAAATACTTCTCGTATTTTTCAAGATTTTCTTCCGTAACGTAGTGTGTACCCGCAAAAACAATTGTTCCGGTTTCGTTTGCATATTCCTGTATATCTTCTAGATAGTCAAACGGTATTGAAAATTCAGGAAATACAACAATATCAGCTTTTCCTTTCACAGCCTCAAGTATTGCCATTACCTTTCTTTTATAGGCTTCACTTTCCAGAACTTTTACTGCGTAGTCTTCACCATAAACATCATATTTTAACTGCACAGCTGCAACTTTCAAATCCCCAGCCGTACAGATACCGTTGCAGCAATCATGCAAGAAGATGCGAGCTTTTTTATTTTTGCTTATCGTTTCTGAGTAGTCAATATCTCTTATTACTGGTTTCTGAGTTGGAGTTTCAAAGATAATTCTATCTTCACCACTGGGAATATACCTTCTTTCCAGAAAATCAATTTCAATTTCATTGTCTTTGATCTCTTCCTTACTCAGCACATGGTCGAAAAGAATCGTATTTGCTGTTTTTACGGTCAATTTGCCTTTTATCTTTTCGGCATCAAATGTGATTCTAAGCTTCCAGTTGTTATAAAAAAGATTAGGGCTGAAAGGCTCCTCAATATAGTCTTTGAGCTTCTTTTGAACATGTCCAAAAAGACCCCAAAGTGCTTTATCCCTAATTTGACAGAAGCGTATATTTTTTAGTGTATAAATGGGTTTTATGCTTCTGTTTTCTTCATAAATTCAAATTTTATCATCTATTTATTGATTTGGAATATTTTCATTTTGTTGACTATATTATGCCTCATTGGTCATCGGTTAAGGAAAAATCGTTATCAATTGCATTGATTTTCATAAAATTTGTTAAATTATTCATCAAATGCAAAACTGGAATCTGATATCGATTTCAATTTAAACACTAAACATTTGGGTTTGAGTTTTTCCGTCGAAATCGAGATCAGCAGCTCAAAATCCTTAACCGAATACAAATGTATTATGCCTAAGTAATACATTTTTTGTAAGAAAACACTGTATTAATTTGCAAAATCTGTCAAATTAAGGTTATATATTACTATAATTTGCATGTAGAAATCTTTAATTGGATGAAATGGGGATTGCTCCTTGTTTTTTGTGGGACAAAAAAACAAGGAGCATTTTTACAATCTCCTTTATGATTTGCTGTGGTGCAAAATAGTACTACTTTCTACAGAGCTTTTTCTTATATTATTGGTAAAACCGAATTGGGAGATTTTTTCAGAGTCAGATTCTCGATTTATTCTCAAATTTGGACGTTATTTTAACATAAGGTTTCCCATGTGATGAGTCCCCAACTGGTATATTCCAAGCTTGCGTCAAAACTGTCTGGTGAAGCTTCCAAATCTGCATATTCTGGTGCAAGTTTAAACCCTCCATATATATCCTGACAATCTTTTAGCCACTTTAATAATTTATCAGAATCTTTTGGTTTTGAATCAAGAGTGTTCAAAGTAACTACGGATATATACGTAGAATGAATATCTGAACTGTTGGTGTGAATTGGACCTCTTCGGATTATGAAACCACCGTCAGCAATTTGGCCTTCCTGTATCCAGGAAATACAACCTTGTTTGTCCAAAGGAGAACTACCAAGTTCTTCCAGAATGTTCACAGAATAAAATGTCATAGATGTGTCTGAAGCTTCGATTCCGAAACCTCCATCGCTTTGCTGAAGACTCTGTATTTTGGCAACCAACGTATCACTGTTGCTCAATTCAATTCCAAGAAGATTAGCTAATTTTGCTAAGTACAAAGCTTCTTCAAAGTTCATGGATTCAATGGATTGATTAACACATTCATCAAAACTTTTTTTAACCCACTTTTCAAATTGGACGTCCTGAGGATATGGATAATTAAGGAGCTTGTATACCATCAGTGAATAGTATGCACTTTTTGCATCTTTTGACTCTTCCCTCCATTTATATGTAACATATTTTATAAGTTCTTCTCTATTATCAGGTTCTGAACCCAATATTTTGAGAGATTTCACTGCCAGATACGTGTTTTCAGGCGATGATAAAAGACGATAGGCTGATCGAAAACCTCCCCTTCCATCCAAGGGTTCGTGATTGTAAATGAATGTGGAAACATTATCATTCAAATTGAGCCCTATTTTTGAGGCAGTTTTTAGAGCTAAATATGTACCTTGTGGTTCCCCATAATTATCTAACAAAGGATTAAAACCTCCATCCTGCAATTGTTTTTTTTGCAGATACATTCCAATGTTAGATCGAATTTCAGAGGAAATGTTGCCGTTTATCAACAAAAAATCAGTAAATGAACTCAAGGTAAACAAGTCCATATCAGTATCAGGCAATAATTTCAATTGATCTTCAATAATACTTTTTTGCTCCATTATTTCTTCCATTCTTGGAGATTGATACTGAGAAGAAATACTAATACTGTAAAGTTCTAATGCTGATAATAACATCGAAGTTTCACTTGTTGAGTTCAATAGATCATTATTTTCTCCAGATTCATTCCATTTTTCAATTAACCAATTTCTTGTCAAGGGCATCTGATTTAAATCTACACCAAGAGTATGTAATGTAGTAATAGCTCTGAACGTATCGAGAAGTGCTCCTTCTTCATCTCCTTCTTCTTCAGAAAATGATCCATCAGGTCTTTGTAATTCAATTACTTTTGATATTAGGTTTGAACTATTGGCTGGTTTAACCCCAAGCATATCCAGACTCATAGTCAAGAAATATATATTTCTTATACTAGAACTGTTACCCTGCTTAACTATTTCCTGTTCCTGTGATAGTAACCAATCTACTGTGGCCTGTTTATACTTAGGCTCTTTATCTAATAATTCTAAAGATTCCAAAAAGTAATAAGTGGAATACAGTGTAGGCTCTCCTGGAGGAAAGTCAGAGTAACCTCCGTCAATACCTTGTGAATTCCATATTCTATCTATTGTATTACTTCTCCAAGAATCGTTTAATCTTTCTGTTGGAAGTTCATGCATAATACATCCACTTCCTATTATTGCTATCAAAAAAAGAGCCTGAATGTGTTTTTTTGGAGACATCTCTCTTACTCCTATAAATATTAATTGAAAAATAAAAATTGTTGCTCTTCGACGTTTTCAAGGGGGATTTCATCCATTCAAAATGACGAAGAGCCAAGATTGTCAATACCTACGTTTTTATGCGTCTAAATCAATGTGGGTATTAACTGTATAATCTGTACTACCGAATCTAAATGTTGCAGAATCGGATTGATCTTCGTCAAAAATGCCAAGTCCATCCGCCTGTAAGTTCTGATAAGTATGAGTTACTGCCCCATGTACATTATTCCATATTCCAGTATATGTTGCTGTGCTTCCAGAGGAACTAAAACCTGCACCAGAAGGGAGACTTAAACTGATAGTAACCCCAGAAAAACTAACTTGGGAGTTTAGGGTAACTCTATTTGCATAGTAAGGACTTGAGCTATACCATGTGGCTTGAGTAGTACCATCTCCAACAAACACTTGATGCGTTACATAATCGGTTCGAATTCCATGGAAATAACTATTTAATGTCATGGGTGAAGCCCCAAGATACATACTATCTGAATCGGACCCACTATCTTCCCTACTTACGTATGCACTTGCTGTCGGCATGAAAGCTGTGCTTACTAGGAATATTGCCAAAATCAAAATTCCTGCTCTAGGTTTCATCTTTGTTGTCGTATTTATCACCTTTTATTTAGTTTTTCAGGAGGCAACATCAGGCAAGCTTTAAGTAATATTTATTCTGACTTGATGATGCTTCTATTAGGTATGGTTTAAATAAAGCCTGAAAAGTTAATTCGCACTCCATAAACAAATTTAAAAAACACATATATATATTTTTTGTCCAGATAGTAGATATAATAGAAAATATAACATATATTTATAATAAGTATATATATTAAAATGATAATTTAAGTTTTTATAACAAAAATATATGTATATGTGCAGATAAAGGTCTTTTTTTATTAATTTTCTATGAAATATATGAAAATATATTTATAAATACTAATAATTATCTTTAAATATTCTTAACTTTTGAATTAAATGCACATTTTTATTTATTATACCAACATATAAATAATAATATGTATTTTTTTATTTAATATAGCATTTCACTAATTTATCATCAAACCGAATTTTATTCCTTCTTTTTCTTATTTATTCGTTTGATCAGGTAATGGCTCCACTAAGAGCCTACCCGAAAAGTAGAAGAACTACGATGCATGGTAATGTTTTGTAGTGACAAGACAAAAACCAGGACATGATTGAGATCCCAGACAAATTCTGGAATATCATCAAATCTTTAATACCACTTCCCAAAGCCGAAGAAGAAGTCTGGAACACGCAATGGATGGAGCTATGACAAAAGCACCATTGGGCGGAGATGGGACCGAAGCTAATCCTACTGACCGTGGCAAAAAAGGAACGAAAAGGAGTGTATTAATGGAAGGAAAGGGCATACCACTTTATATTGCTGTGGACGGAGACAATCGCCACGATAAAATGCTTGTAAAAGGGATTCTTGATGCCATAATTGTTGAAAGACATTCTATAGAGGACGTAATTCAGAATATGTGTATGGATAAAGGATATAATTATCCTGATATCGAAGAATTGGTAGAAGAATACGGTTATACTGCCCATATACGGAGACGTGGAGAAGAAAAATAGAAAAAAACAAAGTTACAAAGCCAAGAAGGTGGGTCGTAGAAAGAACGCATTCCTAGCTGAATAGATTCAGAAGACTGCTTATTTAATGGGAAAAGAAAATTGAGAATTACCTTGTTATGCTTCATTTCGTATGTTCAGATAAATTTCGGAGTAACGGGACTTTTCGGATAGGTTCTAAGTTGCGTTGAATACTATAAATTTAAAAATATGTTATAATATCAGAAATTCTTTTGTTTTATTCTGACATTGGAGAATAATCATTTTGCCTAGAATCAGATCATTTTCAGACAAACTCTAAGTTTTCTAGGGGCTTTCCAGTTTTTTGCGTTAGTTCGAAGTCACCTTTGATTTTTTTCGTTTTCAGGCTGCTGGTTGAGCAGGTTTTGCTGTATTTCAAGAGCTTTTTCAAGGCTTTGTTTTGCAGCATCGCATTTTTCCGGATCCTGCCGGATTTGGCAGTTTCCAAGCTGGCTGAGCGCAACTGCAAGTTCGGCCTGATAGCCGGGGTTGTCGGGCTTTTCTTCAAGAAGCTTTTCATAGAGCTCAATCGACTGGCTGAGGATTTCACATGCTTCCTCAAAAGAACCCATATCCGTAAGGAGAGCTGCATAATTGTTCAGGTTCTCGCCGGCAGCAGACCGGAAGACTGCATTTTCAGGCTCTTTTGCCAGGAGATTTACATAGGTCTCACGGGCGCGGATATAATATTCGGCAGCTTGCGGCTTTTCACCTTTATTTTTTAGAAGGTTTCCGGTATTGCTCAGGGTTGTACCCATGTAGTGACGGTAATTAGTATTTTCAGGATCGTTTTTAAGGAGTTCTGAACCTGCATCAATCGCCTTTTCGTAGGTTTCGAGGGCTTCGTTATATTTTGACTCACTATAATATATGCCTCCACGCATAAAAAGGATATAATATACTGCGTCAGTGGCTTTTGCTTTCCTTGCCGAGTCTTCGGCTTTATCAAGAGTTTCTAGGGCTTTATCAAGATTACCTTTTCGGATCTGGGCTACAGCACTGTGAATTTGCTTCAGAAGGAGAATATTTCTTACCTTGCTTCTGGACATAAAAGAAAAATGCCTCTTGTTTTTTTAAATAGCTGTCGATGTCGGTTTATAGGCAGCTGGCAAGATATGGCTTAAAGTTAGATCCCTGAGTATCTTTAAGTTAGCTCTGAACTGGTTTGAGCTGATTTTAATTGGTTTGAACTAATTTTAACCGATTTAATGTGGCCTAAATTGAGTTAAAATAGTCTAAATTAGTCTAAACTGGTCTGAAAAGATCTGAATAAATCTTAGTGTATCTGTATTGACCTTAAACTAGTCCAAACTGGTTTGAGCTAATTCTGAATCAGCTTTTAAGCAGTTCTGGTCTTAATCAGCTCTTAATCAGCTCTTAATCAGCTCTTAATCAGCTCTTAATCAGCTCTTGTATAAATTCGTGAATAATGCTCAATGTATATATAGGGGAGATAGCATAAAAGAGTTGAAATTATCTAAACGATTTGAAAATTCATTTTCTATTGCATTTGGGGACCAAATGTGCAATCTAGCAAATAGTATAATAACAAAAAGTTTCTATAGATCATATATAGTAGAATATTTCTATAAATTATATACATTGGCAGGTTAATTATATATACAGTAAGTTGATATAATTAGCAGATGTATGGATGGGGTCACAGTAACTTGAGGAAATCGTTATTGTGGCATCCTCTTTTTGCCAATCATTTTATCACTAAAAATATTATTTTTTCGATAACGTCAAGTATATAACGTCAAGTATATATATTGATCAGTAACGTCTATTGAATAACGTTCAAATATGTGAGCTAACCATGGTGTATAATAAAAATCAGAACATAGACGAGTCTTCAGAAAATATGGACGAGCTCGCTCAAAATATCGGCGAGCCCGTTCAGGATGTAGACACGTCTGCGGCCGATCAGAAGACGGAGGAGTCCGGTGGGGGTATGACCGGACCTGAATCCAATCAAGTTAAGGCCGAGTCTGAGTCCGATCAGGATAATTATGAAGACGTTGACATCGGCTTTTCTTTTGAAAATACTTCTAATATAGATGTACCCAAACTTCTTATCGACCAGGTACTGGGTCAGGAACATGCCGTAGAAGTCGTAAAAAAAGCGGCTGGCCAGAGACGGCATATTATGATGATAGGAACCCCAGGAACAGGGAAATCCCTGCTTGCAAAAGCAATGGCAGAGCTTCTTCCTAAAGAAGAACTTAAGGATATCCTTGTATATCCTAACATGGAAGACCTTAACAACCCTAAAATAAGGGAGGTTCCCGCCGGAAAGGGCAGAGAAATCGTCATGGCTCATAAAATGGAGGCTAGAAAGAAAGCCCAGGCCAGAAATATGCTTATGATGCTCTTTGTTGTGGGTATTATCATCTATTCTTACTTTGTTTACGAATTGATATGGGGCATTATTGCAGGCATTATGATTCTCATGCTAACCCGCCAGTTCTTGCCTAAAGAAGAAATGATGATCCCCAAACTGGCGGTTTCAAATTATGACAAAGAGCACGCACCTTATATCGATGCAACCGGAGCTCACGCAGGAGCTCTGCTTGGTGATGTAAGGCACGACCCATTCCAGTCCGGTGGGCTTGAAACCCCTGCTCACGACAGAGTAGAGGCCGGAGATATCCACAAGGCCCACAAAGGTGTGCTTTTTATTGACGAAATCAACACTCTCAGGCTGGAATCCCAGCAGAGTCTCCTGACTGCACTCCAGGAAAAGGAATACCCGATTACCGGGCAGTCCGAAAGAAGTTCGGGCGCTCTTGTCAAGACCGAGCCTGTACCCTGTGACTTTATTATGGTATCTGCAGGAAACCTTGATGCTGTACAGAAAATGCATCCTGCGCTCAGGTCAAGAATAAAAGGTTACGGTTACGAAGTCTACATGCAGGATTCCATGGAAGACACTCCTGAAAACCGGAAGAAAATGGTTCGTTTCGTTGCTCAGGAAGTCGTTAGGGATGGACATATTCCTCACTTCAATGAAGGTGCAGTGGAAGAAGTAATAAGAGAAGCCAGAAGACGGGCAGGTAGGAAAGGGCACCTTACCCTTAAGCTCCGTGATCTTGGCGGACTTGTACGCGTAGCAGGAGACGTTGCCCATTCTGAAGGCGCTCCATTAACAACTGCAGAGCACGTACTTGCAGCAAAAAGAATTGCAAGATCAATTGAGCAGCAGCTTGCAGATAGCTATCTGGAACACCGCAAAGAATACGAATCTTTCCTCAGAAAAGGTTCTGCGGTGGGCAGGGTTAACGGGCTTGCAGTCATGGGTGGAGATTCCGGAATTGTGCTTCCCATCGTGTCCGAAGTCACACCTGCAATTTCCGGAGCCGAAGGGCGAATTATTGCAACAGGAAAACTCAAGACTATTGCAAAGGAAGCGGTGCAAAACGTCTCTGCTGTAATTAAAAACATGACTGGTATGGATATATCCAGACATGATATCCATATCCAGTTTGTAGGAACTTACGAAGGTGTGGAAGGAGACAGTGCATCGGTTTCTATTGCAACAGCTGTCATATCTGCCATCGAAAAGATCCCCGTCGACCAGACTGTAGCTATGACAGGTTCCCTTTCAGTCAGGGGAGATGTCCTGCCTGTAGGCGGAGTTACATATAAGATTGAAGCTGCAGCTCAGGCCGGCATGAAGAAAGTCATTATCCCGAAATCAAACGAGGCAGATGTTCTCATCGAAAAGGCGTATAAGGAAAAAATCCAGATCATCCCTGTTTCCTCTATTGCGGAGGTAATGGAACACAGCCTTGTAGGTCCGAAAAAGAACTCAATTATCGAAAAACTTCGAAACATTACAAAGATCAACTTCGATATTCCTGAGGTTTCACCCGCTTCCGTACAGGCTAAGAATCTTTTTGGATGCAGGAACTGATCATGACCATTATGCAGGATATTAAATTTTATGACTGCAGGGTAATTGAGGGCAGTTCCACCTCAATTATTCTGGATAACGGAAAGATCGAAGAGATATCCAGAAACTTTACACGGGGGGCTGGAGTAAGGGCTCTTTGTGGAGGTTCCTGGGGATATACATCTGTGGAAGGGGAAATTGACCTCAAACAGGGTGTTGAGGCGGCCTCAAAACTTGCTTTTTCTATGAATGCCAGTACCCCAAAGGAAGACGTGGAGCTTGCAGCTGTGAACCCTCCGGAAGTAAAGAATCTTCCAGAGGTCAGAATCGACCCAAGGGATATTTCTATTGAGGAAAAAGTTGATCTTTTAAAAAACATAGAAACCAATGCGAAAGTAAAGGGCATTAACAGTACCAAAGTTATGTACCTGGAATCTGAGTTTAAAGTCGAATACAGGAGTTCCGATGGTATTGAATGTGCTTATGAGCTTATGAACGTCGGTTTTGCGGTTTCGGCAGTTGCTTCGGAAAACGGAGTATACCAGGCAGGCAGAGAAAGTCGGTTTGGGTACGGATATGAGCTTTTCAAAAAAGAAAACGTGCTGGAACTCGCCGGAAAGGCAGGAAATACTGCAATAGAGCTTCTCAAAGCGAAAACTCCTAAAGGCGGAGAAATGCCTGTAATTCTTGACCAGGAACTGGCTGGTGTCTTTGCCCACGAAGCCGTTGGACACGCATCTGAAGCCGATCTTGTTCTTGAAGGGGACTCCATCCTTGAAAACCGGATTGGAGAACAGATTGCCTCTCCTCTCATTACAATCATCGATGACCCTACCCTACACGAGTTCGGATACTATCCTTTTGATGCCGAAGGGGCAAAATCAAAAAGAACAGAAATAATCAAGAACGGGGTTTTTAATTCCTATCTCCATTCCCGGGAAACTGCAGCGAAACTTGGGGGAACTCCAGGGAACTGCAGGGCTCAGGGTTACTCAATGCCTGTTGTAAGGATGAGCAACACCTTCATAGATAACGGGGATGCCAGACTTGAAGAAATGCTTGAAGAGATAAAAGATGGGATGTATCTTATAGGCTCTAGAGGAGGACAGGTAAATACCGGAGAAGGAATTTTCCAGTTCAATGCCGAAAAAGGATACCTGATAAAGAACGGAGAACTCACCGAACTTGTACGGGATGTTTCTCTCTCAGGCAAAACTCTTGAGATTCTCAACCATGTGGTCCTTGTGGGCAACGACCTTAAAATGACTGCAGGCAGATGCGGAAAAGCCGGACAGCTTGTACCCGTATCAGATGGTTCTCCTCACCTGTCTATCTCAAAAGCTCTTGTGGGAGGTGCCTGAAGATGTACGAGCTTGCAAGAAAAGCCCTAAGGCTTGCAGAGAAGGCAGGAGCTGAAGAAGCTGAAATCTATTATGCTGCAAACCACTCAACAAGTGTGAATTTTAGAAAAGATGCACTTGAGAATGCTAAAGACCGTTTCTCGGAAGGTATAGGAATCAGGGCTATAGTAAACGGAGCCGTGGGCTTTGCCAGCACGAATTCGGCAGCACAAATAGATGATGCTGTTGAGGTTGCGGTTTCCGAAGCCAGGATAAGAGAAAGTGACCCTGATTGGGTTGGTCTTCCTTCGAACGAAAAATATCCCACGGTCTCGGGCATCTTCGATAAAAAAGTCGAGACTCTGGAACTTGAAGCCTGTATTGAGCATGCCCTGACACTTATTGAAGGCACAAAAGAAGTCCCAGGCACACTTCCAACATCAGGAGGCTTTACCCGGGCAAAGAGCAAGCAACTTATCCTGAACACAAATGGCATAGAAATAGAAGAGGAATCAACAGCAGTTTCCGGTTTTGTTGATGTCATTACTGTAAACGGGCAGACTTCAACAGCTTATGACTTTGGAATTTCCCGTTCTCTGGATATTGATTTCTTCGCCCTTGGAAAGAATGCAGCCGATCTTGCACTGAAATCCAGTGACGGAATAAAGATCGAACCGCAAAAAACTGATGTGATTTTCCATCCGTTTGCCTTTTCAGACATTATTGAGGAAGCGCTTGCTCCTTCGTTTGATGCGGACAATGTCCAGAAGGGAAGGTCAGGTCTGATAGACAAACTTGGCGAGGAACTGGCAGTGCCGGAACTCAGCATCTATGATGACGGGCTCATTGAGGCAGGAATCGAGACATCTACTTCGGATGATGAGGGAGTTCCTTCGCAGCGTACTACCTTGATTGGAAAAGGCGTACTTGAAACTTACCTCTATGACAGTTATACCGCAGGAAAATCAGGCGTCATGAGTACCGGAAACAGCTCAAGGTCTTCTTATACAAGTCCTCCTGCAGTCGGGCTCAGGAACGTTATAGTTGATTATCCTCAGACGGATGTTATTGCTGATACTCAGTCCGGGATCTTCGTAAACACGATAATCGGTGCTCACACGGCAAACTCGATTTCTGGGGACTTCTCAGTAGAAGCTAGAAATGCCTTCACAATTAAAGACGGAGCACTTGATAAGCCTATAAAATCCCTCATGATTTCAGGCAATGCTTTCGAGATCTTAAAACAGATTACAGGAGCAGGCTTTGATGTCAGGAAAGTTGGAGGAATAATTACACCTTCTATCCGGGTTTCGGATATGAGTGTTATAGGTTAAGGCTCTTTACGAGCCTTCTTTCTTAATAAGTAATATTTACTAATTAATAATTTTAATACTCTCTTATTATAATAGATATTTTGTATTCCTTATTTCAGATCTTCAGTATTCCTCATTTCTAGATATTTGATACTTTCTTGTTACAATAGATAATAATTCTTAAGGTTTAATATTTCTGTTTTTAGAAGAAGAATTTGCTTTAAAATACTGGTTCTTCATTTGCTGTCTCGCCTTTTACGACCATCACCGGTGTCTTTGAATGCCTTACTATCTTTTCAGCTACGCTCCCCAACAGAAACCTATCAAGCCCGGTTTTTCCAAGTGTGCCCATAACTATAAGGTCCATGTCTTCCTGTTCTGCAAATCCCATAATTCTGTCTGCAGGGTGCCCGTCAAGAATCACAGACTCTACTTCAATACCTGAGGCTTTTCCCGCCTCTTCAACAAAAGTAACGGCTCTTTTCGCTTCAGCCTCGAGAATTTCTCTTAGCGACTCCTCCCACCCGAAATTTCTTGGAGTATAGCCTGTTGAGGCGGTTACGTACACGGCGTAGAGTCTTGCTCCAGTAAGCCTAGCAAGCTCAACTGCTGCCTTAACTGCCTTTTCTACCTGTTTCGAACCATCGGTTGCAATCATTATCTTGTCGTAACTTTTGCCTTCCAAATTTAAATCCCCCAATTTTAACACTATCAATTATTACATTACAATCTTTACATTACAGTTTTTACATTACAGTTTTACATCACAATTTTGCATCACATTTTTACATTACAGTTTCACGTTGCAGTTTTTACATTACAGTTCTTACGTTATAATTTTACATTCCAATTTTTAAATAATATAGTACATTCTTATTTGGGAGCTTTCTTTTATATTCTTGAAACTTTATTCTTTACAGGCATTTCTATATTTGTTTACACTTGTCAGGAAATAAATTTTCCATTATTGATATATAACCATTATATAAATTATTTTTTCGCTAAGTTTTAGTTATCAAATATTATTGATTGCAGATATAAGATTACATCGACCCTTAAATAAAATAGATATAATAATGTTGTTTTAATACCGTTTTTAATATTATTTTATTGCTTTAATCCAGTTTATTGTCTGTATACGGACAAAAAGTCTTTAAAATAGAATAAATTCACGGTAATTATGACACAAAAAGGTACTCTTTTTTTGCGCACCAGAACACTTATATATTGCTTAATCCTCAGAGGGGATTGGTGAACGGGTAAGCTCAAATCAAATATTATTGACAATAATTATATCCAACATATTTTAACCTCCTCCAAAAACCCCCGTTCACGAACATATTTTTTATATCTTTCTTAAGTTTATACAAGTAATTTTTAGTTACTCTTTTTTAATCTCTTTGCTGCCATGACATCCGTTTCAATTTTTTGAATGCTTGTTTTTAGATAAATTCCTTCCAGACGATTCATTCACTAATATACTCTATAATATGCATGTGTCGTGTTCATTATCGCACAGAGTAAGACCTCTCTATTCTCCAGGCAATTTTCCTTTTTGCCTGGAAAAGCATCTGTTTGTAGCTACTAGAGACCCTATTGACACCAGGTAGGTTAAAGCACAGGTATCGGGCAAATTTGTGCAGGCAAAGATTGGGCTTACAGTCCTGGAAAACTTATGAATCAGACCGAATTCTACAAGTATGCTTATACTCACAAGCCCCACAAAAATCATTGAAAGTGCAGGAAGGCGCAAAATCAATTAATTTATAAAAAGGCCTATCATTGATACATATTTGCATAGAAAAATGATAAGTGAGAATTTCGATAAACCTCTGAATCCAACAAATACTTATATATCCTTAAGAAGGTAGCCAAAAAGTGAGGTTTATCGAAGTCCTCAAATATCTTCAAAAAAGGTCTGGGACTCCGCCCCTGAAGATTTTTAATATTTGTATTTTAACTGCTCTTTTTTATCTACCCATTTAAGCAGTTTCTCCCCTTACAACAAGTACCGGTCTTTTTGAGTGTCTTACCACGTTCTCGGCCACACTCCCGAGTAAGAACCTCTGAATTCCAGTCCTTCCAAGTGTACCCATAACAATAAGGTCAATATCGCTTCTTTCTGCAAAGTCGACAAGCTCATTTGCAGGAGTGCCTTGCAGGATTACGGGTTCAACCTCAACATCTGCAACTTTTCCTAAGTTTTCGACATAATCTGTAGCCTCTTTACCTTCAGCCCTGAAGTATTCGAGAATGGCTCTTTCCCATCCAACATTCTTTGGATAAATTATCGAAAACCCTTCAGAAGCAATCACGTAGACAGCATATAGTTTTGCACCGCTTATTTTTGCAATTTCAACTGCTGTTTCGACTGCTCTTTGGACAGATTCCGAACCGTCGGTTGCTACCATTATCTTCCTGTAAAAACTGTTATTCATACCTGACTCCCCATTTTCTTCTGAAATTATATTTGCTAATATGGAAATAATCCTTTATAAAGTATCATTCAAGAAGGAAGCGATGGCGCAGATGGACCTGTTGCTTGAAACTAAATGCGCCATCACGATTCTGTTTATCCTGTAAGTTTCGCAGTAACTTACGTACGTTTTTCTTTTAAACCTCGTTTGCCTCTGTAAAAATAAGGGCATGAGTAGGGCAGGCTTCGACGCAGGCAGGCATATCCCTACCCTCGCAGAGGTCGCATTTTATTCCTGCTTCGGCTTGCCTGTTGATTAACCCTCGATTGTAATTCATGGAACTGCTCCAGCAGCCCATAACAAGAATCAATTGATATAGAGTACTGAAACGGGAACATACCTTAGAACAGTTCCAGCAGTCTACACAACGGTTCTGGTCATAGCTGACAATACTGGCGTTTTCGTCCTGATGGAGAGCTTTTGTAGGACAAACCGAAACACAAGGTGCATCCTTACAGTGGCGACAGGTGATGGGAAGAGAAACTCCAAGGTCAGGGACATACTCCAGGCAGATGCGTTTTTTCGGAGCTGGTTTTTCTCCTACAGCCGAAAAGAGGTTCTTGCTCTCGGAATGTGCAACGGCACATGCGATCTCACAGGAGCGACAGCTCAGGCAGCGTTCGGGCCGAATCATTACGTCTTTCATATAAATCATCTCTGAGAATCCAAACCTAGCGCCTTTCTTTTTGCATCTATGTGCTCAAGCATCAGTTCTGCGGCTTTAAGGGGGTCAGGCTCAACCGCAAAGCTTGCTCCGACCACGCTGTTCAAGCCTCCTGTCAGAAGGGACGTAACAGCCTGACTTCCGAGAACAGCCGGAATGGTCCCGAGCACAGTAAATACGCCGGATGAAACTACATAAGTCCCGATACTAACTGCCTTTTCGCTCATCCATTCGGGAGCTGCTCCTGCTGCTGGAAGATCACTTATGTCCACACCCAGGTAATTTGCAAGCACGGATGAAAGCACAAGGATACGGCTGATATCAACACAGGAACCCATGTGCAGGACCGGTGGTATGCCCAGAGCTCTACAGACGGCTTTTAACCCATCGCCTGCAAGTTCGGAGGCTTCCGGCAAAAGCAGTCCTGCTTCGGCACATGCAATCGCATTACAGCCGGTTGTGACCACAAGCACATTGTTTTTGATCAATTCTTTAACGAGGTTGACATGGCCATAGTTGTGCGTAACTTTAACGTTATTGCAGCCGACAACAGCCCCTATTCCCCAAACAGCTCCACCTTTTATTGCCTCAATAAGAGGGTCGGGGCTTCCTCCAAGGGCACTGAGGATAGCCTCGGCACTGAAGCCGACCATACATTCCTGTTTCTCTTCAGGTATGGTAACTTTTTCAAGAACCCTATTAGGGAAGTTTTCGACGGCAGTCCTTACAATTTCTTTTGCAGTTTCATAAGCTCTGCCCTCATGGAACTCCATCCTTATGGTATTGGGAAAATCAGCCTTTGGGGATGTGGATATGAACTTCGTATGGTAACAGCCTGTAAGTTCCCCAAGAGAAGGCATGACACACTGAACGTCCACAACCATAGCCTCAATAGCACCTGTAATTACTGCCAGCTCTTGTTGAAGGAAATTTCCTGCTATGGGAGTTCCGTGCCTCATTAGGGTCTCATTGCCAGTACAGCATATCCCGGCAACATTGATGCCTGCCGCACCCATTTCCTCTGCAAGTTTAAGGAGCTCGGGATCTTCTGCAGCTTCTACAATCATTTCTGAAAGAATAGGTTCGTGCCCATGGACAATTACGTTTACTTTATCTTTAGATAGCACTCCCAGATTAACAGTACTTCTTCTGGGTTGCGGGATTCCAAAGAGTATGTCCTGGACATCGGTAGCGATCATCGAGCCTCCCCAACCATCGGAAAGACCTGTGCGCAGGCCTTGCAGCAGGATATGAACAGCATCATTGTCCACACCTATATGAGTCCTATGCATGCATTCCACGATTTCCCGGTCAATTCCCCTTGGCTCTATTCCAAGCTCGGCCCAGAGTTTGAGCCTTGATTCAGGCACTCTTCTGGTACATAGGAGGTGTCCATCCTGTTTTCCAAACTCCTGAAGGAGTGTGTCTGCGAGTCTGGATGCAACTTCTTTCGGGCTTTTACCCTCAGAGACGATCCCATATTCCGAAGCAAGAGATAATAGTTTTGCTTCATCTTTTATCCTGTAACTTCCAGCCTCTCCTTCACTCATTTTCTTAAAGGTCAGCACAGCATCTCTTGCATGGTCGGAATGAGCTGCTGCACCTGCGGCAATTGTTCTCAGAAGATTCCTTGCAACTATAATATCCGCGGTAGCACCGCAAATTCCCTTTTGAGCTCCTTCTCCGAAAGGATCTATCCTGCACGGACCCATATTGCAATTCCGACAGCAAACTCCTAGCTGACCGAAACTGCATTGAGGTAGTTGTTTCTCATATCTATCCCAGGCAGTTTCAATGCCTTCTTCTTCGGCCTTTTTGAGTATTTTCTGGCTTGCAAGGTCAATGCTTTTCTCATATATTTCCGGTTTCATTTCATATCCCACAATTTTTTAATTCCTTCCAGAACTATCCAAAATCCTGGTCTAAACTCTATTATTTGAAGAATTGGTCGTGAAATCCGTGATTCTGAGGAAATTTTATCTGGCTGATTTTTAGTTCTGATTTCCAGCCCTGTCTAATCTTAAAACTGGCAAATCTCGATAAATTCTTCAAAATTATCAAATTTTATTATTTTATAAACTTTTTTAAAAAAAACGCGGTTAAGTTCAGATCTTTCATACTAAATTTCAAAATTGGGTTCTTCGACTCGAATTTCGAATTATGAACCGAGTTTTAGGATAAGTTTAAACATTCTTTTAATTCCTTGGAAATTTTTGAATCTAATTGAGCCTATCCCAAAACCTTGAATTTTGAATAATTGCTCTAATTTCTAACATGAAAATAGTATAATATATTGGGAAAGAAATTGGTTTTGGGATGAGCTCATTGATATATTTGTAAATTACTTAGAGGCTAGTTCACTCTTTAATTGATATGTCTGTAAACTACTTAGAGGCTAGTTCACTCTTTAATTGATATGTCTATAAACCCATATGTATATACTAATATGGCAGGAAAAGAACACTGAGGCTAGTTCACTCTTTAATTGATATATCTGTAAACTACTTAGAGGCTAGTTCACTTTTTATGTGTTTTTTTTCCAATTTATTTCCAAGTTTAGATTAGTGTTGAATATAAGACCTCAACATCTCCAGTAAATTTATCAGAAATTAAAAATATAATACTCCTTGAAAATGTTTTTCCGAAGTTTATTTTGACAGCTTTGGTCCGTTGTTTTATCAGTCAATTGGTTTTTCTCTGTTCTAAGTTTTATTCCTTCTATAGTAATACGGAATCTTACTTCCTAGTAATAATATAAATAATTTTTGAAAAAGGGTAACAAATTGGATAAAAGATCCATCTGGTACAAAGAGTAGCTTTCCTGATTCTAAACTAAGAGTTATATGAAAATTTCTCTAAATTTATTTATATGAGCAGTTTAAATTAAAAATCTAACATACAAATTTGTTTCAAAATATTTTCATATTTGGGACTTATACGGTTGAACCGAGAAGTCATTAACGTTAAACCTTCAATTACTTAAAATACTAAATTGTATATACGTCAAAAGTACTTGGTTTTGTACTTAAATGCGTAAACCCTAATAATAAATGGATAGAATTTCGTAGAGATATTTCAAAAAGATAATGAATTGCAACTTGTAACTCTCTATTGAAATTCTCATAATATATTATAAACTTTGAAGTGCTTTTTTGAATACTGTACCCTAAGTAGAAATATTATACTCTCGTACTTATAACACCAATAGAATATTAGTTTTGATATTAGCTTATATAAAGAACAACACTCGACAGAACGGATAAGCTTCAAACCGTAAGTGCCTGTAAATATATAGATTACATTAAAATAGAAGATGAATTGAATACGGTTAAATAACGGAATAAAGTTTACATCTGCAGAATGAAAAAGTAAGGATTGGAAACAATCAGCTATCTTTACTGGTGTGAAACTCTGTCTTCTCCCATCGGAAAAGAGACTTTAATGGTGAATTCTAATGAAAAAAAATCTTATGGATATTCTGGCCTGCCCTATATGTAAGGGCGATCTGATTTTGAACGTCGTAGAAGAAAATGAAGAAGAGGTCATATCCGGAACTCTCTACTGCCCTGTATGCAAAGAGCACTATCCCATCGATGAGGGAATCCCAAACTTGCTTCCTCCTGACCTTAGAAACTGATATGAGGGTTAAACTTGCAGCAGACATTCCAGAATGTTATTATCAACAGACAGGAAATAAACTCAATTGAGTTTGAAAAAGAAAGCGTTGAGATTTCTCTTTCTCCAGGCGGAGAAGAAACCTTTGAAATTCTGATTACAAACTACGGGTCACCTACGCATATTCATTTCTCGGTAAGTGATGAACTAAAAGGTCAGATCGTTTTTCTGAGGGACAATCCATATGTGCTTCAGAAAGAATATATTTCTGTAGTTGCAAGAATCCCGCAAGAAGGCAGGGTGCTTACAAAAGGGCAGATCTATATCACAGCAGGTTACGGCTCAAGAAAGAAAGGTTTTCCTGTCCAGCTTGGAAAAATTGATTCAAAGCCGCAGGAGCACTCCGAAGATGAGTCTCATATAGGGAATCAGGAAGAAAAATTGATTTCTCAAAGATCCTCAGTTTTACTACCTGTAAAGAAGCTTTCTCACTCGAGATCAGAAAGAGGATTTGGCGAATTTTCATCTTTTATCCGTAGAAGCTTTACAGGAAGTTTTTCAGCTACAGAAAGAAGGATTCCCAAAAATCTAAGTGAAAACGAAAAATTTCCTCTGAATATTGTTTTTGGAGGCTTTTTGCTACTTGTATGTTTATTCTTCCTCTACTTTATACTGCCATCGAGCCTTCAGTTCAAAGTCAGCTTTGCCCAGTCGCTTTTGTTTTCAATAATATTTGTGACCTGTATGATATATATTCTGCTAAAAATTGCAGAAGAGAGCTAAATCTTTTAGCAGCAATTAAGGGCTAATCTCTGTCAATTAATACTCTTCAAAAATGTGTTCAAATTATTGTATTCTGGTAGGTGAAGACTATCAGAAAGAACACATAATTGTCCTTTCTGTGGCTTATCTATTGATCATTGATCTTAACGCTTCTATTAATAATACTCAGTTAAGGCTACAGTGTGACCATAAAATCGGAAAATACCTCTCAATTCGGTGCGGAGAGTAGTCACGAGAACTACACTTTTAAACCTGAGATTTAGTTTAGATTCATTTTGAACCTGATATTTATATTTATTTTGGACCTGATAGACTCTGTTCCAAAATCCAGTGATTTTTGCATTTTTGATAGAAAATCTGAATTAGCAAGAAGAATCCAGTTTTTATCAAAATCAATATTCGCTATCTAAAGACTTGAATCATTAAGTTGTATTACACGGATGGTGACCATTTACAAAATCTAGTGATTTTGAATTTTACATCCATCACTAGATTTTGGTACTGAGTCACCTGATATTTAGATTTATTTTGGACCTGACGTTTTAGATTCACTTTGAACCTGAGATTTATTTTGGATCTGATAATCCTCAATTCAGCAGATTCAGATCTTAGAATTAACTTCTGAACCCTATGAGAATTGGCTTCAGGTGCGTAAGTAAGGTTTCATCTGGTTTGGAGCTGAGAAGTGCACGGAAAAGTACATACCGAATATTCGTAATTACGGAATCATCTGAAGAGTAGGAAAAATGTGCTTTTCTGCATCTGATTCTCCCTCACTCCAGATTTTTAAGTCTACGTCCACTTTACGAATTTATTTATGAAATCTACTCATTCAGGTCTATTCTTTTACTTTCACTTCTTATTTGAGCCTGTTCATTTTTAGAAGTTGGGAGTAATTTTTATATCATGAAGATATTGGTATTGTGTTCGTACAAGAGGATTAATGACAGATTTCTTATACATTGCTAATTTGATTATTTCCTGTCTAACTCCACGTAATATTCTTTAGTAGTCTGAAATCACTATTAGGAAAAACTAGTGAGGAAGCTTATCCATGAAGTATATCATAGTTACCGGTGGGGTGATGAGCGGGCTTGGAAAAGGCATTACCATCGCATCCATTGGCAGAAACCTTAAAAACAAAGGTTATAAAGTTACGGCTATCAAGATCGACCCTTACATCAATATTGATGCAGGCACCATGAGCCCTTACCAGCATGGGGAAGTTTTTGTGCTCAAGGACGGAGGTGAAGTTGACCTGGATCTTGGGAATTACGAGCGGTTCCTTGATACTGAGCTTACAAGGGACCATAACCTTACCACAGGCAAGATTTACTTAGAAGTAATTTCCAAAGAGAGGAGAGGAGACTACCTTGGAAAGACCGTTCAGATTATTCCCCATGTCACAAACGAGATAAAAAGCAGGATCAGAAAGGTTGCAGCCCGGAGTGGCGCTGATGTCTGTCTTATTGAAATCGGAGGGACTGTTGGGGACATTGAGAGCATGCCTTTCCTTGAGGCTGTACGCCAGATGCATAGAGAAGAGCCCTCCGAAAATATTGTATTTATACACGTGACCCTGGCTATGGAAGACCTTCAGGGAGAGCAAAAAACCAAGCCTTCACAGCATTCCGTAAAGGAACTTCGTGCCCTTGGGCTCAGTCCTGAAGTAATCGTTGTAAGATCAAAGTCTCCTCTTCAGGAAAGTGCCAAAGAAAAAATTGCCCTCTTTTGTGACGTGCCACAGGATCTGGTTATCAGCGCTCACGACGCCAATGATATTTATGAAGTACCTCTCGAGATAGAAGAGCAAGGATTGACCACCCAGCTCATGAAACACCTGCAACTGGAATCCAGTGTCGAAAACGGTGCGTGGAAAGATATGGTTGCAAGGATGAAATCTACAACTGACACGGTCAAACTGGCAATTGTCGGAAAATATACTAATCTTGAGGACTCTTACCTCAGCATCCTTGAGGCTGTGAAACACGGAGGAATTGATAACGGATGCCGTGTTGAAGTCAATATGGTCGAAGCCGAAATTCTGGAAGAAAATTCAGCCGAGATTGAGAAGCTGATACAGTATGATGGAATTCTTATTCCGGGAGGCTTTGGCGGGCGCGGTACAGAAGGCAAAATGATGGCAATTAAGTTTGCCAGGGAAAACGATATTCCTTTCCTTGGGATCTGCCTGGGTATGCAGCTTGCAGTCATTGAGTTTGCCAGAAATGTGGCTAAACTCAAAGGGGCAAACAGTACGGAATTTGACGAAGATACCCCTTACCCTGTAATTGATCTCCTGCCTGAGCAAACCAGTGTTGCAGACATGGGCGGAACCATGCGTCTTGGGGACTATGAAGCCATCCTTAAAGAGGGCTCTATTGCCGCTAAAATCTACAGGACTAATTACATTATCGAGCGCCATCGCCACAGGTATGAGGTTAACCCGGAGTTTGTTGACAGACTCGAGTCTTATGGCATTGTTTTTTCCGGTAAAAATAAGAACAGGATGGAAATTGCCGAAATTCCTGGCAAGCGTTTCTTCTTTGGTTCCCAGTTCCATCCTGAATTCAGGTCAAGGCCTGGAAGACCGTCTCCTCCGTTCAATGGTCTCGTCGCGGCAATGTGCAAATACAGAAAGGAAAGAGAAGGACGGTAAAGTACAGGAAAAGAGAAGGATGATAAAGCAGGCAGAGGTTATTCTAGGGAGATTCATCACTTTTAACTCCTTTTTAACTCCCTTTTTCATGAAGATTAAACCGTATAGGAGAATTTCAAACCTTTAATCTAACCTGACACTCTGCCAACAAAATTTATCCGGTGGGAAACTGATAAATACTTTTAAAATTGAAAAAGGTAGATTATGCGACATCTATTGAGGCATCTTATAGAAATAATGCTTTTACAGATATCGCAACTTCATCAAAATCTATGAAGGTACTTATTATGGCAATGTCTAAAAAAGATCTGGATAAGAAGAGAAGCGCTAAGAGAGAAAAGCTTGAGGAGCTCGAAAAACAGGCTTCTGCAGGCAGCAAGGACGCCAAGAAGAAGCTTGCAAAAGAAAAGAAGAAAAAATAATTTTTTCTATAATTCATTATGAAGTGTTTCTTTTCTATATAGCGTGTGAGAAGATCCGGGGACTATTCACCCCGATCAACACCAATTTTTTTCAAGATTGTACAAAAAGTGCTATGAAATTACGTTACTTATCTTAAAATCGTTACATCTTAAAATCGTTACATCTCAAAATCGTTACATCCCAAAATTTTTACATCCAAAAATCTTTACATCTCAAAATCTTTACTTATTACGAGATTTTATTGTCACTTGTTTTTCTTTGTTTCATGGACTTTTCTCATCATTTCACAGTTTTGATTATTTTTCAAAAAACTATTCAATATAACATATTATAAAGGCGTTGGGAAGCGCTAATTAAGACTAAAACTTAAAATGAAATAAAATTAAATAGAGTCAATAGTTACATAACCTCATCAATTGAGTACGTTAAGTCCTTGTTTAAGATCCATTACTTAAGTCAATTGATTATTCCATTTTTAAGTCAATATCTTAAACTGTAACTGAATGGTTAACAAGCAGGTAAGACAGCGAGTACAAGTTACTGGTATGCTCCGCGAGTAATTAATATAGAAATAGAGTACAGTGATGTCCAGAAAGTTGAGCTCGCCTCAATAAAAAACAAAACTTATATAAAGAGTTGATACCACGATCGAGCTGATAATTAAAGCCTTCTGGCTGATGCTTCCGGCATACCTTCCCAATCCTTTTGCAGCTGTTTTCGGCGGCGGAAAACCAATTGACGGAGGCAGGACTTTAAAGGACGGAAGAAGGATTATAGGAGATGGAAAAACCTACAGAGGACTTTTTTCAGGCATTTTTTTCGGAGTGCTTGCAGGTAGTATCCAGATCTGGCTGAGTTCAAAAGGCTTCGAGATTCTGGGAGTCAAGATGCCAGCCTTCGGCCCAAATTATACTGAGGCTTTCAAAGTTGTTCTTGCCCTTGCCTGCGGCTCGCTTTTCGGGGACATGTTCAAGAGCTTCTTCAAGCGCAGGATGGGTATGAAAAGGGGAGCTCCGCTTCCACTTGTAGATCAGCTGGACTTCGTAATCGGAGCCTGGGTTTTTGTATACCTTACAGCGCCGGAATGGTTTGTGAGCAATTTTACGCCCTCGATAATGATAATCATCCTTATAGCGACACCTCTGCTGCATCTTACAACAAACATAATCGGATACGTTACAGGTATAAAGAAAGAACCGTGGTAAACTTGCGAACATATAAAACTTATACAGTCTTATTGAATTTGTACACTTAATAATATATTTAATATTTTATCAGGTAACATTTAATCGAGAATAGCTAATAAGGCTGCAAACCGGTGAGACCATGAATAAATCGGAAACCATAAATGAGTTAGAGACACAAAAACAGGAATTGATCGCAGCCCTCAAGGCTTGCGGAGCTATCCGCTACGGAGATTTCACGCTTGCTTCGGGAAAAAAGAGTAAGTATTACATAGATATCAAAAAAGCAAGTACTGACCCTAAAACCCTGAAACTTATAGCACGACAGGCAGCATTCAGGATAAAACAGATGGATGTGAATATAGTAGCAGGGGTAGAACTTGGAGGTGTGCCTCTTGCGACTGCAGCTTCCATAGAAACCGAACTTCCCCTGCTTATAGTCAGGAAAGCTATAAAGGACTACGGTACTAAGAGCAGGTTTGTAGGTGACATTGAACCGGAAGACAGACTTGTAATGCTAGAAGACGTAACTACAAGCGGAGGTTCGGTCAGGAACGCAATTGAGGTTGTCAGGGAAACCGGAGCAAGTGTCAAATACGTAATTAGTGTCGTGGACAGAGAAGAAGGAGCAGCCGAAAACTTAAAAGAGGTAGATGTGGAACTTGTTCCTCTTGTGAGTGCAAGCGATCTTTTAAAGTAAGGAAAGTGCAAGAGCACATTCCTGCATGGAAATTTCAGATTTTACCATCAAATCCATCAATTGCTGCAGGAAGGCACTCAAGAACGTTAGCAAAACCCGAGTGATGAAGGTTCAGTACCACTGCAGCAATAACTTCTTCACGAGCTGCACCCTCGCTTTTTGCCATCATTGCATGCATCTGTACGCCTCTTGGATTTCGATTCGCAGTCTGGATAGCTATGTTGATCAACTGCTTTGTTTTGGTATCAAGGCCCTTTAATGCTTTCTGGGCTTCAATAAGGCCATTAAAACGTGCTGCTACTTCCGGACATTCTTTTTGGAAGACTTCATATGGATTTTGGTTCGTACTTTCATCTCCTGAAAGAATCTAATCATTATTACTTTATAAAAATTAGGTTTTTTATCTGAAAGTACGTGTTTTCATCTTGCTAAGAAAAACCGGGTATTCGGTTCGGAGAAAATGAATTTCTATTATTGGAAAAACTGAAGTAAAAATATGAAATCGATCTCAAAAAGGAAAATTATTAGTTGGATTTAAAGCCTGACAATGACAAGATATTTATTAGAAGAAATAGAGAATTAGGAAGTCCTTCAGTATATTCCTATTAAATGTATTTGGTTAAATTGCCAACAAATTATCAATAAAAAGAGACAGCTGTGTAAAGCAGCATTGAAAGGTTTTGAGGACTGAAATTCATTACCTTTTTCTTATCTCATCTATTTCACCTTATATCAGTATATATTGAAACCATACTTATACTTGAATGTAAAAGGAATCTTTTTAAAACAGGAGAATAAAAATGAAAATTTTGCTTATCGGCGGAGGCGGAAGGGAACATGCAGTCGCCGAAGGAATTAAGAAAAGCAAGTATAATCCCTCTCTTTATGCATTAATGGCGAAAAAAAATCCCGGAATTGCTGCTCTCTGTGAGGATTTTCTCCTTGAGAAGGAAACCGAAGTTGAAAAAGTAGTTGAGTATGCAAAAGCCAGAAATGTCGAAATAGCTTTTGTAGGCCCTGAAGCCCCTCTTGCAGCAGGAGTAGCAGACGCCCTCTGGGAAGCTGGAATTCCGGTCGTAGGGCCTAAAAAAGCCTGTGCAATTATAGAGTTTGACAAGGCCTGGGCAAGAAATTTCATGAAGAAATACGGAATAGAAGGCTGCCCTGCCTATGAAGTTTTCACAGAGGTAAAACCTGCACATGCTTTCATAGAAAAACTGGGCGACGTAGCAGTTAAACCCTCAGGTCTGACAGGAGGCAAAGGCGTAAAAGTTATGGGAGACCAGCTCCCTGACCTTGAGGCTGCCAAAGCCTACACAAGTGAGCTGCTTGAGAAAGGAGCTGTGGTCATAGAGGAACGTTTTATCGGAGAGGAGTTTACACTTCAAGCCTTTGTAGATGGAAAAAGCCTTGTTTTCTTCCCTGCAGTGCAGGATCACAAAAGAGCCTATGAAGGAGATCTCGGACCGAATACAGGCGGTATGGGTTCATATACTGATGCAGGGGAAATCCTGCCTTTTATGCTCCCTGAAGATCTTGAGAAGGCAAAGAAGATCATGCAGGATACCGTAAATGCACTTTCCGAGGAAACCGGTACCGGGTATCAGGGTATTCTTTACGGACAGTTTATCCTTACAGCCAGCGGCCCCAAAGTAGTGGAATTCAATGCTCGGTTCGGTGACCCCGAAGCCATGAATGTGATCCCCCTCCTTGAAACCGACTTCGTGGAAATTATGTCTGCTGTAGTTAAAGGGACACTGGGAAATTTGCCTGTAAGCTTCAGTAAAAAAGCAACTGTCTGTAAGTATGCTGTTCCTGCCGGCTACCCTGAAAATCCTGAAAAAGACAGCGAGGTAACAGTAGGAGATATAGGGAAAGCTTCCATTTATTATGCCAGTGTCTACGAAAAAGAAGGAAAAGTTTACACAACCAGCTCCCGCGCCATTGCAGTTGTCGGGATTGCTGAAACCATAGCTGCAGCCGAAAAAATTGCCCAGAATGCCCTTGAAAATCTCCACGGCAAGCTATTTTTCCGGAAAGACATTGGGACTGCTGCTCTTATCCAGAAGAGAATTGACCATATGAAGGAACTTAGAGGCTAATTGATGAAAGGTTAACTGCTGAAAATAAGGCTATTGCCTGATCTGTCATTGCAAAAGTACGGCGTGCAAATAAGTACTATGCAGTAATATAAATTAAAGTTCAACCAGAAAGAAGTAAGTTCAGTTAAAAAAGAGAAACTCAGCTTGAATGAAGTAAGTTCGGCTTGAATAGATCAAATTCAGTTTGAATAGATCAAATTCAGCTTGAATGAAGTAAGTTCGGCTTGAATAGATCAAATTCAGCCTGAACTGAGTAAATTCAGCTAGAGTAAGTCGGGGTTGAAGTGATGAAGAAGGATGTACTTTCGATAACTGACCTATCCAGAGAAGAGATTTATGAACTTCTCGAATCTGCCATGGATCTTAAAGAAAAACGCAAAGCTGGAGAACCTACCGAGTACCTGAAAAACAAAAGCCTGGGAATGATTTTTGAGAAATCTTCTACAAGAACCAGGGTGTCTTTTGAAGTTGCAATGACTGATTTCGGAGGACATGCCCTTTACCTGAATTCCAGAGATATCCAGGTAGGAAGAGGCGAGACCATTGAGGATACTGCGCGAACTCTTTCAGGCTACCTTCACGGAATCATGGCCAGAGTTATGAGCCACGAGACTGTGAAAAAACTGGCCGAATATTCAACCATACCCGTGATCAATGCGCTTTCGGACAGGGAGCACCCCTGCCAGATCCTTGGCGATTTCATGACCATACTGGAGTACAAGGACAAATTCGAAGGCCTGAAATTCGCCTGGGTAGGAGACGGAAACAACGTCTGTAATTCAGCCCTGCTAGGCTCGGCAATTATGGGAATGGAGTTTGCTGTTGCCTGTCCTAAAGGATACGAGCCGAAAGCCGAATTCCTTGAAAAAGCAAAAGCCCTCGGAGGCAAGTTTACAGTTACGGGTGACCCGAAAGCTGCCGTAAAAGATGCGGATATCATTTATACTGATGTCTGGGTCTCTATGGGCGACGAAGCCGAACAGGAGAAACGCCTGAAGGACTTTGCTATTTTCCAGGTCAATACCGAACTCCTTGGAGTTGCAAAACCGGATGTAATAGTTATGCATTGCCTGCCAGCCCGTAGAGGCCTTGAGATTACGGATGAAGTTATGGACGGCCCGAATTCCGTAATTTTTGAAGAGGCTGAAAACCGTCTGCATGCACAAAAAGCCCTTATCCTGAAATTGATGAGATGAAAATTTCATCAATTCCAACCTACTTTATATACTTTATAAGTGCCAGAACTTCTTTTGAGTCCTGTATTCGGAATTTCAGTTAAATCTGTTTGAACTCTTTCCCTAAAGAAGAAATTATTAAAAAAGTTCAGGCAAATTTCGCCCTCCGAGCAGGCTTTCAAGGAAAAAGTATAAGAACAAAGAGCACTACTATTGCTCCTGCAACATAAGCTACATCGTGCGAGAGTTGCCCAGCCAGGTCAAAGGCGCTGGATTCAGAGTCCAGTTTCGTAGGAATTCGTGCGTTCGAATCGCACCTCTCGCACTAGTTCTTTGGGATATAGTTATCTCAAATTTTTTGTACGCTGTTTTGTGAGGTTTATGCACAACAGTTTTTATATAAAGTTGCCCTAAGTAAAAATTACCTTATTTTATAGTGCCAAATAAATAAAAAATTGATTTTATACTCCATATAAAAGTTGAGTAAAGCCATTTTTACTCAAAGATCTAAAAAAATCTAGTTTTTCCTTTTTTATATTTTTTTAAGCATAAATATTTTTAGATTGGTTATAGTTTTCGAAAAGAAAGTAATTCATAAATTAAAAAATGAGTTCGTTTTTATACACTTATTTACCAGTGTCCCTTTATTTATCCACCCTATGTGATAAAAAGTCCTTTGCCTCGATAAATTGGCTTTAATTAATAAGAATTAAATAGAACCCTTCTACTTTCATAAAAGATAGCAAAATAAGGGATTATAATCTTGGAAAGCCTAATTCAACTGCTTAAAGACTTGTATACCAATTATAAAGAGGTAATGCTAATACTTTTCACGGGTTTAGCGACATTGTCTCTTGAGAAATTACTGCCTACTATATGCTCTCGCTTTTCACTCCTTTTTTCACTAATCGGCAAAAAGATAGGAGGTAGACTTGCTCACAAGAATATAAGAGAAACATATCTTAACTGGCTAGTATATAAAAAGCAGGATTTAAATCTTACAGGAGTCATTGGAACAGAAGAAAAACCAAAATTAGAGCAGATTTTTATATCATTGAGGGTTGTTAGAGAGCGTGATAAGCTTTCTAAGAATGAAAATAATATAGATACGGTGGAAAAAAAATCATTTGTTAAAACATTGTCTGCGATATTTAATGAGTATTTTGACCTATTTTTTTTTAGCACTTCAAAGAAAACTTATCAATCATATTCTCAATATAAGGAAAATATAATAATAAAAAACAAGTTATTCAAACCTAATTTTTTATGGAAGATAAATAGCATCTATCATCGAGAAGGATTTGATGTTATTATCATTCTTTTAATTTTTCTTGGACTTCTATATCTTTTTCCTTTTTTTATTTTTACAAATTTTAAATTTTTAAATTTAATAATACCTCAAGTCGCAGTTCATATTGGATCATTTTTATGGTCTTTTTTCACAATAGTTTCGATCATTTTTTTATGCCTTATATACTATGAAGAAGAATCAAAATTTCAGCGGCAAACTATTGTTCTTATCTTACTACTTTTAGTCATTATCATAGTCCCAATTATCCCAATATTTATTGTCATCACTCAAAATAACACAAATAGCAATTTACAATCACTATCCTCATTAAAGCAAGGAATAGTAGATGGAATTTCATTGTCAGCTATATTGTTAGTTATCTCGATAATTCATTCTAAAATCAGTAAATTATTTAATCGTCACGAGTCTGAAAAAATTTATGCAAAAGGGATTGGAGATATATTATCATCAAATAATTATATTGCTATTTTGGGGAAGCCTGGATCTGGAAAAAGCACATTATCACAGTTTTTGGCTCTAACTTTTGCAAAAGAAAAAGCTGGGGATCCAAAAATTAAACGAAAGGGATGCTCAAAAGATCGTTTAGGTATAAATAAGTGGTACCTTCCGATTTTCATACCACTAAAGGACATTTCTAAATTCCTTGTAGAAACTGATAGTAAAAAATATGACAACTTAATTATTGAAGCTTTTCGTCGAAATGTTCTGCCCTCATATATACAAAATGTTCTAACGGATTCATATATCTATTATATGTTAAAAAATAAAGAATGTCTTTTTTTGTTAGACGGTTTAGATGAAGTACAAGATGGCAAAGAGTTTAGTACGATTATTGAAGAAATTAATGGACTAATATCACGTTTTCCTGAAAATAAGGTTATAGTAACTTCACGACATTCAGGTTGGAGAGGCGGAATTGGTTCACATTTCAGTGTTTTTGAAATCGAAGATTTAAATGATAAAGAAATATTTAGGTTTATTGATAAATGGTATAATGCTATCGAAGAAAATAGGGCAGGATTTCTAGGGAATAAGAGTGAGGGAGAGAAGAAATTCTGGAAAGACGAGGCATCTGAAAAAGCCAGTAAACTTAAGCAAGCTTTGTCTGACACTAAAAGTATAAGACAAATTGCAGAAAATCCTTTACTACTATCAATAGTCTGCTTTGTACATTATAATAAAACGTTACCAAAAGAAAGGCTCAGACTTTATGAAGATTGTAGCAATTTACTTCTTGTTCAATGGGATCAAGAGAAAGGCTTAGTGGTTGATGACACTAAATTAACATCAGCACGTAAAGAAGAGATTATACAAGAAATTGCGTTTTCTTTTCATACCGGAAAGATTGGGGAAGCTTTTGGCAGAAAAGAGGCAAATAGCGATGAAATAATACCAATAGTAGAAAGAAAACTAAAAGAATTTGAGATGGATCCAAAACAAGCAGAGTCTTTATTTCAGAAATTAATTGAAAGAAGTGGAGTAATCATCATAACTGATGAGTATGCAAAAAGATACTCGTTTAGTCATCTAACGTTTCAAGAATTTTTTTCAGCAAAATATATATTTGTAAATAAATTGGACGTTTTTCGAGTAGTATTAGAGGAAACAGAGAACTCAACAGATGCATTAAATGGATGGTGGCGTGAGGTAGTTTTGCTCTATTGTCTTTTAATAAGAGACCCATCTAAAATAATTGAGACACTTTATAACTATTCAGAAAATGATATCCTTCAGCAGAACCTACAGCTTGCTGTTCAGTGTCTTGATGAATCAGTAAAAGTTACAAATCAGAAAATAAAAAGCGAAATTATTGAACAAGTGTTTTTGATTAGGATTCACAGCAATTCAGAATTAAGACTTAAATCATTAGACCCAAGAATTGTGCCATATCTATTTAAGTTTGCTCAAAGTCCCTTCTTTTACAGGCACGTTATTGCAGACAAAATAATCCAAGTTAAAGGTGACGAAGTTATTTTTTTAACTTCAAAAATTTTTAAATTGCTACAGTCAGCAAATCGACATGATAGGCTAATTGCAGTCGAATCTCTGAATCTTTTGTTTTTTAAATTCGATGTGTATCAAAGTGTAGATCAAAAAATCTTAAATAATTTATTGACTGACTCAGATTTAGATGTTAAGAAAGCTACTGCAAAACTTATTTTGAGTATATACCCAAAACCCTTAGATGATACTGTTTCAAAGAAGATATTTGATATAATTAAACAAGAGTTTATTCCAAATAATTATTTTTCTCTAGATTTTCCCAAAGATATTGAAAAAAGGAATGAATATATTTACCATTATTATATAGACGAAGAAGGACACTTAGAATTAATAGCAGAGAGTTGCAAAATTTTAAAACGACTTATAGAAGCATCATCTAATGAAATTTTGGTTATTTTTCAAAAGGACTTGGAAAAAATTTTGATTAATCTTTTTAACATAAAATCATACTTCAGTGTAGAGAGATATTATCATTGCTTTGAGTGTGTGTTAGAAAATTTAATACTGATAGATAGCGAATTAAATGAGAGCTACAGGTCCCAATTATTGGAAGCACTTTCGAAAGGGGATATACGCCAGCAAGTTTTTGCAGTAAAAGCTCTCTCTAAATTCTATACTTCTGATGTTTTCGTTATTCAATCAATATTGGATAAACTCAATGCACCACATAGTAAAGTCAGAACAGCAGTATTATCCTCACTTAATAATTTAAATATAAAAGATGATAAGTTTAAGGATATCTTAATCTATTTGGAACATCATAGAAAACCAATTTCAAATTTGAGACGTAAACAAAAACTTATCACTCAGATATTAGTAGGACGAGGGGAAGTTGGTTTAGATGAAGAAGAATTAAATTTGTTGAACAAATATTTCGAAAATCTAAATCAAAGTAATACTAGCACAATAGGTAAAAGATCTGAATTTTATGAATTAAGTGACGAAATAGACAGCTTCTTATATAAAAAGGATTTGAGCAAGAAAATTCGTGAATATGGACTTCTCGATATTTATGAAAAAAGCCTTGAAGAAGATAGTTTATTGGAACTTCTGAATAAACCTGATATATATTTAAATGAAGCCGCTTTCGACATCTTTTTAGAGAAAAAAACTACTCAACAACAGTTATAAACAATAACATGTTTTAATTTATTGTTTTAATTCAAAAGAAGTTCTTTTATGCTTATCTTTTTATGACTGAGATTCAGTTTTTTTTCGAACATAGACAATAAAGACGTAGACATAATTATACTTTACAATTATTTTACAGCCTTTTTCTTAAGTTTAGTTATTTACGCAAAGAATTACACTTAAAATTGAACTAGCCCATTTTCCATCCTTAGGTATTGTGTTTCGAGTTCATGATGAGATTTTAAGTGTAAGTAATTGCATTCAAGACGACTGTTTTACTGTTTTACTGTAAAATTTTACGTTTTTACATTTGACAGTAAAAGTATACACATTTTTATTTTTGACTTGAAACCAAAGATTCCCACTCACTCACCTTCTCCCGAGCATAACATAAAAAGGATCAAAAGACTTGATTAGAAAGGCCTCAGATAATCGATTTCTATAAACTCGTCTGCTCCGTCTCCTTCAAAGACTACAACTGCTTCATTGTATGAAGCTCTAATGCCTGTTACTATGCCTTTTCCACCTCTGGTTTTCGTATCTAACAGCCATTCCAATTTTAAGGTCTTGAATTCTCATTTGTTGCGCTCCTTTTATGTTACTACAATAAAGTAATCGGGCTTAAAGTATATAAATTTTATAAACTTTATTCTTTGTAGTGGAGCATAGGTCTAAAACATAGATATGAGACAAATAAAGCATTTAGAATATGATTTATGGTGAATTAAACCCATTTTTAAATTATAAACTACATATATTTTAAGCCCAATTTTAGTATTGAATAAGAAAGACCAGATAAGATAAAATGAGTAGTAGAATGATTCAGAGAAAAGGAAGAGCAACAAAATGGTAGAAGATTCAGAAAACCTCGAAAGAGCAACAACAATATCCGAAGCTTACTTAATTCTTGAGTCCTTCAACCTGACAAATGAGGAAAGGAAATTGATTAACCCCTTTTGGTGTCATAAAGTTTATAAAGTTTAAGTCTACTATCTAAAGAATATGACTGGAGAACCTAAGAGACCATCTAATACAGTACCCATGAAGATATTATGTAGTATGGTGATAATTCCGAATAGACATGATGAAGTAGAATATTTCAAAGTGGATTCTAAGGGATACCCTGTGCCTAAAAAAACAGCATATGCAAATAAAGAAGTAACTATTATAGTTGGACACAAGGAGCGAAATAACCTTATGGTTACGCCTGATGACCGCGTGTTTACTGGCGTTTTTGGGAATAATGGGCGTCTGTCTTCCGTGGGAAAAGATTTAGAAGGGCAGGAACTTACGGTTGTTGTGCATATTCCTGAAGAAAATTGATTCTTTTTTCACTTTTTCAACATGAGAACAATATATCCGGCATTAAACTCTAGTTGAGACAAAAAATTAGGTCAAAAGCGCTAGTTAGAGAGCCTGGTCTCGTAGGAATTCGTGTGTTTGAATCGCACGTCTCGCACTAATTTTTAATAACTGAGGCTCTGCCAAAATTGATAAAAATACTCTAAAATTTAAAAAATCGGTTAAAATCACGTATTTTGGCATAAAATTACTTTTTAAGCCTTTAAAATAATACTTCAAAATGCCTTTGAATACGAGTTAAGTTCAAAAATCGATATAATATTACATTTACTTTCAAAATTAGAATTTATTGTAATTTATTTCCATAACTTGCATAAAAACATAAATATTTATTATGTTTTGAAAGCTTAAATGAAGTTTATTTCCTAATTAATAAGCTATTTATTACTCCAATTTCAACTCTAACTAACAATAAGGAATTAAATAAGTTTTAAGTAATTATTATATAAATTTTTCAAGAAATAAGCTATGTTATTAAATATTAGCGGAAATAAAGGGATTATGTGAAAAATGGCAAAACCTCAACTCTTATTTTTATTCAATATTTTTATTTTTTCTAAGCAGCTGTAAGAACAGCCAAGGCAAGAGACTTTAGATGCCATTATTTTTAAAAGACTGTCTCAAGATGATGTTATTCAGAATATCTGTATGGATAGAGGATATGGTTTTCCAGATATTAGAGAAGAGGTTAAAAAATATAGTTATACTGCACATATCAAAAGCCTTGGAGAGGAAAACATAAGAGTCAGATACCAGGTTTTAGGGCAAAAAGATGGGTCTGGTTTTGTAGGAATTCGCACGTTTAAATCGCACCTATCTCACTTATAATTGATTTTTCAATTTTGTACAAATATCTGACTTTTTTTACAACGGGGGCACATAGGGTCACGAATACCCATTCTTTAAATTGGGGATGATTTGAGAGGTCTTCTACAAAGCTGAATTTATAGAAATTTCAATCTTGAACTCAAGAACATTGTAGACAGGGGATTATAGCTTTGAAGCTGATAGTTTCAGTCTTGCATCAATATAAATTACTCGGAGTGTTAGCCCCTTATCTTGTTCTAATTTTATCCGTTGTGACTCCAGATCAACTTTTAATTTAGATATATCTCTAGTACCAAAGTCAAAAATTACAAAGAATCCAATTTTTACGTCTTCTGTTCTCATATATGTTGGCAGTTGTTCAGTTAGTCCATGAGACAATTTGGAATTATTCTCTTTCTTAAATTCAACATGTGCAGTAAAATGGGCGTTGGAAGAAAATCTAAAATCAACTGGACCCCTCCCAGTTTCTACTTCTCTTGTCAGATCTATGCCCACAGTTTGACAGTATTTTTTGGCATAACTATCAAAAAGTATTTGGCACAACTCCTCATCCCTTGGATTTCCATTCTCATCCCATAAAAGCCTATACGCACTGTTTTCAACCAGGTTTTTAAAATCAGCAATTATTTTGTCAATTATTTTTAAAAATTCTTCTTCAGTATCATTGAACTTTAACTCTTCGATTACAGGTAAATTCTCAGAGAGCTCCTTCTCTATTTTAGCTTTATACTCTTGTTTATATATTTCTACTTCTCGATCATATTCTGGATAATAATAATCCCATTCTTCATAGTTGTCAACATTTATTTGTATCTTCGAAAAATCAAGTTTTCCTGTATCCATATTATAAAAGACCAATTTTCTCAAGTTATAGTTATCAACAATTATTCCACTAGGGTCGAAGATCCACTTGCGACTAATCATATCTTCTAAGAAAAATAGTAGCCAACTAGTTGTTGCAGTATCCAGATTTAAAGGTTTTAGATCAAATGTTATTTCTCCCACCTGTTCATCATAGACAATAGTCGCAGCCATGTGTTTACCCAAAGGCATTGCATCAATAAGTTTTGAGAATTTACCCTTTGTGCCTTCAAAAACTGGCACAATTTCTTCTTCTGAATAAATTCCATCTATAAAATTCGCAAAGTTAGCAACAAATTCTACTTCGTGACACATTATTTCAAACATAGATTCATTTTTTCCGTAGACGAAGGAGAAAAAAATAGCAAATTTTTTGTACATTTGTCCTTTAAATGTTTTTAGTAAAGAAAAGTTTATCGACCAAAGTACTTTTTTAAATACTTCGTAATTTTCACTGCCCTGAGGATGATTAATTGTATAATTTATAAAAGGAATGGGCCGCCAATTCATAAGAATTAGTCTCTTTTATACTATTTAAACTTCTTTAAATCAAACTAAATTGTAATAGAGCCTATCCCAAAACATATTCTATTCCAAATCATTAAGTTTTCACGACCATTTTCCACGATCGAATATTCGATTGACTATTCAAAACACGATTCAAAAATCAGATTTTGAGTTTCGGGATAGGCTCAGTACTAGCAACGCCAAATTTCGATGGTGTACCGGTTCCCATAGAAGTTTCGGAAATCGATATGAATAGAGATTATAATATTATTAATGCAGAAGGGTACTATGGAGAAGTTGACTCTTTTGAGCATTATGCAGAGATAGTAAAGACATTGACAAAAAAGATACTTGATGAACTCATCCCAAAACCAATTTCATTCCCAAATCTATCATACTATTTTCATATTAAAAATTAGAAGATTATTCAAAATTCAAGGTTTTGGGATAGGCTCGATAACTATAAAACTCAGTAAATATTCTATTTACTGTTTTTAATCCATTTATATAATGGTAACATCCTTTCGAGCGTTTCCAATCCCTAAGGAAGAGGGAGCACAAATTGAACTTATCTGGCAGGAGAACACCTCGTCTTCTGGATGGATCTCCACAGAAAGCCCCTGGTACTCCTCCAGGTTCATGAATAAACTAGTGTCTTGACAATTTAGTTGTTGTGCATAATTTTGGTAGCTTCTCATCAGCATACAATGATTTTGAGTTCATCAGATTACCAATAACTAAATTTTCATGACACTAGATTCGATTTTCGACTTATACTTGTCTATCATAAAAACACCTTATACCTTTATTCCATAATTCCCAGGTGAAGACTGCTGCGGCTTCGGGGCAGGCACTTCTAAAGCTTTTATCCAGTTTTCCCCATCCCATTTTTTCCAGTGCATCATTATCATTGCACGGTTTAACAAAAGTTCTTCTCCCGAGTCAATAAAACCATTTCCATTCTTAAGTCCATGTTCAAAAGTATATCTAAGGCGTCCAGAGTACCATTCCAAAAATCGTAAGAATGCTTCGGATTTCGATATTCTCAGCTTCTGCATAAAGAATGCAGTACAGATTTCTTGCAGTTGATCCTGTCTCGGTAGCCATATATAATTAATAGAGTTATTTCCGAGGTGGAGTAAAACCTCAACTTTTTCAAAAACAGGATTATAAACAAAATCACCGGATTGGAACACCCATTTCTGCTGAATTTCCTTCGCGAGTGAGCACATTCTGATATATTTCTCTGATGTATCCATTTCAACCAACCTTAAAATGAATTATGAGTAATAGGCTAAAAGGAGTAACCGAGCTGGGTGAAAGTATTGAACACAGATGATTCATATAATAAGTCTTTCTTTTTCACAGTAATCAATAGATTTGCACTTGACTTGTCAGAGCACTATCAAAGACTTTTCAGGAGAAAATTATGAGAATAAAAGTTTGTGGTATTAAAAGGGTCGAAGATGCTATTATGGCTGCATACTGTGGAGCTGATGCAATTGGATTGGTAGTGGGACAAAAGCATAACTCAGACGATTTTATTGACAAACACTTAGCCCAAAAGATCGTGAAAGAATGCCCGCCTTATATTTCGCCAGTTCTGGTTACAGAACTGGATAATGCTAAAGAAATCTCCAATCTGGTGCATAAAATAGGTGTTACTTCTATCCAGTTGCATTCCGACTGTACAGTTGATTGTATCATATTGCTGCGTAAAATCTTCCCTCATATAAAAATAATCAAAAACTTTCATGTTACCGGGTTAGGAATTATTCACGCTATGAAACCCTTCGAATCCGTGGTGGATGCTTTCATTCTGGATACTCTTGATTTAGCCAATGGTAAAGTAGGTTCAACAGGTTTAGTCCATGACTGGAACATTAGTAGAAACATCGTTAAAGAGATATCACGACCAGTTATCTTAGCAGGAGGTCTGACTCCGGAAAACGTTGGAGAGGCTATACGGTTTGTAAAGCCATATGGTGTAGACGCCAGTTCCGGGCTTAAAGGCTCTAATGGTTTCAAAGATGAAACGAAAGTGACTAATTTCGTGTATCGTGCAAAACATGAGTTTTTCAAGGTAAGAAATTTGTCTTTAGAGAACTAAATCCAGGCTTTTAGAAGAAAAACCAGGCTGTTAGGAGATGTTCACAGGTAATAACTTCACGTTCAATTTACTGTTATATAAAATTTAATTAAATTTCATCACTCTTTTACAATAACAGTTTTCTGATTCTGTATCCTGCTTTGTATAGTGCAATGTGCTTTAGAAAACCCTGGTTTCTTCCAATCTACAAGGAATCTGAAGTAACTGAATCCTATCAGAAAGATCGGACACATAACCTTCCAAGTAAATTATTATTTGAATTTTTTGAGAATTAATAAATTCAATGATTTATATACAAACGGTGCCTATAAATTATTGCAGTATACAAGCTGCAGGGAAGAAAGCTACTTGTATGTATATGTTGAGAAAAATGAAAACTTTAACGATAAAATTATATGATAATGTAGAAGAACTCTCTAAAGCTGGAATAGTCGTTCCTGAAGATATCCCTATAAGCGATAACGATTTTGAATGGGATATTGTAGTGTTTGCAGAAGTATACGAACTTATCCAGGTTGACCTTAATGGAGATGACATTACACTTCACTATCTGGATAGTGGGGTCCCAAAGAGTGAGCTGCCTTGATTACACTGGATAATCCAGGGTTTTTTCACTTGTTAATTTTTGCCTATTTTTCCTGCACTTGTTAATAAAATCATTAGTGGAATTCTTGGTCAGGTTATTAGTGGGTGCTCCACTATTATATAGTTGATATTTATATATTAGATATAATATAATAATAT
>NZ_LMVP01000180.1 GCF_002287235.1 Methanosarcina spelaei
CAAAATATGATAAGGGAAAATGGAAAAACTATTATATTTTTTATGCGGTTGAAAATCCCTTAAATTTGAAGAGGATACGTTTTTTTTTTTAGATGGCACTACTTTTTTTTCTTGTGAACCTTAATTTATTTTGGCGTTCATGGAAATAATCGTAGTCAAGAAATGGATTCATTTGCAATTTTAAAGGACTGTGTCTTTGGATTTTAGTATCAGATAAAAACAGTAGTTTATTGATCTCGGTTTGGAAATTCCAATGTCGGGTAGTGTTTTTCTTCCAATATTTGTCAACAATCCATTTTTTGGATTTGTTATGATGTCTTCTTTTAGCCCATTTCCATAGCATTGTCCAGAGTATATGGTCAAGTTTATGGAAAGTTTCAGAGGAGACAACCGATTGATGATAGTTAGTCCAACCTCTTATTATGGGATTTAATTTGGTGATTAGACGTTCCTGAGACCAGCTTTTTCCAATTTTTATGGTTTGGCTTATCTTCTCAACAAACTTTTTTATGGATTCTTTGGAAGGTTTAATCAACAATTTGCCACGATATTTACGGAAGTTCCAACCAAGGAAATTAAAGCCTTCAGTAATGTTAGTTATCAGGGTTTTATCATCAGAAAGTTCAAGACCTCTTTCCTTGAGAAAAGTCTTTAGTAGAGCTTTTATTTCCTGAGCAATTTTTTCTGAGTCCGCGGTAACTACAAAGTCATCGGCGTATCTTACAAAATTTACTTTACAGTAATTGTTACCTCGTTTAGGGTATTCTTCCATAAGTAATTTTTCGATTCCGTCCAATGCCATATTTGCCAGGATGGGAGAAATAATCCCACCTTGGGGAGTACCTGCTGTAGTTGGATTCAGATGGCGTTTGTATACGAAACCTGCTTTGAGAAATTGAGCAAGTATTGACTTATCCATAGGAATGTTATTGAGTAGCCACTGATGATTTATATGATCGAAACATCCTTTTATATCACCTTCCAGTATCCATCGAGCTGATGTACTTCGACTTAAGCAGCGAAAGATCTGCTCACATGAGTCTTTTGCTCCACGGAATTTTCTGAAACCAAAAGATCGAGAGTCAGAGGTTAATTCAGCTATGGGCTCAAGAGCTAAGGCATATAAACATTGCATAGCTCGATCATACATGGTAGGGATTCCTAAAGGACGTTTCTTTTTCTTACCAGGTTTATTAATGAAGACTCTTTTTAGAGGTTGAGCTTTGTATCTGGTACTAGATAGACTGAGAGAAGCTAGTATTTTGGATTCTGAAGTTAGCCATTTGATATTGTCGATCCCAGCTGTTCTTTTTCCTTTATTTTGAGTTATTTTCCTAACTGCCAAAAGTTTGGCATGGTAAGAATGGGTCAGCAAATATTCCAGACGCTTGACTTTATGCCACTTATTTTGTTTGACTGCTTTTGTAATCCTGACTTGCAACTTATTAACGCTCATCTCTACTGTATGCCAGTTAATATTTTCCCATTTTTGATTGAGATGAGTATTTGTAAGACTCTTATCTTTTGCAGATACCGTTGAATGACTTACATTCATAAGCTTGCCTTCATTCATACAATAGAACATCACATAGGCAAGTCTGCACCCTTTCAGGTTAGAGCAAAGTTAGAACTCCTATTCAATCCATTACAGATTGACATTCGCTTTTTGCCTGATCCTCTACCCTCTATACCTTTGATTCCCTTCACAGGGTCTCTACCTTCTTCTTTTTTTTTTTGGATAAGAAGGAGCATATAGGGCTTACCAAGTTCAATACTATAAATAGTTATGAATGCCTTAGAAGCTGCCTATAGACCGGAAAGCTTCTGTCCATTTGCTGTACCGTATATCGAGCCGTTACAGCCCGCTTTCGTACCTTTTGGTTCAAGCGTTTCAGTCTATTTCGCTTGCTAAACTTTACGACCCTTACAGCGGTTCAACATGTGTTTCTTCATAGCATTCTTATCCTAGCAGATGGTCCGAATTAGACTATCAGATTTCTCCACATTGTCATATGAGCTTAGCACACCAGTATTACTACCGATGCACCTCATAATAGGATCACTCCAAATGGAAAGAGTGGCACGAGGGCAATTTATAGTATGGCTTCTTGTCGCACCGATATAAAGTTTACTCAATTTTTCATAAACTCATTAGAAATTACTGGTAAATATTTCCTGTTTTTATTCCCTGTTTTTTTCTCTCTTTCAGTCTGTAACTTTCCCCTTTGATGTTAATTGTAGTACAATGATGGAGAATCCTATCAAGTACAGCAGCCGCTATTACATGGTCCTTGAATATCTCTCCCCACTCTCCATATGACTTATTTGATGTAAAGATGGTCGAACTCTTTTCATAACGTCTGGAGATCAGCTGAAACAAACAGTGAGCTCCTTCTTCATCAAATGGGAGATAACCCATTTCATCAATGATCAGCACTTTAAACTTCATCAAGCCTTTGAGCTTTTTCTCAAGTATTCCTTCCCGATTTGCTAGTTTCAACCTCTCGATAAGGTTTCCTGAATTAGTAAAGTAAACAGAAATCCCTGCTTTTGCTACTTCAATCCCAAGAGCAATTGCAAGATGAGACTTTCCAACTCCAGGGGGACCAAGCAAAACAACATTCTCTGCATTATGAACAAATCTCAACGTTGCAAGGTCTTCTATGACTTTTTTATCAATAGATGACTGAAACTCAAAATCGAATTCTTCAAGCGTCTTTTTCACGGGAAATGCTGCACTTTTCATCCTTCTCTCAACTGCAACAGCTTCCCTGTGTTTCTTTTCCTGTTCAAACAGATAATCAAGGACTTCCATTGTTGTCTTGCTGTCTCTTGCAGCAATTTCAAGGTAGTTGTCCAGAAGCTCTTCAATAGTATTCAGTTTGAGGTAGTGCAGGTTACTATGAAGTCTCTCATAGCTGAAGTTGTTCATTTAAAATCACCTTCACTGAATGTATCATAGATATCAAGAGACCTTTTTTCAACTTCAGGACCTGAGAACTTCAACGGAATCTGTAAGTCTTTCTTGCATTTTGAATTTTCTTTAAGAATCTCACTCAGTAGACCCTGGAAATGTTCCTTTTTCCTGGCAACTCTGCAGTTACCTGGAAGAATTTCATGTTCACAGACCTTTTCATAATCAACATAGACCTCGAATTTTCCTTCGAAGATCTGAAGCTCTGCAGTTCTTCCTGCAAACCTGTACGGAACAGAATACTTATTTCCAAGGAATGAAATATAACAGTCTCTGGAGATCTTTCTGGTCTCCTTATGGACAACTTTGTAAGGAGGAACCTGACCCAGAGGGTTCAGGTTTTCCTCCTTAAAGCGTTCAAGAGGGATTTGATATGTTGTTCCGTGGACAGTTGAATTTACCCTTTCCAACCACCTGTTAACTTGGGCCA
>NZ_LMVP01000181.1 GCF_002287235.1 Methanosarcina spelaei
GAGTTAGTGAAAAAAAGAATAAGTTTTTAAGTCAAAACCCTAATTTGAGATCCTCGTAGTACTTGAAGCGTATATGGAATTCACTGCCATATATATAATATCTTTAATTCGGAACTTGACTTTTTCATATTTTCATCCGATCTTTTTTTAAGAATATTTCTTAACCAGTGGTCCAGATTTTAGGTGCAGTCTTGAATACCTGTAAAGCTTCGTCCGAATTGGAACAAAAAATAAGTTTTAACGAGATATGTTGTGATCTGGGATGAAGGTTGTTCAGATTTTTTGAAAATATACAAGATGACTATTTTTTTTCAATTATGGGCCTCCGCTCATGTTTGGATAAGTCAGGTCACATTATTGAGAAAAGTTAATATGAGAAAAGTTATATCCAAGCCTCGCGTTTACGAATCCTATGAAAAAAATGTTTTCAAATAAAATCCTCATTATAGGTTATGGCTCAGTTTCACAGTGTACTCTACCCCTTTTACTGGATAAACTCGATGTTCCGCTAGAAAACATTACTTTAATTGATTTTGAAGACAAATCAAAAGCTCTGAAAAAATACACTAATCAGGGATTAAGATTCGTCTGTGAAAAAATTACCCCGAAAAATTTGAATCAAGTTTTGTCACAATATATGGAAAATGAAGGCCTGATCATTGATCTTTCATGGAATATCGATGCCAATGAAATCATTAGTTGGTGCCATGATCACAATGTATTGTACGTTAATACGTCTGTTGAAGTATGGGACCCTGCTGAGAAATTTTTGACTCAAAGCTTATTGGAAAAATCTCTTTATTTCCGACAAATGAAATTGCTTGAACTTTCCCGTGATTGGAAAGATGCGCCTACTGCTGTCGTTGACCATGGCGCAAATCCCGGCCTGATAACTTACTTCGTAAAGCAAGGCTTGCTGGATATTGCCGCTCGCACCTGTGCTGATAAGAAAGTCTCTCCCGAAGATGAAACAGAAATTGCCCTCCTTGCAAAAAACAGGGATTTTGCCCACCTGGCTAAGAAATTGGGAGTTAAAGTGATCCATTGTAGTGAGAGGGATACTCAAATTGCCAGCCGACCAAAAGAAGTTAATGAATTTGTAGGAACATGGAGCATTGAAGGATTAAGAGAAGAAGGAACGGCTCCGGTTGAAATCGCCTGGGGAACGCATGAGAACAAATTGCCGCCCATGGCGTATATACCTCCTGATGGGCCGAAAAATGTGGTTCTCTTGCCCCAGATGGGAATTAATACATGGGTCAGATCATGGATACCGGATGAAGAAATTGTAGGTATGGCGATCCGTCATGGTGAGTCATATGGCCTTTCAAAATTGTTAACTGTTTGGGAAGACAACAGGGCGGTCTATAGGCCTACCGTACATTATGCTTACATGCCCTGTCATGATACGCTTTCTTCTCTTTGCGAATTGCGTGGCCGGAATTATGAGCTTCAACCCAAACTCAGGATTATGACAAATGAAATCACATCTGGAGAGGACATAATGGGTGCACTCTTGATGGGCCACTCTTATAATTCCTGGTGGACTGGTAGCGCATTGAGCATTGAAGAGACCAGATCCCTTGCTCCCGGTCAGAATGCTACTACTCTTCAGGTAGCTGCAGGCATTGTTGCTGCTATACTCTGGATGCTTGAAAATCCACGAGAAGGTATTAAAACACCTGAGGATTTGCCTCATGACTTTGTCTTGGATATTGCCAAACCCTATCTTGGAAAATTTATCTCCACACCGTCGGCCTGGACACCACTTAAAAATCGCAAAATATTTTTCAAAGAAAATCCAGCCGTGAAACACAATCCCGACCCATGGCAATTCGAAAATTTTCTTTTCGTAGGTTAATCCAGAACAAACTAACCCTCCAGGCAGACTGATGTCTGTCGAGGAAGGGTTCTTTCCTCTGTGCTTCTACGTTAAATGATCGACAAGATAATTCAGTGAGAATAAATTGACTGTTAACTCTACTTTCTGTTTTTTGTGGTGAAGAAAAGGAATACAGAGTCAATCATAACTTACAGAACTTCTAACACACTGCCGTCTAACTAAGTAAAAATCTTTAAATCTTCAGGTGCTTAAAAAATAAGTTACAGATATGCCTTTTTTTCTTGCTCACAGGCTATCTGTTTAACATATATTCTCATTTTATTTGTCGTTAAAATCTTGCGAGCTTTGAGTGTAATATTTTATTCTCCAGAACTATCAAACTAACTTCTGCATCCAGTAGTTTACTTATTGCTTCTTCTCTTTTGGTCTCAGCTTTCCTTATTAGTTCTCCAAGACTTTGAATCTGTGAATCTAGTTTATTGCTAATTGTATCTAATTTTTTTGATTGTGTTAGTATAATCTTAGATTCTGCTGATTTCCTCAAACTGTCTGCGGTTATTATTAAACTATCAAAGTAAGCAACTTTCTCAGATGCTATTTCGAGTTCAGCTTTTACTTTTTCAACCTCTTCTTCGTCAATCATTAAATTGTGTTGTTGTCTTTCAATACAACATTCTACTCTCATTTCATAACCTCCCTATTTTATGAGTAATTATTACAGTCTTAAATCTTTATAAACGTTTAGTTCCGGTTAAGTTATGAAGATAGTAAAGTAATAGTCACAAAAAAACTTTTAGCAAATTTTGCTCCCAGTTCACTTACTTCTGTATCCAGGTTTGCTATAGATCACTGGCAATTCTAAGGATATGTAAGGTGAGAATTTCTACTCTATATCAGTTTTTATTTTTCTATTTTGTCCCCAAAGTATTTCACTTTTAATTTATTGAAATATACCGTATACAGTGATCCGTTATTGAGGAGAGATAAAGCGAGTAAGCGAGTAAGCACTTTCTCTTACTCGACCGTGTCTGTAATTTTGATATTTTCAGAATACCAGTCACGTCTCTTTTAATGCTGGCAAAACATCTTTTCCGTAAGCTTTAATAAAAGCTATCTGGTGTGGAGCTGCTGAATGAACGTAAACATGGGTAAAACCTATGTCGATAAATTTCCTTACAAACCTAATTTATTCCTCAGGGTTCTCTGAAAAGCAACCATTTTTTTTCGCAGATTGTCAATGTTCATAATTTTTCCATTTTGAGCAGACATTTCGGGAGTGTAAATCTTATTTAAGTAATAGCCCTCTTGAAAGATGAGTAATTTTTTTAAGAACTATTAAGTCTTATTTGTCCAATTAAATATGGTGTCAGTCCTTCCTCCGGCAAGTGAAGATACTGTTGCTGCAACCTGAGCAATAACCGCAGGATTATAGCGCAAAATAGGGCAGGTCAGACCTGTTCCCAGTTCTATGCTATGAGTACTCGCAGCTGCCGCACCAAGCCAGCTCCATATAAAGCAAGCCTGTCCTTCTTCACTCCAGGGATGAAAATAATCTC
>NZ_LMVP01000182.1 GCF_002287235.1 Methanosarcina spelaei
CAGTAACGACACTAATCTTGATGCTGAAAAGATGCTGGATCACTACAAAAACCAGAGTAAAGTGGAAAAAGGGTTCAGGTTCATAAAAGATAAGAGCTTTAGGGTTTCAGAAGTTTATTTGAAAAAACCTCAAAGAATTGAAGCTTTATCAATGGTAATGGTCTTAACTCTGATGGTTTACTCGGTAGCGGAATGGAAGCTGAGAGAGAGGCTAAAAGAAACAGGGGAAACAATACGTAATCAAATTAAGAAACAAACTCAAAAACCAACACTGAAATGGGTCTTCACGCTGATGAGAGGAATTACAGAAGTAAAAATAGAAGTGGAATCAAAAGTGGTAACTCAAATTGCCAATATGGATGAAGTTAAGGACAAAATAATAAGGTTGATGGGGATAAATTGTGAAAAATACTACATTTGAGTGAAGATCTGCGGAAAGACAGATAGAAAAAACAAAGAACAACAATAGAAAAAACAAAGAATAAATAAGGAGAGTAAAGGATAAATTGAAAAAAGGGGATTACCCCTGATTAATGAAGCTATCCAGTTCTTTTTTCAACATTTGACTAAGGATTTTTCCATCAACCATGCCCCTATATTCCTTCATAACAATACCCATGAGGGGACCAAGAGCTGTCGGACCTTTTTCCTTGATAAAGTCTCCTCTTTCCCTGACGGTTTTCTTGATGAATTTTTCGACCTCTTCAGGGTCAAAAGTACTGAACCCAAGCTTTGAAATCGCTTCCGACGTACTCAGTTCAGGCTCTTTTGCAAGAGAGGCCAAAAGGTCCTGGGTGGCTTCTTTTGCAATTTCCTGATTTGAAATCGCTGCGAAAAGCCCTTTGAAATGTTCATCCGTAAGGTTTTCGGTCTCTACCCCGTTTCTCCGGATTTCCGGAACAATCCCGACAAGAGTTCTGGCAATCAGGGTTGAGTTTACGTTTGCATCTTTCCTGTAGGTCTCGATCAGCTCCTCAAAGAGAGGCAGATACTTTGAATAAGCTATTTTTTCGGCAAGCTCTTTATTCAGGCCGTTTTCTGAGACAAAACGTTTCGCCCTTTCAGTAAGGAGTTCCGGAGTCTCAATTGAGTCGAAATATTCCTGCGAGATTTCGATTTGAGGCACATCGGTTTCAGGGTACATCCTTGCAGCGCCAGGAAGGGGACGCATATAGGCGGTATTTCCGTCGGGAAGGGCTTTTCGGGTCTCTTCGGGAATTCCTTCTATGGCTTCTTTTGCCCTTTGAATGACCGCTTCGATTGCGAGCCTGGCTTTCTCAGGTTCGTCCGCAACCATTATTACGGCATCGCCTGCAGAAGCACCTATTGCGTCTCTGACAGTTTTGACTTCTTTTTCGGTTATCCCGTAGTTCGGAAGTTCGTCAGTGTGGAAAATCCCTCCAACACCCGCAGTCTTCGCCCTGTCTGAAAATTCGGTCCCAAGCCTCCTTCCTGGCTGCACTTCTCTACCTATAAGCCCATCGAATTTCCTGAGAAGAGCTGCAAGGACTGCGCCTTTTTTCACGCCTTTTTGCAAGACTTTGGATTTCGTGTCTACGAAAAGCCCTGTTATGTCATAGATTTCTTCACAGACGAAAGCTTTTCTTTCCATAAGCTCCTGCCTGATAAAAAGAAGATTTAACTGCCTTTCGACTTCCCTGCGGACGATGTCTTCTATAAGGTCAAGCGCCTGCACGCCTTTTATTTCGACTCTTGCGCCTTCGGCAATTGAGATGTTTACATCCTGCCTGATCGTGCCAAGCCCTCTCTTTACTTTCCCTGTAGACCTGAGGAACATTCCTATCTGCTCGGCAACTTCTCTTGCTTGCCCAGGAGATTTGATATCAGGGGCAGTTGCGACCTCCACAAGCGGGATTCCCAGCCTGTCCAGGGAATAAATGATCGAGTCTCCGATTTCTTCTACTTTCTGGGCAGCTTCTTCTTCCACGCAGAGACTGTCAATCCCACAGCGTCCGTCAGAGGTCTCGATATATCCGTCACTTGCAAGAAAAGCAGTCCTCTGGAACCCGCTTGTGTTCGAGCCGTCAACCACGATTTTCCTCATAACATGCATCTGGTCGACAGGCTTCATGTTGAAGAGTTTTGCAATCCCGAGGGAAATGTCCAGGGCTTCTTTATTGAGTTCTCTTGGAGGCTCTTCATCATTTTCTATAAGGCAGGTAGTGTCATAAGCTTTATAGATATACTTTCTCCGGATCTTGGTCTGCTCCACTGCAGCCCTATCTTTTTCTCCCATCTCACTTTCCGTAGCCCTGAGATACCTGAAAAACTCGAAGTCCGACTCTTTGACATCTCTTATAACGGTCGGACACCTGCAGAATAACTTTTCCTTCGAATCCAGCTGCTGGTGAATTTCAAGCCCGGCTTTCAGCCCAAGTTCACTATAATCGTATTTTTCCATATTTTCACCCGAATCTAAGCAGGAAGCGCCTTAGTTCTCGTTAATTTTCCTTGAATTCCCTTAAAACTTTCCTTGCAAATTTTTGAGTAGTCTGTAATATTTTCTAATTTTTATTAAATTATCTCTAGTTGTCCTTTTAGCCCTATTTAATTCTCTTTCAAATCAAATCTTTTTCAAATCCAGCTCTTTTTATTCTCCCTTCTGTTTTAAGTCCTTCGACTCGTTACTTCCTCTCTCCTTTTAACCTTTTTGCGCTCTATTCCTTTCTTAGCTCTTTTAGGTGCTGCACTGACAATTCTCAATTGTTATTGAGTACAACTGTTATTGAGTAATTGTTGAATAATTGTTGAATAATTGTTGAATAATTGTTGAATAATTGTTGAATAATTGTTGAATAATTGTTGAATAATTGTTGAATAATTGTTGAATAATTGTTGAATAATTGTTGAGTAGAAAATTGAATGTAAAAGAATTGAATGTAAAAGGTATTATAAATTGTATAAAGGTATCTCTGTATATAAGGGTGAAGCAATTTAATTGACTCGCTAAGTAATAAAATCAGTAAAAAAGTTTTGGTCGTGGATGAAGAACTTCAGGATATTTCACAACTTGCGAATCTCGTCTATTACCGTTTGTGCAGACTTTATTGAAGAAATAGTAATCCCTTTTTTAATTTGAATATCCAGATCATAGTCTGCATGGTTTCTTCTGTCTCTGAGCTTGAAAAGAAGATTACTTATAAAAGAGTTTTTATCTTTCATATAGTCAATTACTTTTTTATGCACATTAGAATCAGGAGGAAAACTGTAACCTGAAGATTCCAGATAGCATCTTGCAACTAAAAAAGCTGCATAATAAGCTCTACCTGACATTCCGCAGATGTCTGACAAATTTACCTATTTTTTTATTAATATATAAATATCACAAATGTCCTATCTTTCTTCGGCTTTCATTA
>NZ_LMVP01000183.1 GCF_002287235.1 Methanosarcina spelaei
GCAGCAGTTCAAAGAATGCTCTATTACCTAATCAGGATTATCAACCATTTTAAGAGTTGTTCCTGGATGACCTTCTTGACCTCCAGGGTTCTTTTCGCTCTTTTTACGGAGACTCTTGGGATTAGGTTTTCCTTTGACAAAAAAATCAGTAGAAGGAGGTTTACTGCTGTTTCTGCTATTTTGATTTAAGCGAGATTCTAAAACTTGCAATTTTTCACTAAGCTGTTTTATTTGAGATTCAAGACTCTCAATGTAAGTTGCAATAACTTCAGGATTTGAAGTACACAGAGCAAGAATCTCTTCACGTTTCATCAAAGATAGAAATAACTCATTGTAAATCCAATTTTTCCTCGAAAAGAGGAAAAATTGTGTAGCCCTAAAAAGGCTACCTGAATAGTAACCAAATTTTTTCTAAAACTTAAAGGATGCATCCCTATTCTTTCAATTGTTCTTTATAAGTCAGTCTTATTTGATTAAGCCTAATCTGTCTATTTTCAGTTTGCTATCATATTTATCAGTATCTGTCAAATTGATAGCACCAAAAACGAGAAAGATATTAGGAAACTGGTCTTACCTAGTCAATCAAATAATTATTCATGCGTCTTCGGTTAAGTGAGGAATCGTGACAAATTGCATCAATTTCAACAACATTTGCCAAAAGTTTTAATAAATTATGAGTTGTAGCCAGATATCAATTTCATGTAAAGAGGCCAAAACTTAAAGCCGGTTTCTAATGCAAAATCGATAGCTTTCAGGTAAGAAAATTCCTTAACCGATGACCAATGAATAATTATTAAATGTGTTAAAATGTGTTAATATCTGCGTACCATTTCCTCCTGCCATTCTGTCTCCGGCCATCCTCTGAAGCCTCTGAGCTTGTTTATATCATCCAGATAATTTATCACTTCATTAGCCTGAAAACCAAGACCCTTGAGCACACATCCAAGAACGGTTCCGGTTCTGCCTATACCTCCCACACAGATGTCAAAATATATTCTATATTGCTTAAGGATTTGAGAGGTATATATTACCTGAGAGAGGTGTATATTACCTGAGAGAAGTGTGTATTACCTGAGAGAGGTGTATATTACCTGAGAGAGGTGTATATTACCTGAGAGAGGTGTATATTATCTAAGGCGGTTAAAGGATTTAAGATCTGGAAGGATTATTGGAGAGGTGGTAGCTATGGGATTCAATCAACTGGCTGAAAGCGACGAACTGATTCTTGGTGAAGCACTGGAAAGACAGAAAATTCTGGAAACCGTAATTAATAACAGTCCTGTTATGGCTTTTCTCTGGACTCCTGACAAGAAGTGGCCTGCCAGATACGTCTCGGAAAACGTAACCCAGCTTGATTACAATGCTGAGGATTTCCTTATAGGAAGGATAATGTATGCAGACATAGTCCACTCCGAGGATATAGATAGAGTTAGAAAGGAACTTACTCGATGCTGCGAGGCTGGAAATGACAGTTTTGTGCAGCGGTACAGGATTCTTACAGGGAACGGGGAAGTCCGCTGGGTAGAAGAAAAGACCTATATCCAGCGTGATGAGGCTGGAAATGTGGTGAATTTCCAGGGAATAGTGAGAGATGTTACACAGGAGATTAAAAACGAAAAGGCTCTGAAGGATGCTCTTCAAAGCCAGAAAGCCCTCATGGAAAAACAAAAAGCTCTTCTTGAGCGGCAGAAAGCCCTCGAAACCGTAATTAATAACAGTTCAACGGTAGTATTTCTCTGGAAGGCTGAAAAATACTGGCCTACGCTATATGTATCTGAAAATGTCAGGCAGTTTGGGTACACTCCCGAAGACTTTATCTCCGGAAGAATCCTTTACGGGAAAATAATCCATCCCGAAGACCTGCTCCTTGTGGAACTTGAACTTGAGGAAAACTGTGAGGAAGGAGGAAAGGAGTTCAACCGCCAGTATCGAATTCTTACTCAGACTGCTGATGTCCGCTGGATTGATGAAAAAACCTTTATCCAGCGCAACGAGGAAGGAGAAGTTACCCATTTCCAGGGCATTATAGAAGATGTAACCCGGAATGTAAAAAGAGCCTGACCTATAGATTGAAATCAGAGGGTGAGGGAAATATTCAGGCTTTTAGGAGCCAGAATTTAAGTGATTTTAATTGTTTCAGGGTTTCCGTATAGATTAAGTTTAGTAGGCAAGTTTAGTAGGCAAGTTTAGCAGGCAAGCTTAGCTGGTAAGCTTAACAGGGGCAGTATCAAGGAAGATACAAAATAATATTATTTAACAGTAGTGTAAATTTAACTCTAAATAATCACTACCTTGTGGCATTATAAATGAATCAGATACTCATTTTAACGTTCTTACTTTCTTAACAAATAACTATTTATGTTTGAGAGTATTAAGAAGTGTTTGCAGGTTTTAATAGAATTTCAGGATCTGCAGCCTCTCCAATATGCCTGGACGTGAGGACTGGAAACAAAATATGTTGAGTAACACGAAAAGGTATGGAAAAAGATTGAAAAGAGTATAAAGAACAGATTGTTCCCCAGAAAACTAAAGAGGGTTACATCTCGAAAACGGTTTGGCTATAAGGGGTTTGAAAAAGTAAGCTAACCGTTTTCGGGGAAAAATACCAAAGAGCTAATATTTTCATTATCTACTGTAAATTAAGGTCTCCATAACTATGCTTATTTAGCATGAAAGTACATGAGGATATCTTCCTCACGTGCTCTCTTCACCTTCTTTTTCCATTATCGCAAATATTTCACTAATTATTTTTATTCGTTCATCAACTGAGAATATTTCTGTCTCAACAATCTTCCTATTTTGAATTTCTCCTTTTTGATATCCAGTTCCATCTTCGTACATCTCATCGTTTACGATAAGATGCCATATTATCGTTGCAATTTTCCTTGCCAAGGCAATAATTGCCTTGGAATGCCCAATTGACTTCTTTTTCCTGTTAAAAAACTCTTTTAACTTACTGTTATTCTTTCTTGCCGCTGCTTGAGAAATCTGCGTAAGAATCCATCTTGCTCCCTTTGATCCTCTCTTTGTGATTCTTCCGTTGTGGTATTTATCTGCAGATTGATACACATTAGGAACCAGACCAAGCCAGGAAGCAAGCTTATCTCCAGAAGAAAAATCCTTGAAATTGCCTATTTCAGCAAGTAAAATTGCCGCACCAAGTTCTCCTATACCTGGAACTGACATTAAAATCTCCATTTCTCGCTTATGCTTTTTATAAGCATAATTGAAAATTTCTTTCTCTAAAGCTTCGATCTCATCATCAATACTCTTTATGAGTTTCAGACAGATCTGAAGTCTGAATGCAGCACTTTGAGAGATTTCTCGATCAAGAATTT
>NZ_LMVP01000184.1 GCF_002287235.1 Methanosarcina spelaei
ATATTTGTGGAGTTGCTAAAAACAATGTGGTAAAAGCCAACTGCGTAACTCCTAACTATGTCAAGAAGAAAAAGGATTCTGGGCAAGCAAATGGTATTGGGGAAACTTTTACGGTACTTTCCGAGTTTTAATTGCTCTACGTGCCATTAATCCTAGCTCAAAATCCATTCTTGAAGCGGAACGTTACCTCATAAACTCACAAAACAGTGATGGAGGCTGGGGGGAGGAAACTAGCAATCCATTGGATACTGCACTAGCCCTTCTGTCCTTAGTTGAAAGTTCAGATGCCCATGATGCACAACAAAAAGGCCTCTCTTATTTGATTCAAATGCAATCGGGCGATGGCTCGTGGAAGAGATCTCCATTTATTAAAATAGTTTCCCCGAATGGTCCATTTATCTACGAAAGCAAAACTATAACTACTTCGTTATGTATTAAAGCCTTGACTAAGACTATATCCTATAATCCTTATCTGAAATTTGTCGTGGTGGAGATAGAGGATCTTCCATATGAAAGGAAAATAATTGACCTTAGGGTTACCACGAACGATAACTGGGATTGGATTCTCTCCAAAAATAATGAACTCATTCAACGTAACAGCTTCATAAGGAGTGTCCAAGATTCCTCAATTACTAGTTTTTCTAATAGACTTCCCACCCTCCACATAATTGAATTGACTAAAGAATGCAATCAAACATGTGCATATTGTGCAGTATCTGCCATACATAGTAATCCGCTGACTTCAATAGCATATAATCGCTTCGAGATTTTAGATAAAATAGTAGAGTTTATCCTAGTATCTTCAGGTAACTCATTCTGCGTTGAATACCAGGGAGGGGAGGCCCTTTTAAATACTCAAGCATTAAAATATTTGACTAAGTGCCCGCAACGAAATAACCTATGCAATATACAATTATGTTTGAAATAAATAGTTGAGCTTGTTTGCGAAAATACTTACGTACAGTATAAAAACATGCCTAAGTTATTTTGCTGCAGGTACTAAAGAGATATCTGAAAGAGCCAGAAAACTCAATAAAGAGCCTACATTTCGTTTGGTCAGTAATTTGATCCTTCTGGACTCAGACATGATAGATTTTATTGTGTCAAATGGCATAAAAGTATCTACATCTCTTGATGGTATCGAGACAGTGCATAATAAATATAGAAAGCTGCCTGGAAGTGATGGCAGTTATATAAAAGTTCTAGACAATATCAACCGACTCCGCCGAGTAGGTGTTAATGTAGGAGCTATGGCTGTTATTACAGCAGATTCACTCACTGATCCCGAAGCCATAGTTGACAACTTTGCCAATCTCGGAATATATCCATTTGTAATCAACCCAGTTTTCTCTTCAGGGCGAGCAACTAACTCATGGAATATTTTAGGGATAGATCCAAACATGTACAGCCAATTCTGGAAAAGATTAGCTAAGCGCTGTCTCGAATATCAAAGTCAAAATATTCCCATTTGGGATTCATCATTTGAACTTCTGCTCAGGAAAGTAATATTGGCCCAAGAACCGGAATATTTAGATTTAATGAGCCCTTGTGGATGCATTCACGGCCAGATAGCTTATGATCTTCAGGGAAATGTATACCCCTGCAATGATGCAAGATGTGATCAAAAGGTGATACTTGGGAACGTTATGGAAAACTCTTTCAAAGATGTTTCTGAGTGCAAAGAGGCACTGAAGATAAAAGACGCGTCAATCATCAATTCAGAAAGATGTGGGCTTTGCGCATACAGGCCTTGGTGCGGACGTTGCCCTATTAGTAATAAGCTTTTATTTGGCAAATATGATGTTCCTTCGGAGATGACATATAACTGTCGTATATGGAAAGGACTATTTGATAAATTTTTTGAGCTGATATTTGAGGATATGAATAAAATTACAATGGCAGCAAGTCTTGTTAGGCAATATGATATTACACGGAGGAGCTAGACTGGGAGACACAACATAGGAACGCTTCCCCATCAGTTTATCCTAGATTCGGCAGGTAAACATATAAGTTAATATAATTATTCTCACATCTTTTTTCTTGATTTTCCATGGCAGACAAAAACAACAGTCGACTAGTCGAATCCTCAATCAAAGTTGCGCTGGCGCACCCCGCTGCAAGCAACGGGGTATGTTCGCGCCACCGCTCAAAATTCCGTTAAAGGAAATAATAACCCTAAACAATTTAGTGTGAGCAGAAGTTAGTAATCGAAAATGGAATTGAGAAATTTTATTATTATCAACGGTTACCGGGGAAGTTTCCATCCCCGCAGCAAGCTAGCGGGGTATTCGACTGAAATAAAACGTACAAGATTTTTAGGTCACCTTGGTCTCATTGCTGGAGTTTTCCGAGAACTTGAAGTTGACAAACTGATCGATGAGAAACTCCCAAAGGAAAGGGATCACAAGATTCCTCACTCAGTCTGCATCCTTGCCATGGTACTCAATGGTCTTGGTTTCATAGGTCAACGTCTGTACCTTTTTCCTGACTTTTTCAGGAATATTTCTATAGAAAGACTTTTTGGAGAAGGTGTAACACGAGAAGATCTGAATCAATATGCTATCGGAGAAACTCTTGACAGAATAGTAAAGTATGGTCCTACAAAACTGTTTACGGAAATTGTTCTTCATATTATGGCTCGTCTACCTATTCCTGTCCATTGTTTACACGCTGACACTACAAGTGTCAGCGTTTATGGTGATTATCAAGACGAAGAAACGGAGTCTATTGATATCACTTTTGGAATTCCCAAAAACGGAAGATGGGATCTCAAACAATTTGTGCTAAGTTTGATTGTAAATCAGCATGGAATACCCCTTTTTATGAACACTCATTCAGGGAATGCTTCCGACAAAAGCACAATTCTGGAAGCAATAAAGTCTCTCAAATCAGCTTTAAGTCCTGAAAGCAAAGTGTACTATGTAGCTGATAGTTCTTTTTACACTGACAATAATATCAATAATATAGGAAAGTCATTCTGGATCAGTCGTGTTCCTGCAACAATTAATGAGGCAAAGGAACTGCTAACTGCAAATCTAAACCTGAAGCCACTGAAAAGCGATGAAAGATACTCATTTTATCAAACCTTTGTTGATTATGGGGGAGTCAAGCAAAAGTGGGTTTTGTTGCTTTCTCATAAAATGAAAGAAAAGAAAGAGATAACTCTCAGAAAGAAGCTTCAAAATGAACTTGAAAAAGCAGAAAAGTCGCTTAAAAAACTGGTAGGAGAGGACTTCTTCTGTGAAGAAGATGCATTAAAAGCAGCAGAAAAATGGACTGCAGATTTCCCTTCTATTGTGTTTGAAAAAGTAGATTTGAAAACCGTTAAAAAA
>NZ_LMVP01000185.1 GCF_002287235.1 Methanosarcina spelaei
ATATAGGTTTCGAATGACCTCATTTATACAAAATGAAAAATTAGCGAAGTACTGAAATTGCGTATGGACATTGAGTGCTCTTTATGGGAAGATTTCAGTCCTATCCTTGTCTGTCTCAGACCTCCTTGAATGAAGAGTTAAGGACAACGACATATATGTATAAATATATAAAAAATTAGAAAATTAATAGTTTTGAACGAAAATCACTTAAAACCACTGATCAAGAGTTTTCTGTCTGGCTCCTGAGGCCGTTTTAAGTCGTTCTGCAGCTTTTCCTACCCTATCAATCGAGAAATCGTGCCCCTCGCAGAGGAATTCGAGAAGTTTTTCAGAGTCAGGTTTTTCCCATCTTATTTTGTAATCATCCGTTACTTCAGGATGGAGAAAAATGTCTCTTATCTGATCCACAGCTTCAATTTCTGCTTTTTTTTCACTAAGTACGGAATAAATATCCCCGTGCTTTTTAATTAGTTTAAGGGCTGTTTTCGGGCCTACTTTCTCCAGCCCTTTGTTATAATCCGTGCCCACACAGATAGCGATGTCTATAAGCTGCTCCCGTGTAATTTCCAGGGCTTCAAGGGTCTCATCCAGCTCGATTTTTTCTGGTTCGACATCAACATACATGTTCTTTCCCGGAAGCTTCCGTTTTCCTGTTACAGCCAGGTTTCTGACAACGATTGGAGCCCCGAAGAGAAATGAGTCGTAATCCTGCGAAGCAACGCAGTTGGCGTCTTTTTTGAGAACCATGTGTGCAGCCTGTGCTTCGCCTTCACAGGGGGCCTGAACAAAGGGAACTCCCATAACGTTGAGGAGATATTTGGAATCTTCAACAATTTCCTGGTTTACTTTCGAAGAAGCCTGAGCATACTTATACGCCGATTCCAGGTCCCCTACAGCTTTTGCATTCTCCCATTTTTCCCTAGAAGATTCCCTTACTTCTTTTCTTCGGTTCAGGGTTTCGGACTTGAGATCAGGAGGTTTGCCGTCAAAAACAAAAAGAGGTTTGACACCTGCTTCTACAAGGCTCGCTGTTCGGTAGAGCAGGCCTGAGAGATGGGAGGTTACTCTTCCTGCAGAATCAACCAGAGGACTTCCATCCCGCTGGCGAATAATGCTCAAAAACTGGTGCAGCGTATTAAATGCATCGATTGCAACTACCTGATTTGTAAGATCCGAAAGCTCAATTTTTCTTTTCTGGAGCAGGTCGCCTATATCTGTGCCCATGTTTTCCCTCGAATGTCTGAAAGTTAATAGAAAGCTTTGCACTTTCATTACTTGCCTTATTAATCTATTCTTATTTTTTAATCTTATTTTTAATTTTTTAACTGTTATTCAGAAAATAGATATCAAGAGACATCTCAATATACTTTACTACAGGTCAATATCAAAATGCTTTATAGCAATCATATGATTTATTGTTCAATACGCTTTATAGATACTGAAGTCTTATATTTACCGCGTGTTCATAGTTATCCTGAGATACTTACCGATGAAATAGATTGTTGAAAGACAGTACTACTCAGAAGGAAAAAAGTAAAGAAACAGATGTAATTTCCGTTCTAATCCATGAAACTCATTCGGTCATTGGACTCATTTAGTCAGTGAGTTCATCAGATCATGGAATCCGGACAAGTTCTGGAATTCCAAACATATTTTTATATTTTTATCATATTTTTTGAAGTTAACTCTATCAGCCCTTCCTGAGGCCCAATCAAAGCTATCCAGTAAGAAAGAGAAAAGAGAAGAGACTTATTAGGCTTATAGCCTCTATAGAAACCTAAGAAAATCAAGCGGTGAGGTCAAGTCGAACATCGATTACTGAATCTTCGTTTGCTTCTATTTTGGATATTGTCAGCAAATTACCTTTTCTTTCCAGTAAAGTCGCTTTCGTGACCTGGACCTGGTGACCATCCACCTGCTTCTGGTTGTTGTTTTTATGGATGACCAGAAGCTTCTGTCCTTTCTCAGCCCCTTCTCCTATTTTGGACACGATATTTCTTATAACCTGTTCAAAATCAGAATAAATCAAAATTTCCGACTTATTTGCAACCTTTGTAATAATGCCAATCGGTTCCAGACTAAAGTGCATATAGCTTTCCTTCTTTACCTGCTTACACAAGTAACCAAATAATACTAACTCTGAGTAATAATAACTTGCGATACAGAATATCTAAACAATTATTTTATAACTTTTCAGATTCAGATCTTTTCTGTTCTACAGAAGAACCAATATATATAGTTTACTGGATCAAGGAACCTGTGCCCGAAATGCCTAGTTGGGTAGTAATTACATTAGAAAAATTAGTATCCTCTTCAAATTGAGTGGAAAGCTCTCAATTTCTGCTTATTGAGCTTTTTTCTCCGATTAATTGAGCCAGAGATGGCATCCCAAATGTACCGCCAACTCTATCACATATGTACTGATATGCACTTACACCCAGTTTCTTTGCTGTCTGAACAATCGTCATAAATGTGTCATTTGCTTTTGTTCCTTCCTCTGTTATGGTTTGAAGGCTCACATCTCTTTTTCTGACTTTTGCTCTCGCCGCTAGTTCCGCTGCATTGTTATGCAGCGGAACCTCTGGCAAGACCAGGACCTTTAACAGCTGTTCCTTGTTCTCTTTTGTCTTAGCGATTCTTTCATCCAGCTGTTCATATCCTGTTTTGGTAGAAAACAACTGATCAAACTTAACGGATAATTGCTCCGCTACCTCTGAATCTGGTTTTATTCTAAACTTAGAAAGCTCACCATAAAAGTTCCAGTAACTGTTCAGAAAAGCTTTCAGCTTTTCTTTATGATACGGAACTATTGGCCTTAATTTCTTGTAGTTTCTACCGTCATGAATCCAACAAAGAGCATGGTGATATGCAATTTGCCTGAACTGACGTGCATCATCACTTAAAAGTGTGGTAACCACAGGTATGTCTTTACTTTGATGATAGGCCGCAATTGCACAGGCTTCAAGGACTTTCTTCTTAGTAGTTTTATATCCATTAAGTGAGAAAACACAATCCAGTTTTCGACGCATTTCTTCGTCACTGAATATTTTGTTTTTAAAAGACGAGAGTTTTTCCATCCAACTTTGGGAAACATTAAACGTTTTCATCAGATTATATGCTTCATCAGTAAAGCAGTATGTTTTTTCTTTTCCACATAAAAGCACGTCTAAAACATTTTCTCTATTTTTATTGGGAACTGTAAAATAAGCAGTATAATAAGGATTACAAAGAATTTGAGTATAATAATTGACACCATTGACTCTTGCACCTGTATCATCAATCTGCTGATAAGG
>NZ_LMVP01000186.1 GCF_002287235.1 Methanosarcina spelaei
TCCTAGGGGAGAAAGGAGGAGTAATCCTCCCGACTTACCCGACATGTACACAAAAGTACCATCAATTATCTCAATGAGGCAGTAAATTAAAAATTAACTCAATATTTAATTGACAATTTTGGGCAATTAGGTAAATAAACTCTACATCTATGTACATCTGCGGAATGTAGGTTGGAGAGTTGCAGGAAGTTGTTTTCTCTCCCTAGTTTGAATCATATTATTCTTTATGATCTCTTTTAAAGTCTATGTAAGCTATTTATTGCCCTATGTTTTCAGATTTCATTGAGGATTTAGAAGTTGTCTGATCAGGATCCTGAGCTACTTTTTATTCCTGCAACTTCTGTTTGAAAACCTCAAGATTTTCCCAGTTAAACTTTTCCGGAGGACAGGCCCTGATACATCTCTGGCAGTGGGCGCCTTCACACAGGTCAGTGCTTATCATAACCCTGTTTTCCTCGTCAATTGATATAGCGCCCGTTGGACAGACTTTAATACACTTTTTGCACTCGGGGCAATCGACAATCATAGTCATATAGGTCCCGACTCTTTCAAGTACATGAAGCCCTTCTTCTCCAAGAACTGGAATATCTCTCTCCACTCGTTTTTCTATAATAGGATTTTGTATAGGTTCTCCGAGCTCTGGAAGTCCTTTCTTTTTGAGATATTTCTTGAACATTTTAAAAGGCATACCTTCCTCCCAGTATGCAAGTTCAAGAACATACACGTCCCGGAATTCCGGCGCGGTTGCAAACATTATATGTGTACCTATTATTTGACTTGCAATATCCTGAAGCTCCCATAATCTCTTTTCCGAAAGCAATATTTCACGGGCGACTGCAAGTGAAGTGTTTCCAAGCTGGAAAATCTTTCCTGTTGCGTATGGAATCAAACCGATTTTCTGGGCTTTTGCCGCATCCATATAGGTACCAGCAGCACCTGCCATATAAGCCGTATCAATGTCTGCCATTTCGATACCTGCAGTCGAACAGAGAGTAATATGTCCTGCACGAATTGCGCCTATGGCTTTTCCGGCTTCAGTCAGGTCTTTCTCAGAGAAATCCATCCGGTTTTGCATATGAATAAGCCCATCCGGAGTTTTAATCTTTGGGAGCTCTATAAGGCCGCATTCAATTCCTTTTTCTATCAGAGCTATAACCCCGGTACCTGTAATTCCTTTGGCTTTGATCTGACCTTCCTTAAGGATTTCCCCGGTTGACGGATCTATTATATCTCCGGGAACTGATTTCATTTCTTCACTCAGGATGTAGTTTCTTAATCCTCCATTCTCGAATTCAAAATCTGATATGGTGTAAGGAGAAGCAAGGTTTCCATGCCTTATCTGCTGTCCTTCAAGGGCAGGACCAGCAGCTGCAGATCCCGTATAAATAATGTCCTTCACTTTGAGAGCCATCTCTGCATTTGTTCCGTAGTCCGTAGCAATCGAAATTTCATCACTATCGAGCATTCCGGATTTAATTATCAGGGCAAGGGCGTCAGCTCCAACTTCATGCTTTATTGCAGGAGGAACTACAACCTCACAATCATATTCATCAAATCCGGGAATTTCACTGCTATGTACGATTCTCGCGCTCCTATCCTGCTCCTGTATATTATACTTCTTTTTCTTCCGTTCTCCTGCATAAGCGAGATCTTCAATACTTATTCCCTGGAAGATGGATAGCTGAATCGGGTTCCCACAGATTGAAAGCCTTTCAAGCTCCTCGCTTTTTACATCAAGAGCCTGGAATAGGTTCTTTACTGCATTTATAGAAAGTCCATGCGCGAGATCCTGACCATAGTGAATTGCAAAATCCATATGATCCATCACATTTGCTCCAGGAAGAGGATTCCTCAAAGTTATCACTGTTCTTCGGATTTCTTCTGTATCAAGATCGATTTTTTGAGCTCTATACCCACTTGTTCCAAGGTCAATTGCAACTCCACATCTCATAGAAATTCCCCAAACTCTCTATATTTTACCGGTACTTTGGTGTGCTATATAGCTGTTTCAGATTTATTTACATATTATTTTGAAAAATAACGTATAAATAAATAGGGGGATTTATTCCTCCTTACATATTTTAAACCCCTCTGAGTTTATCTTAATATTTTTTAATCCGTTTAAAAAAACAATCTCACTAATGTGCCCACTCTCTTTGCTTTTTTCTTTCAAGACCAATTGAATATTCACATTCCAATATGAAAAACAGATATCGGGAGGAAGATGACTGGCATATCTTTATATATTACAAGTGACTTTGTATAGCTGATGAGCTAGTCCGGGTAGCCCGGCGTTACCTGTAACCCGAAATCGCCGATACGCGGGAGACGAAGCCAAGGGAAGATGCGTCGAAGGGACTCCAGCCTGGAATCTCAACGGAGAAGCCCCGTCCTGCTGGGATGGTGCAGGTATGCGGGTTTGCTGGAGAGCAGGTCTTCATACCCTAACTGCGGAAACCGGTCGAGGCCCGGAAGGGAGCAGACTTACTGTGGGCAACTATCGCTTGCGGGGCTGCGGGGTGGAGAAGAGGTTCCAGTCTACTGGTATCTCCAAGATTCAACGACCTGAGGCGTGCTCATCGCTTTAATACACAAAATAATTAGAATACATCAGGTGATTCCGTTTTATAGCATAACTATTATACTTCTTGTAAAATAGTCTCTGTGAAACCCTTCCCCTGGAAAAGATTAAATACATAAAATGCGTTTAAGGGGACGCGCTTCTTGAAGTCCTTTGTGACGAGATAGCCAAGCCCGGTATGGCGCGGGATTGCTAATCCCGTGATGCCCTGCATCCCGGGGGTTCGAGTCCCCCTCTCGTCGTTTCTTTTTAAATAATTCTGAGTCTTGTTTTTGAAATTATACCTATATTCTCAGCTCCAACCCATTTTCCGCAGTAAACTCCAACCCATTTTCCGCAGTAAATTTCTAAACTCATATTTTTACTGCTGTCGATTTTTAATCAAATGCAGGTTTGTTGGACTTTTATTTAGTAGGTAAAAGCAATTATCTGGTGTATTTAGAGACAAAAAACGATATCATTCAATTTTCATTAAATACTATTAAAAACGACACAATTCCATAATCTAGTGATTTCTCTTATTGTTCTTTCCTCAAACCTACAATTTTCTCTGCTAACTACCTCAAAAAGCTGCAATAATCTTGAAAAACAAATTCTTTGGCATTTTTGCCAAAGAATTTGTTTATTCATTAGATATTTTTTTTGAATATTTTATCTAAAATCAATACGCTCCGCTACTTTCTAAAGTGAAACTTTTATCAAAATAGCTTA
>NZ_LMVP01000187.1 GCF_002287235.1 Methanosarcina spelaei
CCGGGGAAGTTTTCCATCCCCGCAGCAAGCTAGCGGGGTATTCGACTGAAATAAAGATGTGGGGAAAGAGAATATCACGGGTCAAATTGGTTAATAAAAGAATGTGGTACCAGGAGATCTTCCTTTAAATATCAAAAATTAGGGGGAGTAGAAGTACATTATACCAATTGATTACAATATCCTTGTGGTTTAAGCAGGATTAAAAGCAGGAACTGGTAACTAATTAAATTGCGACTGATCAAGACTGATCTGAAAATACCAATAATCCTAAAATAATGTTAGAAACCAAGAGTCAGCCAAGAAATTAACATATCTGCTCACGTTTTATTACATGCTCAAAATACATGATCCTGTTTGAACTTTTTCCCGTTTAAACGCCAGCCTTCCGATTGAACTATGGAGATAGCAGTGAAATATGATAAGAATTTCTTTACTTAATAGCACCTTGATTTCAATCAGTATCTGTACAGAGAATGATCAAAGTTTGAGCCTGCGAAAAAAGAGAAATTCTTATATAAACTCTTAAGCCTATAATTTATTTATTTCTGAGCTTTTAGAAAAGTATTTATATTTTAAAGCTTCCTTATCCAAGAAAATTAGTCCGGCTATATGAATAGTAGTGGGATCTATTGGTCTGGAGGTTACGTTACGTTTAAAAATATTATCCAGTTCTATAATGTAAACGATTTGACTATCAGTCCCTTTAAGCGCAATCTGACTATTCGATTTAACAATTATCTAAAAATGGAGTTTAATTCCCTATACTGGTTTACCCTTCCAGGTTTTGTTCTCTGCTCAGGTGGGTTGTATATAGGCCTCGGTTTATTACGGACTTTCTATCTTGACGGAAGTCTTGCCTTCAAGCCGACGGTTTTAATGGTAATTCTAACCGTTATAGGGGCGGGTATGACTTTTACCGGAATTTTGCTCCATTCTATTTCGGGTTTACTGCAGCATCTACGAGAATAAACTGATAGCTCCAAAAAACTTACTAATGAGCTTGTACAAAACCGATTTCGCTCTCAAACCCGAAATTTGAATAACAATTTTCCATGATAAAAAGTTTGGTTAATTATTTAGAGCATTGAATCTCAAGAAACAATTTTAAGTTTTGGAATTAGCTTAATGGCTTTTCCCAATAACAGTTTTTTTTCCCAATAACAGTTTTTTTCCCAATAACAGTTTTTCTTTTTCTAGTTATTTCTCAATAGTGTTTTTCTGTCGCTGATGACTATATCAATAGATTCTATACTGCAAATAAATATGAGAAATCATTGACCGATAACTATTGAGCGGTTTAGAACTATTGACCGAAATGACTATTGAGCGGTTTAGAACCATTGACCGAAATGACTATTGAGCGGTTTAGAACCATTGACTAAAGATTTTATAATTTTTCAGAGGAAAACCAAAATACAAAAATCAAAAAAGAAGGCGGTTCTATAAGAAATCCGCCTTTTCAAGCATTGAGTCTTTCTACTTCTGACTGTTTTTTAGAGTTTCAGCCTTTTGGCTTTAACCTTTTATCCTCACACTGATCAGGTCCGGCTCAAAATCTGTTTTCTGAATCCGGGATTTTTGTCAGTTTCTGAGTCCTGATACATTATGGCGAGGTTTTTGTTTTTTCTTTACCTATTGTCAGTTCTTGCTGGTCTATGCCTGCAAGGCCTTTCCCAGGTTCATAGGCACCTGTAAAGAGGAAGTATTTTCCTGGCTGCAGGTCAAAGGTTGTCAGGGAAAGGGTATCCTGGTTTTTGTCACCTATGCTTATCGTACCGTTGCCTTCTCCAATCAGAGTCTGGACTGCGTTTGTGAATTCACTTTTGCTTAACTTGGACTTGTAGTTTGTGGAGTTAACGCCTAGGTCTCTGAGGTCAAAATCATTAACGGAAACATCGGTCCCGTTTATTGTTCCATTGCTGTCGACTTTTACTTCAGCTTTATAGGCCTCTTCACTTATCAGCAGGGCACCGTATGTAAACTCTCCATCAGCAGGTGCATTTTTCAGACTCATCTCAACATCAAGGTTGTCGCCTTCCTTAATATTGTTGGCTGCCTTCGCTTTCATTTCATAGTCAACTACTTCAAAGCAAGTCGCTGAAAGAACTTTCGTTACGTTGGATTCTTTGTTATCAGCAAGTGTAATAATGATGCCGTAACTCCCAGGCTCAAGAGAGTCGAAGGTAAGAGGTTTAGACAGGTCACCGCACTTATCCAGAGTCGCGCATGTCTTGTTGTAGTTCACACCTTCTTTAAATATTTCACCCAGGCTCTTGCATTTGGCATCCACAAGAGCTTGTTTCATGGAACTCACACCAAGCCCTTTGACAAGATAAATATTTACTGCTTGCTTCTTAAAGGCTGAAGGACCATTATAATCCATTTTCACAGTCTGTTTTTCAGTATAAAACGGATGCGTGGAATATGGATACGTAAAACTCAGTTCCTCGTTTTTGTCCTTGTTTATTTTAACTACAACTCCTGCTTTCTCCACACAATTTGTCCCACTGTAACTAAAGCTAAGAGGTTGTGGAAGCTGAATTTCTTTTCCTCCGGTGAGGTAAATCCATCCGCCATTTTCCTGGCTGTCAGAATGGTTTGCAAAAACGACGCTGTCCCCGTTTTTCTCGATAGATGCAACCCAGAGTCCTTTTTCGGAAACCGCGGCTGATACCGAAATAAGTGCGAAAATGCAGATTAGAGCCGCGAAGGTTAATTTACACTTTCTCATGTATACTTCACTTGTTCCTATTTTTTTCTTCAATCGTTACACCCCTAAATTAATATTTATTTTTTTATCCCGGATTTTTGCTATATATTTTTTAATTTTGTTTATTATCTACTTCATTAATTAACTTCATTATTATTAAGCTTTCATCCGCGAATTTCTTTTTTAATTAAATTAATCTACATTCATATATTTCTCTACAATACATGTCTACTATTAATATGTATTTATAGTTTATCGAAATCTCTTCAAAGAATTCCAAAAACAAATGCATTTAAAATCGTCAAGGTGCATTATTATGACTTTTTTCTCTTTAAATACACCAGGAATAATATTAATACAGCTATGATTCCTACCATCCATATCTTCTGCGATTTCGGGTCCAGGAAACTCTCGGCAAATTTCTTTTCTACACTGGAAAGGTTTTTTCCATCGTTTATTTCTTCTTTTACTCTATCGGTTATTCCTCCAACTTCTCCATCACTTGAGTTCTGTTCCGAGGAATTTGTTTCCGAGTCAAGGTTTTCTGAGGGTTGTAATTCTATCTGTTTTTCAA
>NZ_LMVP01000188.1 GCF_002287235.1 Methanosarcina spelaei
TTTTTTAACGGTTTTCAAATCTACTTTTTCAAACACAATAGAAGGGAAATCTGCAGTCCATTTTTCTGCTGCTTTTAATGCATCTTCTTCACAGAAGAAGTCCTCTACTACCAGTTTTTTAAGCGACTTTTCTGCTTTTTCAAGTTCATTTTGAAGCTTCTTTCTGAGAGTTATCTCTTTCTTTTCTTTCATTTTATGAGAAAGCAACAAAACCCACTTTTGCTTGACTCCCCCATAATCAACAAAGGTTTGATAAAATGAGTATCTTTCATCGCTTTTCAGTGGCTTCAGGTTTAGATTTGCAGTTAGCAGTTCCTTTGCCTCATTAATTGTTGCAGGAACACGACTGATCCAGAATGACTTTCCTATATTATTGATATTATTGTCAGTGTAAAAGGAACTATCAGCGACATAGTACACTTTGCTTTCAGGACTTAAAGCTGATTTGAGAGACTTTATTGCTTCCAGAATTGTGCTTTTGTCGGAAGCATTCCCTGAATGAGTGTTCATAAAAAGGGGTATTCCATGCTGATTTACAATCAAACTTAGCACAAATTGTTTGAGATCCCATCTTCCGTTTTTGGGAATTCCAAAAGTGATATCAATAGACTCCGTTTCTTCGTCTTGATAATCACCATAAACGCTGACACTTGTAGTGTCAGCGTGTAAACAATGGACAGGAATAGGTAGACGATTCATAATGTGAAGAACAATTTCCGTAAACAGTTTTGTAGGACCATACTTTACGATTCTGTCAAGAGTTTCTCCGATAGCATATTGATTCAGATCTTCTCGTGTTACACCTTCTCCAAAAAGTCTTTCTATAGAAATATTCCTGAAAAAGTCAGGAAAAAGGTATAGACGTTGACCTATGAAACCAAGACCATTGAGTACCATGGCAAGGATGCAGACTGAGTGAGGAATCTTGTGATCCCTTTCCTTTGGGAGTTTCTCATCGATCAGTTTGTCAACTTCAAGTTCTCGGAAAACTCCAGCAATGAGACCAAGGTGACCTAAAAATCTTGTACGTTTTATTGAGGATTCGACTAGTCGACTGTTGTTTTTGTCTGCCATGGAAAATCAAGAAAAAAGATGTGAGAATAATTATATTAACTTATATGTTTACCTGCCGAATCTAGGTTGCATATTTTAAATTTAATCATTACCTATTTTATTACAACCTCAGTAATCTTTTTCCCAAAATCCGTGCTTGAACCTGCGGAAGGAATTTCCTGTCTTTCTGAAATTTACACTGACAGGATAAGTTTATTTGGCTTCATGGCTATTTTTGACTTTAGTTTTTCCCTCTCAAAACAAAAAACATAACTTGAGCCAATTAACAAGAGGAAGTAACTTCTGGTAGACTCTGGATTATTCAAGATCCATTTTCGTAGGAGTTCATGCGTTAGAACCGCACCTCTAGCACTATTTTATTTGTTATACTATGGTTTTAGACCAACTTGAGTCAGATTACTTTTGAAAGTCAACAAACGAAATTAATATCCGGCAAGTAAAAAAAGTTAGTTAATAGAAACTTGCTCCTTGAAATTTAGTGAATACAGTGACTAATATTTTTCCCTACAACTGACTAGTTACCTCTATTCTTTCGTCCCTCAAATTCCATAGTGATCCTGTCATGCAGGCATAATAAAAAATTGGAATAATATTTTGAACCTGAATATGACTCAGTACTAAAATCTAGTGATGAATGTAAAATTCAAAATCACTAGATTTTGTAAATGGTCACAATCCTTGTAATACAACTTAGGTATTGAAGTCTTTAGATATCGAATATTGATTTTGATGAAAACTGGATTCTTCTTGCTAATTCAGATTTTCAATCAAAAAATGCAAAAATCACTGGATTTTGGAACAGAGTCCTGAATATGATTATTAAATATAAATTATATTTTTTAATTATATAAATGTTGATGGGGGAGTTAAATTGCTTAAATTAGGCTATAAGGTCGCACCTGAACAGTTCCCTCCTTCCGAGTTGCTGAAACAGGTAATAGCTGCTGAAGAGGCAGGCTTTGAAAGTATTGATGCAAGTGATCATTTTCATCCCTGGAGTGAAGAAGGACAGGCTTGCTTTATATGGAGCTGGTTTGGTGCGGCAGCTGCGAGTACCCAAAATATCGAACTGGGAACAGGTCTGACCTGTCCTATCCTGCGCTATAATCCTGCGATTATTGCTCAGGCTGCAGCAACAGTATCTTCACTTGCCGAAGGAAGGACCTATCTCGCTGTTGGAACTGGGGAAGCCTTAAATGAATATTCCATAACCTTAGAATGGCCTGAGTATGATGAACGTCAGATCCGCATGATAGAAGCAATAGAACTTATCCGCAAACTCTGGACAGGAGAGAAGGTCAGTTTTGACGGATGCTACTATCAAACAAAAAAGGCCAAATTATATACTCTGCCAAAAAATGAAATTCCTATCTATATTTCTTCTCTAGTGCCTGAAAGTGCATATGTTGCAGGCTATTATGGGGACGGTCTTTTAACTGTAGGAGGTGGAGAGGGCCTGGAAAAACCTAAACAAATCCTCTCCGAATTTGAAAAGGGGGCCAGGGACTCAGGAAAAGACGTTGAAAGTTTACCGAAGGCAATAGAAATATCTGTTGAATATGGAGTAGACATTGAAGCATCTATTGAGAATTTTATGAAACTCTGGTCAGGAGCCGCAGTTTCTGCTCTTTTCGTAAATAAGATTTATACTCCCGAAATGTCTGTTCAAAATGGAAAAGTTGTGGGCCCTGAAACAATTAAGAAACAGGGTTGTTTTTCCGAAAATCCGGAAGATCACATCAAATTTATAAAAAAATATAGTTACTATTCAGGTAGCCTTTTTAGGGCTACACAATTTTTCCTCTTTTCGAGGAAAAATTGGATTTACAATGAGTTATTTCTATCTTTGATGAAACGTGAAGAGATTCTTGCTCTGTGTACTTCAAATCCTGAAGTTATTGCAACTTACATTGAGAGTCTTGAATCTCAAATAAAACAGCTTAGTGAAAAATTGCAAGTTTTAGAATCTCGCTTAAATCAAAATAGCAGAAACAGCAGTAAACCTCCTTCTACTGATTTTTTTGTCAAAGGAAAACCTAATCCCAAGAGTCTCCGTAAAAAGAGCGAAAAGAACCCTGGAGGTCAAGAAGGTCATCCAGGAACAACTCTTAAAATGGTTGATAATCCTGATTAGGTAATAGAGCATTCTTTGAACTGCTGC
>NZ_LMVP01000189.1 GCF_002287235.1 Methanosarcina spelaei
GTGAGCATGGCAGCGATCCAGAGTTCCCGAAGGCTCGCACACTTCAGTACAGTAAGGAACGCGGGCAGGCTTATCTACTGTGTTCGGGATGGGTACAGGAGTTGCACTGCCGCTATGGCCGCCAGACTCAACATATAAGAAGGATTGGAAAATGAAAGTCATGTATAGTGCTGCATTACTGGATTTCGCCTGGACTTGATTAGGAAAGGAACGGATAATTAGTGAACGCGGACTGAACACCTCGTTGCCTTGGTGCTTACATCCCGTTTCTATCAAACCGGTCTTTTACCGGAATCCTTAATGAGGTCTCTTTTTAGGAAAGATTTCGAGCTTAGATGCATTCAGCTCTTATTCCGAAGCGCGTAGCTGCCCGGCGATGCCTTGTCAGACAACCGGTACACCAGGGGCGCCGCTGCTTGGTTCCTCTCGTACTAAAAGCAGCTTACCCGCAGACCTCAAACACCTCTAGTAGATAGTAACCGACCTGTCTCACGACGGTCTAAACCCAGCTCACGATCTCCTTTAATAGGCGAACAACCTCACCCTTGGCCGCTGCTGCACGGCCAGGATGGAAAGAACCGACATCGAGGTAGCAAGCTGCCGGGTCGATATGTACTCTTGCCGGCAACGACTCAATTATCCCCGGGGTAACTTTTCTGTCATTTTTGGCCCCCACCAAGGAGGCTCAAAAGTTCGCTAGAACCGACTTTCGTCTCGTCATCCACTGCTATGCTGAATAACGTCAGGCTGACTTATGCTCTTGCACTCTTCAGTGAGTTTCCGACCCACTTGAGTCAACCATTGCGCGCCCTTGATATCTTTTCAAGGGCGTCCCGCCCCAGGCAAACTGCCCACCTATCGGGGTCCTCTTCGCAGAGTTAGGGTCGTAGTCCCAGAAGGGTAGTGTCCCAATTGCGGCTCCACGGATGCTGGCGCACCCGCTTCGATGCCTCCTACCTACTCTGTACATCCAGAACCACAACCCAGCGACAGGCTGCAGTAAAGCTCCACGGGGTCTTCACTTCCCCCTAGAGGTCTCTAGACTGTGCACTAGAATGTAAGCTTCACCGGATTCCAGTTAGGGACAGTGGGGCTCTCATTGATCCATTCATGCAAGTCGCCAATTAAGCGACAAGGTACTACGCTACCTTAAGAGGGTCATAGTTACCCCCGCTGTTTACAGGCCCTTCTTCCCGTTGAGCCGGGGTTTCAGGTACCTGCACTGAGCAGGATTCAGAGATTGTACTAGCCCTTACGGGTTTGCAATCTCCTATGTTGGTATTAGACAGTTAGAGCCCCCTGGTCACTGCGACCTGCTGTCTTCACAGCAGGCACTCCTTATCCCGAAGTTACGGAGCTAATTTGCCGAATTCCCTTAACTGAATTACTCCGACACGCCTTAGCCTTTTCAGCTAGGGGCACCTGTGTCAGTTCTCGGTACGGACATTTAGCAGCCTTTTCACGGGTCCCTGGGTGCAGCCGACTTTAGCCATTACAGATTCGCCCGATTCTCGCCATTACGGCTCTCCACGGGATTCGCTGCTTAGACGGCGCGACGGCGCCGCTCGGCCTGCCCGGAGACGTCAGACTGATTGCTAAATGGTACAGGAATATTAACCTGTTTCCCTTTCGGCGTACTCGAGTTACGGTACGTCTTAGGACCGACTAACCCTCGGCTGACGAACATTGCCGAGGAAACCTGGCCCCTTCGGCGGCAGGGATTCTCACCCTGCTTTGCTGCTACTATTACCAGGATTTTCGTTTGTGAACGGTCCACAGGACTTCACAGCCCTGCTTCAGTCCGAACACAACGCCTTCCTACGAGATTACCTTACGGTACTCCGTGGTATCGGTAGTCGACTTGAGCCCCGTCAATTTTCGGGGCCCCAAACCTCGACTGGTGAGCTGTTACGCACTCTTTGAAGGGTAGCTGCTTCTAAGCTAACCTTCCAGCTGTCTTGGGCTTGGGACGCCCTTTAGTGTTTACACTTAGTCGACACTTGGGGACCTTAACCACGGGCTGGGTTGTCTCCCTTACGGACTACAAGCTTACCCCAGCAGTCCGGACTCCGACTTTCTACGATGACGGTGGGTTTGGAGTTTGACAGGCGGGCGAGGGGTTTCCCCCCCGGAACCGCTAATCAGTGCTCTACTCCACCGACGATCTCCAGTCAGGTCATGCTACGACATGTTTCGGAAGGAACCAGCGGATGCCGGGTTAGATTAGCATTTCACTACGAGACGCAGGTCACACGAATGATTTGCAGATCAATACCGTTTACGGTCCTCCACGTAGCTTTCGCCACGCTTCAACCTGCCCACGCCTAGATCACCCGGCTTCGGGTCTTACCCCGGTGACTCCACGCACTTGTATACGTCGTGCCTCGCCCGAAGGCTGCGCACATGTTGCTTTCGCTTCGGCTGCCCAAATATAAGGTTAGCCATTGCCACCAAGATAAACTCCCTGGCCCGTTCTTCAAAACGTAAGATACGACACTGGCAGTGATATTCGTACAGCATTCTCGCGAATGTTTCCTTCATATCAGAGTTCCTTTAATGCCATATCGTTCCATCACTATCAGGTTTCAGGCACTTTGCACCTCCCTTCTCGGGGTACTTTTCAGCGTTCGGTCACCCTACTATTTCGCTATCGGTCTCAAGTAGTATTTAGTTTTGGAGGTTGGTGCCCCCCGGATTCCCGCACGATATCCAACGCACGGTACTCAGGGACATGTTCCGGTCTATTGGTTTACACATACGTGACTGTCACACTCTATGGTCTGCCGTTTCAGGCAAGTTCTGTTTAGCCGCCAGACGTTTGAACAGCCCTACAACACCACATTTCCCTGTGAAGGGATTCGGTTTGAACTGTGCCGTTTTCACTCGCCGTTACTAACGGTATCTCGTTTGATTTCTTTTCCTGCTCCTACTAAGATGTTTCAATTCGGAGCGTTCCCGATCATTACTGATCACTATGGAGAGGTCCCATTCGGAGATCCCGGGTTCATAGGCTCCTTGCACCTACCCCGGGCTTATCGCAGCTTGGCACGTCCTTCATCAGCTCTTGAGCCGAGCCATCCACCTGATAGCATAATTCCTGTGTATCCTAACCAGGTCCAGTAAGCGTCCAGTATACAGCACCTATACATGACTTCATGTACCTGCGTGTCAACACAGGCAATCCGTCCTTCCCCGGAAATTTACTTCCCGGGTGCAT
>NZ_LMVP01000190.1 GCF_002287235.1 Methanosarcina spelaei
CAAAATATGATAAGGGAAAATGGAAAAACTATTATATTTTTTATGCGGTTGAAAAACCATTGAATTTGAAGAGGATACGATAAACTTATTATCCTCTTTCTAAACTGGAAAAATATGAAACAGTAACGTTATTATGCTGTAAAACAATTTCTAATGGGGATAGATGTGATAAAAGAAGCCATGTTATACGAGAAAATTGGAGATAATAAAGTACACTGTAATCTCTGCGCCCAGAGCTGTAAAATTTCCCAGGGAAAAAGGGGCTTTTGCGGAGTCCGGGAAAACAGGGACGGAGATCTATATACTCTTATCTACGAAACCGTTTCAAGCGAGGCAGTTGACCCAATCGAAAAAAAGCCGCTTTATCACTTTTATCCGGGTTCTTATGTTTATTCAGTCGGATCAATAGGATGCAATTTCCACTGCAAACACTGCCAGAACTGGTCTATTTCCCAGGCATGCCTGGAAGATGCTTACACAATGGATATTCCATCTGACGAACTTATTCAAAGGGCACTTATCTCACGCTCAAGCTCAATTGCCTGGACCTATAATGAGCCCACAATCTGGCATGAGTATACTTACGAATGTGCAAAACTAGCAAAAGAGGCAGGGCTTGGGACCGTATATGTGACAAACGGATATATGACGCCTGAAGCCCTCAGGAACATAGCGCCTTATCTGGATGCTGCCAATATTGATATCAAGGCATTCAATGAAAAGTTCTATCACGATGTCGCCAGTGCAAAACTCGCTCCTGTACTCGAGGCTTCTGCCCTTGCAAAACAACTGGGAATCCATGTTGAGATTACAAACCTCATTATTCCCGGTGCAAACGATTCTCTTGATGAGCTAAGGGAACTTTCAAAATGGGTGTATAAAAATCTGGGGCCTGAGACCCCCCTGCATTTTACCCGTTTCCATCCCCAGTACAAAATGCAAAATATCTCACCGACACCTGTCAAAACAATGCAGGAAGCCTGTAAAATTGCAACCGAAGAAGGGATAAAGTATGTTTACATGGGCAATGTCCCTGGCAGTGACCGCAACAACACTTTCTGCCCGAACTGCGGAAAAATGTTGATCAGGCGTGGCTATTTCGATATTGAAAAATATGAGATCACGCCTGAGAAAACCTGTCCGATATGTGGAGAACATATTCCAATTGTAGGTGAGTACGAAGGCCCAAAACAGGTAACGGATGAATACGAGTATTAAGCCTTGAAGTACTTGCCATATAAGAAGAGAAAAGAAATTCAGGGCAAAATCGCAAATGTACAAGTTAGGTATTTCTTACTGAACCAACAAGGATTCTCTACTGAACCAACAAGGATTCTCTACTGAACCAATAGGGTTCTCTACTGAACCAATGAGGATTCTCTACTGAACTAATAGGATTCTCTATAAGGAGAACTTCTATTAGTCTCAAAAAATATATTTTTCGTATCCTTCCTGGAAAATTTTTAGAATTCCGACCCGCAGAGAAGGCGTATATTTCTCAGGCTCATTTTTGACGGCCTCATGAAGTTCTTCAAGTTCGATCCATTCTACGGATACGGCTTCTTCCGGGTCAGGCCGAATTAAACTTGCAGTTTTTTCAGAACAAAGGCCTGAAAATACCGTGTGGAAGGCTCCTTTGTTTTCGACGATGCAAGAAATTTTAAATAACTTTCGAAATGGAACCGAGATTCCTATTTCTTCAAGCATTTCCCGTTCCATGCAGGCTTCGTAAGATTCATTCGCCACAGTGCCGCTTACCGAGTATGTATAGCGGCCCGGAAACCAGCGCTTTTGAGGTGACCTTTTCTGGATAAGCATCTTATTTTCAGGGTTGAGAAGGATAAGTTGGGCAGCCCTGTGAATATGCATTCCCGAATAAAACTCCTCTCGTTCGCGCAGCCGAAGATAGTTATCGTTTTTGTCAACTTCAGTGATTAGCTCTGTCACAAAAGCACTCCTATTAAGTTGTTTCACTATCCTATTCGGATGTGACAAAAAATAAAAATTTCGGTTGAAATAAAAATGGCAGGCTTCACTAAAAAAGGTTAAACCTAGAGTAATGCCATGAAAAGAAAAAAGAATTTAACTTTTCAGGGTTTTCAGGGCTCTGAAACCTCTTTTGGCTTTTCTGCGGCTTTCTGGATGAGATCCAGAAGCTGATCATCGGTCTTGCCTCTTATGTCAATCCCGAGTTTCTGGGCAGTTTCCTGTACCTTACTCTTTGGAGTTACGGGTTCCTTTATAGACTTCTCAAATTCCTTAAGGTTTAGTTCGGATTCCTTCTGAGCTTTCTTGAACTCGCCCACTGAACTTCCCATGGATCTGGCCAGCTCCGGAAGTTTAGTTGCCCCGAAAAGGAGTATAACTACTGCAAAAATCATTATAAGTTCTTGTGTGCCTATCATGGCTTAACCTCAAGCTTTTCGTTTTCTTAAACAAATATAATCAGCAGGTGATAATGATCTGAAAATTGTAAAGATCTATAAATTAAGCTAAGATTTTTTATGTTATATAAAGCTTTTATTTATGTTATATAAAGCTTTTATTTTTGATTACTATTTTGGAGATTTTATATCTTTAATTGTTTTAGTTTTCTACTAAGATTTGTCTTCTTTTATCCCGACTCGATCCTGGATTTCAGATTTTTCGGGGCTCTTCCTGTTCAGGGACAGATTTTTCGGCTTCCGGCTTATTTTCCAGACCTGCGTCGTTTTTCAGTTCTGTACCGATTTTCATTTCCGCCTCGGTTTTCATTTCCGTATCGGTTTTCATTTCCGTGTCGGTTTTCATTTCCTTATCGGTATTTGTTTCGTTATTGCTGCTTGGAGTATCTTTTTGTTCCTTCTCCTTCTCTTTTTCCTCAGAAGCAACTATATTCGCAGCCTTTCTGGTGTAGGCATCGAATTGATTGAGCTCAAGCTCAGAAGCACGCTGAGCTTTTTTAAATTCTCCCATTGCACTCCCTAAAGATCGTGCAAGCTCAGGAAGCTTCTTGGGCCCAAAGAGAAAGAGAGCTACAATAAGAATTACTATTAATTCCTGTGTGCCTATCATTGTTGGTTATTATCAACAATCAAATATAAAAGTTCTTGTAATCAGATCGGTGAAATGGCCTATTCGCAGATTCTTTTAAGAACACCTGTTTTTAAAAATAAAGAATTCCATAAATAGGCAAATTGACTCTCAAAATAGCCGGATAAGTAACAGGCTGAACTCAAAAAGAACTCCCAGTAAAAACGCCACAACGATCTGGGCAATAAATGTAGGATCAGGTGAAAGGAAAAGTGAAACTGCCATAATCACACTGTAGACCAATACCCTCTGCTTTTTAAGAGTCTGGTATTCTACAAGCCCCATTTTCACGGCAAGAACCACAAGCAGGGGGAGCTGGAACACGATTCCGAAACCTGACAGGATTGTGGTTACTGCTGAGAGAGTATCCTGAACGGAAAGTTGCGCTGTAGCCATGTCTCCAGAATAAAATAGAATATATTTGAACATAACAGGCAGGACGATAAAGTAACCTATAGAGGCCCCAAAGACGAAAAGCAGGAAAGATACAGGAATGACCTTGAGGAAAAAACGCTTCTCATGTGGATAAAGTCCTTTGCCTGTGAACCTGTAAAGCTGGTAGAAGAGCAATGGGATTGAAGTACCCAGAGCAAAAACGAAGCAGAGCTTGAGGCGAGCAAAGGTCCATTCGAGAGGTGAGTAAGCTGTCATGTAAATGTCAGTATTTATAAATTCCTTCCAGACAATTAACATCCCTTTTGCTGAAAACGGGAAAGCGATAATTATTCCCAGACAGAGCCAGATCAAAACTATTGCCAGCCGGTTTCTGAGCTCTAACAGGTGGACCATGAGAGGTTCTTCGGTATCTCCTGGGACACCGGAAGTATAGGAGGAGTTAATCCCCGAGTTTTTTCCGGTAGAAGCTGTTGTTCCGTTGCCTGTGTGCTGTGAGTTCATTTTTTCCGCTCTTACATGTATCTAGGTAAATATATTAATATCGGAACATAATATAAAATGTAAATCTACAACTCTTAGGAGGTATTTTGATTTCCTGATGCAAGAGATTTTCACAATCCATTTTGCGATCCCTCTTCAGAATATCTTTCTACTATATATTTGCATACTTGAGAGTTGCATATTTGAGAGTTGTATACTTGAGAGTTGCATATTTGAGAGTTGTATACTTGAGAATTGTATACTTGAGAGTTGCATACCTGAGCATTTATGGCACTGAGTCATTAATAATGCAATAATAAAACGATAATATAATTACTTAAAATGATTAAATTAAATCAGATTAGGAAAATCTGTATAATACATTCTTGTAATTAATATGGCTTGATTAAAATAATTTATATATAATAGTTATTCCATTAATATAAATTTAGTTATAACAAATACTTAAACCGAATTTAGAGTCACGCCTGTAAATGTTGCAACAAAAGACTTCATCTTACCATATTGAGTAGTTGCATTATTTAGCCTCGTGACTATAGATAATTAATAATGGTCATATAAGTAAACTAAGTTAATTTATGAGAATATAAATAAATTAAGAGAATTAACTAATGACTACATAAATGAATTAAGATAATTAATATAATATACTCGTAATAAATATTACAACCTATTAAAATTAACTGCTATTTCCCGGTTCTCAATACCTGAACCCACTGTTTCCGTACTCGTATTTAGTGACTCTCATCAATTGAATCTCTGAATAGTTTGAAGTCTCAGGAAAATTTGAAGGATTCCATGAAAAGAGCCGAAAAAACCTGAATCGAAAAAACAAAATAGGTAAAAAGAAAGTTGATTAAAAATCCCTGCATGAATATACCTCACTGCAGTGAATAATAAGAATTCTTTTAAATAGGAAAAATAACTTTCTTTTGCTTTTCCGGATAGGTATTCATTATGTCTGAAGCGATTGAAAATCTCAGTGCAATTCTGCTGACCCTGCGAAATAAGTTACTTGTGATTGCTGGGGTCCTTATCACAGGTATTATTCTCTCTTTCCAGTTTACCAGTCCTTTAATCGAGAGAATGAAGATTGATCTTCTCCCTGAGGGCGCAAAGCTGGTGTATGTATCTCCCCTTGAGGTAATGATGCTGGAGCTGAAGCTCTCTATAATAATAGGAATTCTTATCACTCTGCCTATTATTGCATTCTATATTTATAGGGCAATCTCGAAAAGGTACTCAATTAAAGTTCCGATATCTATTGGAAAAGGCCAGTTTGTTTTCCTGAGTTTAGCAGTCATTATCATGTTCGTCCTTGGAGCTTCGTATTCTTATTTCCTCATGCTGCCTCTCTTTCTTAAGTTCCTCTACATGGACGCAGCAGAGTCAGGGGTGACTGCGACTTATTCGGTTTTTAAATTTATTTCATTTATAGCAACAACTACAGCAGTGTTTGGTCTGGTCTTTGAACTTCCTATAGTGCTTACTTTCCTTACTCGAAATGGGTTTGTAAAATATAGTACTCTTGTGACTTACCGCAAGCATATTTATGTCCTTGTCGTATTTATCGCAGCCGTAGTTACCCCTGGAGCAGATGTCTTCAGTCAGATGATGGTTGCCGTACCCATGGTAATTTTCTTTGAGATAAGTATGATAATTGTAAGGTTAATTGGAGTAAAAAACAAGCTTTCCAGGCCTGACTCGTCAGCAACTGCAGTAGGGATTACGAGAAGGAACTAAAAGAAGAAACTAAAAGAAGAAACTAAAAAAAGAAACTAAAAAAAGAAACTAAAAAAAGAAAAAAGAAGAAAAAGTAATAGAATAGCAAAAGATGCTGGGAATGATGCGTATTTGGGATGAGAATCACAGGCTTGTTTGAGTGATGCGATGAAGGTTAAGAAATAACCCAAACAAGTCTCTCATTATTCTTTTCCGCACTTGCTTATCCGTTTATTATTCTGTCCTGAGAGCACTTAAGATTATCAAGATCACTTTTATCAAGACCACTTTTATCAAGATCATTTTTATCAAAATCATTTTTATCAAGATCACTTTTATCAAGATTACTTTGATAAAAGTTTTTTACTATTTCTGAACTACTATTCACAGAATGCCGACTGCTAATAGTCCGATTATCTGGATATTACTTTCAACATACTCAAGATAATCTTATTTAACAGAAACCCTTATTTGAAGATGTCATGGAGCCGCAGCACATAAAAGCAAATATCCAGATAATTGCCGCATCCGTTATCTACGGATTTTCAGGAATTTTTTTCATGTATGTAAAGAACATGGCCGCAGGAACTGTTGTGTTTTACCAGCTTCTTTTCGGGCTTCTTGCACTTGCAGGTTATCTGGTAGTTACCGGAAAACTGTCAGGAATCAGGCTCCGAGGAAAAAGAAAAAACTTAATACTGCTTGGAGCTTTCAATGCAGGCGCAATGGTTTCTTATTACATGGCTGTGGATTTTACTAATGTCTCAATATCCGTACTTTTGCTCTATACGGCTCCGTTTTACGTTTTACTTCTCGCTCCTGTCTTTTTAAAGGAAAAACATAACAAAAAGAGCCTTCTTGCCCTTGTTCTTTCTCTTACGGGTGTAGTAATGGTAATTGGCCCTGAAAACCTTGTTTCTGGACCGGGAATTGAGCCAGCATATCTTTATGGGGTGCTTATGGGCCTTTTTTCAGGCCTTTTTTATGCCTGCGTTACCATCACCTCACGTTCTCTCAGGAACGAGTATTCAGGTTTGGAACAACTTTTTATCTCAACCTTAGTAATGCTTTTATTATTGCTTCCTTTTGCAAAACAGGCTCCAATAACAACCCTTGTTCAAAATCTGCCTGTTCTCCTCTTTCTAGGGGTAACAATTACTTCAGTAGGTTCCATTCTTTACTTTACAGGGCTTTTGCACGTCAAAGCTCAGAATGCAAGTATACTTTCCCTGCTTGAACCTGTTAGTGCGATTTTTTTTGCGTACCTACTCTTAAAAGACCCCATATCCACTGAAACCCTGTTTGGCTGTGTCCTTATCCTTTCCAGCTCTTTCCTGGCAAGCCTGGAGGAAGAAAACAAAACCGAAAACGAACCCGTTTTCAAGGAAAAACTGCCTGCAATCCCTTAGCTTACCGAAAGCGGGAAAAAGTAAAGTAAACGTTCCGGGTCCACCAATCTTTTTCAAAAAAGGCTTGAGCGAAAACCCAGTAACATTTGGATTTGAGAATTATCCTCAAACCCTATCGGCGTGATAAACCGGCGCAACGGTTTGTATGAATAATCTTAATTTTCAGAAAAATTCTAATAGTAGGTAAATAGTTTTCAAATACAACAAAAAAATATTCTTAGATATGTTATTCTTAAGTATGTGATTCTTAAAGAAACTCTCCGCCATCCGGATTGTGTTTTTTTCTTTATTTATAGTTCTGTTTCCGGCTGGACAGAATAAAATTTATTAGTAAATAACCTTTGTTCTATTAGTCTTAAATGTTTCATATATTTCATTAATTGTTTCAAAAGTGCCTGGTATTCTTATGGTAGACGTAGTTAAGGAATTGGAAGCCCTTAGGCAGAATTTGCTTGATCTGTCCCTTCGAAATAATCTTCTCAATTACCGCCCTTCCCAGAAGAGGACCATCTCGATTACAGGTAGGAAGCCAGAGGAAATTTACGCGCTCTTTGTTCTTCAGGAAAAATCAATGAGGTTCAGGGCAACAGCCCAGTTAAAAAAAGGCAGGAAAGCTGAAAATGAGGTTGAAGATGAAGCCTCAGAAAAGGAAAAACGGCTTTTGAAAACAATAGGAAATATTCTTGTCTCGGAAGATAAACCTCAGACTTCCCGCTCCGAAACTTTTCTGGAAACCCCGGATGATATCGAAATTCTTGATAAAAAGCTTTTTTATGTTTTTAACCAGGCAAACTCCATATTTGAAGAACAGGGATATCCTGTGCTCTATCTTGCGCTGGGTTTTCTGCAGTGGAGTGACAGCAGATCGACTATAAAATTCACGAAAGCCCCTCTGCTTCTTATTCCCGTTGAACTCAAACGCATAGGAAAAGGCCGAATTTTCAGTATACAGTGGACAGGAGACGAAATCTTCACTTCAATTACTCTCCAGGCAAAAATTAAAGAGTTTGGAATTGAGCTTCCTGAATTTGAAATGCCAGAGGATGCTGCAGGAGTAGAAAAATATTTCAGGGCTGTATCCAGAGAAATCCATGGAAAGAGAGACTGGAAGCTCCTGCCTGAGATCTGCCTTGATCTTTTTAATTTTAAGAAATTTGTTATGTATAAGGACCTGGACCCTGCAACCTGGCCTGAAGACATGTCTCCTGCCAACCATCCATTGATCCAAAAAGTCTTTAATCCTGAAGACCCCAAATGTGAGATTTCCGGTTTCCTGGAAGAAGAAGTTGACCTGAAACTTCCAGTAAAGGACACTTACCAGATAATGGATGCCGATTCTTCCCAGATTGCAGTCATTGAAGATGTGAAAGCCGGGAAAGACCTGGTTGTTGAAGGGCCTCCAGGAACCGGCAAGTCCCAGACGATTGCAAATACAATTGCAGAACTTATAGCCCAGGGGAAAAGCGTACTTTTCGTAAGTGAAAAAATGGCTGCCCTTCAGGTTGTAAAAAGCAGGCTGGACTTTGCTGGCCTTGGAGAACTCTGCCTGGAGATTCACAGCAACCAGACCCGTAAAAAAGCCGTGCTTGAAGAACTGGAAAAGACCCTGAACCGCGAAGCTCCTGCCCCAGTACGTCCTGACAGGGATATTAATGAACTCGAAAAGTTAAAACATGAGCTCAACCAGTATGCACTGTCTCTTGGAGAACCTGCTGGAAAAATCTACCCAAGTCTCTATACTCTCTATGGTATAAGGGAAAAGACAAAGGCTTATTTTGAATCAAAAGGCCTGAAAATGCCCTTATATAAATTTCAAGAACCTGAAAGCTGGGATCCTGAAGCCTGGGCTAATGCAGAAGCTATTCTGGAAAAACTAAGTCCGATTCTTTCTTTTCTCGGTCCAGTCCGGAAAAATCTCTGGTACGGCTGCGATCCAGGGCTTGTACTGCCCTCGGATCTGGGAGAAATCGAAACTTTTACAGACGAATGCGCTGCGGCTTTTGAGACTCTCGAAGCAGCCATGAAAACCCTTAATGACCTTTCTGCAACCTCAAAGCCCGATACTCTCGAGGGAATTGCAACCGTAATTAATGCCGCAAAATTCCTTGGAAACTCAAAACCCTTGCCTGAGAAAACTATTCAGAATTCGAAATGGGAACCCGAAAACTCAAAAAGCGAATCAGAAGCTCTGATTTCAAAACTCAGAAAATACCTTGAGCTCAAAACTTTTGTGGACAAAACTTTTCGCCCTGAGATCTATGACCTTGATACTCCTGAATTCGAGGAACTTTCCGGTAGTCTCCTCAAACTTTTAAATTCGAAGTACAGGAAGCTCAAAAAAGAGATTTCAGCCTGTTATATCTCAAGAATGCCTTTCTGGGATAGTAAAATCCTGCTTGACCTGAACAGCTTTTCAGAATATAAAACTCTAAGTCTGGAACTTGAAAATTCGAGTTCAGAAGGGAAGAAGTACTTTGGAGATTACTGGAAAGGTTTTGAAAGCAATCCTGCCCTGCTGGACGAGTACAGCCAATGGACAATTCTTTTCCGGCAGTACTTGAAAGAAGGCACTCTCACAGATAGGAGTTTCAGGCTTTTAGAAACCGGAATTGACAGCCTGGCCATCAAGTCTGCAGCCGACCATGTACTGACCGCAACGCAGGAGTTCCTGGAAGCATTTAAAAGAGTTGGAACTCGCATAGGCGCAGATTTTGGAAAAATGTATCCAAAAGGCCTGGAAACTGCAAATCTAAATTCATTAAAAACCCAGGTAACCAGCTGGAAAAACGAGGCATCTTCCCTGGTGCTCTGGAGCCAGTATCTTGGTTATAGGCAGGCCTGTCTGGAAACAAAGGCAGCCCCGATAATTGAAGACCTTGAATCCGAAAAACTCGAAGTTTGTGATGCAATTCCTGCTTTTGAAGGCAACTACGCAGAGGTCTTGCTGAATCACGCCTTCAGAGAGAGACCTGCACTTTCAACTTTTATCCGGGAACTCCACGAAGGCAAACTTGACAAGTTCAGAAAACTTGACAAAAAGGTCCTTCTGGAAAACAGAAAAAGGATAACATGTTCGGCTTATAAAGAAACCCCAAAATTGACCTCAGGCGCGTCAAGAGCCTCGGAAGCGGGCATTTTGCTTAATGAGTTCAACAGGAAAAGGGGACATATGCCTATCCGTACCCTTATGAAAAAGGCAGGCGACCTGATCCAAAAAATCAAGCCATGTTTCCTGATGAGTCCACTCTCCATTGCCCAGTACCTTGATCCTAGAAGCACCCGTTTTGATGTGATTATCTTTGATGAAGCCAGCCAGGTCAGACCCGAAGATGCAGTTGGAGCTCTCCTGCGCGGAAAGCAGGTCGTAGTAATGGGAGACTCAAAACAACTTCCCCCAACCGATTTTTTTGATACCGTACTTGATTCTCCGGAAAGTGAGCCTGATGACTGTGTTACAGCCGGGGATATGGAGAGTATCCTGAATGTGTGCAAACGCAGTTTTCCGGTAAAGACCCTGCGCTGGCACTACAGGAGCAGGCATGAGTCCCTGATCGCAATCTCAAACCAGGAATTTTATGATAACCGTCTCTATGTTTATTCCTCACCCATGCAAAAGGACGAAAAACTCGGGCTGAAATTTATGCATCTTCCGGATGCGGTTTATGACAGAGGCAAAAGTGGAGTAAACCGGGTAGAGGCAAGAGCTATTGCAAGGGCGGTTTTCGAACAATTGAGCAGATATCCTGATAAAAGCCTGGGTGTCGGGACTTTCAATATAAAACAGCAGGAAGCTATTCAGAAAGAAATCGAGGCTCTACTTAAAGAAAATCCTGGACTTGATCTTAATTCGGGAAACGGAAAAGGTGAACACTTCTTTGTTAAGAATCTTGAGACCATCCAGGGCGATGAAAGGGATGTTATACTGTTGAGTGTAGGCTTTGGCTTTGACGGCAACCGAAAGCTTTCCCTTAACTTCGGCCCGCTTAATCGTGAGGGAGGGGAAAGGCGTCTGAATGTTCTTATCACAAGGGCCAGAGAAAAATGCGTTGTTTTTGCAAATTTTACATCAAGGGACCTGAAACTTGATGAAAACTCACCTTTCGGGCTTCGGGCACTTAAGGCTTTCCTTGAGTTTGCAGAGAGTGGCAGGCTTCCCTTACCTGCATACATTAGAGAAAAACTCGATTCACCTTTTGAAGAGACAGTTTACGATTTCCTGGTAGAAAACGGCTGCGAAGTCCACAGGCAGATCGGCTGTGCAGGGTACAAACTTGACCTTGCAGTTCCTGACCCATCCCATCCAGGGAGGTACTTGCTTGGAATTGAGTGCGATGGAGCAAGCTATTATTCTCTGCATGTCGCACGGGACCGCGACCGCCTGCGCCAGCAGGTGCTTGAAGGGTTGGGTTGGAAAATTTACCGGGTATGGTCAACGGACTGGTACTTACATCCGAAAGAGAGCAGGGAAAAGCTGCTTAAGGTTGTGAAAATAACTGTAAAACAGGCAAAAGTGCAGGCAAAAAACGATATAGTATCCGAAACTTCAAGGATTAAAGATCCTTCTGCCTGGGCTGAGTGTGTGAATCGAAGTCCTGTAGGTAGGCCTTCCGGAAAATTTTCCAGTTATCCTGCAAATCAGGTTTTGTCCCCAGTTCCTGCTTTGCCTGCAATGAATGCGGAGAGTAAAGACGGAGATGAATTCGAAGGTGGGGATGAATTTGAAAATCAATTTTATAATAGATCCTGTTTTTCGGAAACTTTTGATGCTGAACTTCTTCCAGAGCCCTCCTTTGAAGTCGAAGCTGAAGAGCCTTATCCAGTTTTTAAACTGGAGGAAGGACTTACAACCTTCTCAGATATAGATTTCCTTCCAGAAATGGATATAAGAGCCAGGTCAATGGCTCTGGTAGCCGATGAAAATTCCTGCAAGAAGCCTGTAAGAAGATCAAAAAAATCAAAGATCCTCAAGTTCAGTGTAGATTCCCGCTATAAGGGAAACAAAGCCAAACTGATACCTGAACCAGAACCTGAGAAAATGAGTTTTTATCAGGCTTATCCTGAGATCGACTTCAGTGCAGTCCGTGAAAATAAGAAAAAACGCAGGCGACTTAATGAGTTTGCGTACATTTACGGCTCAGAAAGCTATTTTGAATCCGAGCCGGAATTCGAGGAAGAAGATTATGCAGATGGAAATAACAGTTACCCAGGGACATGGGACTCAGAAACTCAAAGTGAGCATGAAGCCGAGCCTGCAATTGAGCACGAAATAAAAAGGAAAACTGAAACCCGGTTAACTGAGCCTGCTCTCGGACATACGTTTGAAATCGAGGCCAGAACTCCAAAGACACCCCTATCTTTAATCCCGGCTGAAAAAACAGGGAAATTCTCTGAAAAACCTGGTATCGAAAGCTCCTTAGAACTCAGAGCCTGTAATACAGGGCCCGGAATTGTCGAAATCCTGGAAATTCCAGGAAAAAAGTCTGAACCGGATAATTCAAAAAAAGAAGATGAAAAGCTATCCGAAAAAACCAGTTCATTTGAAGCTTCCGTACCTCTTTACCAGGCCTGTCTTTCCTCAGGACTTACGAAAACCAGTGATCTTTCTGAGGTTTCGGATAAGCAGCTTGAAGAGGCAATTCTGCGAATTGTAGCGTGTGAAGGTCCCATTCACGCGCAACTCCTGCAGCAGCGAATAAAATCGAATACAGGAGTTTCCCGTATGCTCGGAAAAACCAAGCAGCGCATAGTTGATGTTGCAGCTCTTGCCGAAAGTTCTGGGAAAATCAGGGTCAAAGGTGAGTTCTACTGGCCGGTTTCGGAACCTGCCTGTCTTCTGCGCAGACGTGAGGGAGACGAATTTGCAAAAATCGAGTGGATCTGTGATGAGGAAATAAAAGAAGCTATCCGTTTTGTGCTATACAACCAGTATTCAACTCCTCTTGAAGATCTTATTGTCCAGACTTCGAGAGTGTTAGGGATAAAAACCACACGTCGAAACACAAAGGAACGAATCGAAAAGCTTGTACAGGCAGGAATAAAGAATGAGGAGCTAACTATCATGCCTAATGAAATGATTTATTTCTTTGAATAAATTAAGTTTTTCAGAAAATTGAAATTTCTAAAGACTATCGTTTTTAAAAAGCTTATTATCTGTTTCATTGCCGTTTCATTGCCCGTTTCATTGTCCGTTCTATTTTCTATTCTTATTTCCATGCTTCGATTTAATGTTTCGATTTAATGTTTCGATTTAATGTTTCGATTTAATGTTTGGTTTAATGTGTTTTGATTTAATGTTTATGTTTCTCATTTTTTATCATATTCTCATTTTTTTCATGTTCTCATTTTTTTCATATTCTCATTTTTTTCATATTCTCGTTTCTTTTTCGTATTCTCGTTTCTTTTTCATATTTCTAGTTTTTCGTTTTTCCCTACTGTGTTAGTTTTATATACTTTACAATTTTCTGACATTGAAATTTTCGACTCGATAACAAAATGTATAATCTCGTCTCAATAACCAAAGATGTTATTTTAGCAAAAGTAATTTTTGCGAGATTATAATTAAACCTTAACTTTTATATGAGAGTAATTTTATTTCTTTTTAGATAATTTTAATGAGAGACTTTTGGTAAAGTTAAAGATTGTTTTTACGCCAGTAATCTTTATTTAGGTTTATTTTATAGAACAAGAAGCTTCGGAGATAATAGATAAATTAGTTTGAAAACATAAAAATCAAACTGCAAGCGGTAACCCTACCCTTAAGGATGAGGCATGCTTCAGGTTGCCCGCCCTGTTACTTGGAGACAAATGATAAGTACCCTTTAACAAAGTTTCTTTAACATCAGTGATTGAAATTTTGACCTCGGTTTTCTATCCGATTTACGATCTCTATAAAAGGAAGCTATGGTTTAGATATTTGAAGAGAAAAACAAAGAGGCAAGAGTTCACTTCATCCTCGGCCTTAAAGTTGGGTATTCGTGACCCTCTGCGCTTCCGTTGTAATAAGTTTTATAGAAACTTTGACTCGGCTTAAAAACATATTTAGCTTAAAAATATAGTTATAAAAAGGTTTTATTTCAATCCGTTTCCAATCTCAAATCAAATTTTCCTCTATTATTGAAACTAGATCTAAATTAAATTCTGATGAATATTCGTATAGTTTCTGAATCCTTAAGTTGCAATTTTATTGATAAAATGAAACACTTTAGGAGAAAACGGCAAATGTCTGATAAACTGGATCTCTCAATTGTAATCCCGGTTTTCAATGAAGGTGAAAACGTAGGGGAACTATATAATCAATTGAATGTGGTTCTTTCCAGGCTTGGAAAGACATCTGAGATCATTTTCGTAGATGATGGGTCTATAGATGATACTTTAAAGAAGTTAAAGGCAATTAAAGATAACAGAGTTAAGATTGTAGGATTTCAGAGGAATTATGGAAAAGCTGCGGCTCTCTCCTGCGGATTCAAGAAATCACAGGGAGATTTTGTTATTACCATGGACGGAGATTTACAGGACGACCCTAAAGAAATCCCGAGATTTTTTGAAAAATTAGAAGAATATGATATGGTTTCAGGCTGGAAGAGTAAAAGACAGGACCCTATATCAAAGACTATTCCTTCAAAGTTTTTCAATGCATTGACTCGATATATCACAGGAGTCAAAATTCACGACTTCAACTGTGGATTCAAAGGTTATAGAAACTATGTCGTAAACAATGTAAGACTATATGGAGAATTTCATCGCTATATTCCAGCTCTAGCTCACTGGAGAGGATACACTGTTGGAGAAATCGAAGTCGAACACCATCCCAGAATACATGGAAAATCAAAATATGGAGTTGAAAGGCTTTTTAAAGGCTTTCTGGATCTGATTACAGTCACATTCTTGAACCTATACAAGAAAAGACCCCTTCATATCTTTGGAGGTATGGGCCTCTTATTAATATTCTCAGCAGTAATTATAAACCTGCACCTTGTCTCTCTATGGCTCAGGGGCATCAGGATAGGAGACAGACCTCTGTTGATGTTGAGCATATTAATCACGGTTCTTGGAGCTCAATTCATATCCCTTGGCCTTATAGGAGAACTGATCACAAATTCGAGAAACAATGACGACTATATTATAAAGTACGATAGTTATGAACTGGAAAACGGCATGTAAAATCATTGTCACTTCGGGTTTAATGCTTTACCTCATAGCCAAACTTGACCTGAGGACAATCTACGAGACTTTTACCCAGATGAATCTGGCGTTGCTTTCTCTCTCATTACCTTTTATTGTTCTGATGTACCTGATGAAAGGGATAAAATGGCAGGCTCTGCTCAGTTGTATAAATGTTCAAATCCCAGTAAAACGATCACTTGAAATAATATTGATAGGTAATTTTTACGGAGCTCTTACTCCAGGCAGGGCAGGAGAAGTTTCAAGAGCTTTTTACTTAGATGCTGAGAGCTCCAGAAGCATACCAACCGTAGTAATGGACAGAGTTATAGATATGATCTGTCTTCTGGTTTTAAGTGTACTATCCATAGTTTTCTTTTTCAAAGATAGAAATTTAGTCTATATAATGACGCCGATGATAATGATTTTTATCGCTGGCATGTTCGTTATCACAAATGAAAAGGTCGTAACTCTTATTTTCGGGTTATTTTCTAAAAAAAGCGAATTCAAAGAAAATTATATTAAAACAATAAAAGAGATTACTCGAAATAAAAAAGCTATTTTTTCTGTTTCTGCATTAACTCTTGTATATTATTTACTGAATCTACTTGTATACTGGATAGTTATAAAATCCTTAAATCCCGAATTAAACGGTTTGTTGACATTTTCCCTTCCAATAGTAGTAGTTTTGGGAAATTTTCCAATTTCAATATCAGGATTTGGAGTTAGAGAATTTGTAAGCGTCACTATATTCAAGTTGTTGAATGAAAGTTCTGCATATGGATTTTCCTGCTCTATAGTTCTATATCTCTTAACTACACTATTACCAGCAGTATTTGGGTTCATGCTCACTTTAAGAAAAAAGCCCTAAAATTTCAAGACATATTGAACTGTTATAAAAAGGGTATCGAGAACGTGTTAAGAAAAAATACTGAAAAAGGGAATTGAATAAGGATAGATATTGAGGATAGAGTTGGGGAATTAAAGATGGAATTAACGAATTAAAGACGGACATTGAGGATGGATCTCACTTTCCGCAGATGTCTTCAAAAAAATAACATTTTTCCTGCTATCGTTTTTGGAAAAATTATTCTAAAATTTGCATTTATCATCTCAACTGAAACCTAGGAAAATAGTTGCTGGAAGTTTTCAATGAAGGCAAAAGGTCGAAAATTTGGGAAAATTTCAAAAGCACACTTTTGAGTAACAAGGACGATTTTCAGAGAAAACGATAGCAAGAAAAATTATGAAAATTGAAAGGACATCTGCGGAAAGTCTGATGGATAGGTTGAATACGAATATTAAGAATTAAGTCAAAGTAACTGACAAGAATTCAAAATAACCGGGCTATTAAGAATAAAAAATTAAAACTGAATATTAAGAAGAAATAAAACTAAAAACGCATTTTAATATAGGTGTGGCTAGATGGACCAGAACCAGAGTAGAAATTACAAAAAATACAACTCTAAAAATCCGCTGATGGGTATAGTGATATCCAATTTTATGAATAACTTAAAGGAAGCTTCCGCTACTTTAAAAAATATAAATAGTGTTATTGATATAGGCTGTGGGGAAGGATTTGTTATTAATTGCCTTGATTATCCGAAAATAACAGGCGTTGATATCTCCAGGAATGCTTTGAGAATTGCAAAGGAGAAAAATCCAGAATGTGAATTTTGTTCAGGCAGCATATATGAAATTTCGTTTAAAGAAAACAGTTTTGATCTTGTTATAGCAACCGAAGTACTGGAACACCTTGAAAGACCTGATTTAGCTCTTCGGGAAATAAGACGAATAACTAAAAATTACTGTATTCTTAGTGTTCCCAATGAACCTTATTTCCGTGCAATGAACTTTTTTAGGGGTAAAAACTTAGCACGTCTGGGGAATGACCCTGAACATGTCCAGAATTGGAGTTCAGGAAAGTTCGTGAGTTTAATAGATACTTATTTCGATGTGCTGGAAGTTCGAAGACCATTTCCCTGGACTATGGTTCTGTGCAAAAAGTAAGTATTAACATTTACTTTTTATTAATATTCACTTATCATTCTAGATTTATTTTAAAAAGATTAATAATAAATGTTCAGAAAGACGGGAGATAATTTCATGGAAATAAGAAAAACATCTAACCCGGAAAAAAATCGAAGTTTTAAGAATAAACACTTTAACAATTTAAGGGAGTTTTCTCTAGTAGGAACCTCGTATACTCTTTTGACAATTATTCTTACTTATCCTGTCTTTTTTAAGATAAAAACCGATATTCCTGGGACGGGAGCGGACTCGTTTCAGTGGATGAGAATCTTATGGTACACAAAAATAGTAATAAAGGAAGCTGATTTAGCGGCTTTGACGCATGACAATCTTCTTTTTTATCCGAATGGGATAGAATCAATGCCCTTTTCATCAGCCTTCAATCAAATTCTCTACGTATTGATGTCACCCTTTTTGGAACTTCACGTCATATACACGATATTATGGCTCTTAACTTTTATAATAGGAGCTATCGGTTCGTATTTTCTGGTAAAATATCTTACGGACAATAAATATGCTGCCTTTATTGCAGGAATTGTATTCGCATTTTCTCCATACCATTTTTCCAGAGGACTATACTTTTTTGGAGCAGCGACGGTTGAGTGGATACCCTTCTGTGCGCTGTATCTCATGAAAACAGTTAAAGAAGAAGGGGTCAAGAACCCAATCATTGCAGGGATCTTTTTTGTTCTGGTAGCAATGAGCGATCTGCAGTATCTGATCTTTATGGGGATCTTTGCAGGATTAGTATTTTTCTATGATTTTTACCTGACTCTAAAAGCCGGAAAAAATTTTACTTATTCTATGAAACAAATAATTGAAAAATATTTCTTTTTTGGTGGGGTCGCTTTTATCGGAGTATTGCCTTTGACCATTAACGAGATACTTATTGCTCTTTCGGACCAGAACTACTTAAAGCCAAGTGTCTCTGAGATTCCGAACTTATCAAATGATTTAATGAGCTTTTTCCTGCCTTCGCATTTACATTCGTTTCTCGGTCAGTTTACCTTAGACTTATATTCCAATATACCAAGCTGGTTTGCTGAAAAAGTGAACTTTATAGGATATATTGTTCTCGGGCTTTCAGTTCTTACACTCCTGAAATCAAAGAGAAAGCCTGACGTAAAGTTCTGGTTAATATCTACATTTTTCTTTACAATAATTAGTTTAGGACCCATATTACACTTTAACGGAGCAGTTACCTTCACGGACTCAAACCTGAAAATTCAGCTTCCATATCAGATACTATACAATACGATTCCTTTCCTGAAAAACTGCAGGACAGTTGGCAGATTTTTTGTTATTGCAACCCTTGGGTATTCTGTCCTGGCAGGGTACGGTTTTTCGGAATTATTGAAGTATAAACCTGAAAGAAAAAAACTTATCTTTACAATAGTAGGTTTCCTGCTAGTTTTTGAATACCTGTCTATTCCGTATCCGACCGCGCAGGTAAACGTTCCTGACTTTTACTATAAAATTAGTAACGATAAGGATAACTACGCAGTACTGGAAGTCCCGCAAAATTCTAACGCAGGATATATGGATTTTCAGTACCTGTACTATCAGACAATTCACAATAAAGCTCTTGTCGGTGGATATGCAGCAAGGTACCCGCCTAATGTAAATAACTTTCAAAGCGAGACCCCGCTTATTAAAGAATTGAAATATTATTCCCTTGGGACTAAAAACGTTTTACAGGAAGATGTTAATGATATAGGCACTTCGGTCTTGAATGCCTATAATATAAGGTATGTCATTGTCCACAAAAATCAATTGTCCGGTGAGCAGCTCGAGTTTGTAAGCGATCTACTGAATAAGACCCTTAAAACCGAACCTGATGTATATGCTGAAGACGAACTTATTGTTTACCGTGTTCCAGGTGAAACAATCCGGCCCTTTATGCTTTTAGGTGATGGATGGAATAACCCGGAGAATTGGGAAGGCACAATAACCAGATGGATATCAAACAAGGCTACCTTATCGGTTTATTCAGGGGTTGCTGAAAATGCAGTATTAAAACTCAGCGCATGCAGTTTGCATTCACCAAAAACACTCGAGGTGTATAACGGCAAAACTCTCCAGAGTAAACAAATTATCAACTCTAGTTTAAGCACAGTAGATATCCCGATTACCTTAAACAAGGGGAAGAATACAATTGCTTTAAACGTACCTGAAGGCACTGAAAGACCATGTGATTTTCCGGAGCTGAAGAATAATAATACAAGAGGATTAAGTATAGCAATTCAAAAAATTCAGTTAATTGATTCACATGAAAATATATCATCAAGAGAATAACTATCGGACAGAGTCCCAGTGTAGAGAAACCAAAATCCCAGTGTAGAGAAACAAAAAAATATTAGAGAATCGGGGCAACTTTTTTCAGCCCCGCACTTCTATGAGACCAGGAAAGCAGGATTTCTTCCCCTTAACTCAATTAAAGGTGTTTAACATAGTTTTTTAACAAGTTTATTTATTTAACTTGTTTTTAACTAATTTTTCCTTTTTTAATTATTGTACTTGTTTTTTAATTATTTTGTTTGTTTTTTAATTATTTTCCTTGCTTTTTAATTACTTTCTTTGTTTTTTAATTAACTACTTTTTCAACTAACATTTTTTAATTAATATTTTATTTTTAACTAACATTTTTTTAATTAATAACTTTGTTTTTTAATTAATTAATTAATTAATTTTTATTTTGCGCGATTAATTTTTATTTTGCGTGATTAATTTTTATTTTGCAACTTATTTTGTAATAAAAACCATTGCAGCTACAACTGTGGTCCATTTTCCGTCTTTGTCACCGTTTGCGGTCTGGCACATATGGAAAGTATCAAAGATATGCCCGCTTGCTTTGTACACCTGTTCTCTCTCATGCCAGGCCATTTCCGCGTCAAACTCTATGCCAAGGGTGGTCGCAAGCATTGTTGCTGCCAGGTCCTCAGCATATTCTCCTGCAATAATTTCTTCTTCTCCAAAAGAGTGATGTTCGGAGATATACCCGTAGTTTTCTTCATTTACAGGAACCGCAGTTCCTATAGCTGAAGCCATTAAACGATGAGGTTCGTTAGTATCATTCCTTGCAAGTACACAATGGACAATGGCACCGGGTTTTAATTCTAAAAGTCCTTCTTCTCTGGGTACGAGTTTGCAATTTGGGGGCAGAATACTTGAAACACTTACAAGATTGTATTTCTCTATTCTTGCAGCCCGTAGTGCAAGTTCAAAGGATGCTAATCGGTCTTTGTGTACCCCGGTACCCTTTGTCAAAAATGCTTTTCTCGGGATCATGTTAACTCCTTAAGGGATTTATGCATTTGCTGTGCGGTTTCCATTGTATGAGTAACCGATACACATATGATACAGATATAATAACTTTAGAGTCATTTTAAGTTTTTTAATTGTAGCAAGCTGGACTATTAGGGTGATTGGACTATTAGGGTGATTGGACTATTAGGGTGATAATTCTATCTCTCATTTCTGAAACGTATACCAGAGTTATGAACCTTATCCTTTTCACTTATAATTCTCAGAGATAGAGAGATCTCTATGAGAATTACAGTCCAGCGAATGAAACTGCTCGGTTAGTTCTGTAAAGCCTTCATCTTTTTTCTTCTGTCCAGAGAGAGCTTTTTCATATACGTTGGAATTTGCAACTCCTTCAAAGATAAATCTGGTCTCTATCGGAATTTCACCTGCATGGACTTTTATATCCTTCTTCTGTACACTAACTGTAACCTGGTCAGGGAGAAGCCCGGACTCAGCCATATAATCAAGAATCAGCTTTCTCCCGAATGCCTCAGCAAACTCCAGGGCTTCACTCCGGACTATGAAATGCCTCCTTCCTACAGGCGTGTATACAAAGATCCCTTTTGTTTTAAGGTCATACTTGGACTCACTATAAAGCGTACGCACCGTTATCTCAATACGTTTTGTCCCTTTTCCTGCAAGAGCTCCGACAGCGTTTCCAACCTCTGAGTATTCGGGAACAAAGACTTCTGCATCTACAAGTTTCTTCAGTTCGTCCACATACGCCTTTACCGGACCCCCTAGCAGGACAACAGGAATATCCACTTTAAAGCGAGCGAAGAAATTGCCATCGAACATTTTTTCAATTTCGGCTCTGTCCACTCCTTCCATCAGAAAAGAAATGAGATCTCTTGCCATATTCCTTGCAAAGAGCCGCTTCACATTTAGACAGAACTCATGCCTGTCAATTCCTATGAAATTTGCAAGCAGAGTAGCTCCGATTTCCGAAGCTTCGACATTCCATTCAGTATACTCCCCAAGTACATGCAGGGCATCGGTTGGGGTAAAACCGATTACCTGAACAAGCCGCTTCTGGATTAGAGAATCCATTACTCTCTTTGAAGGAAGAATGTTTTTGTCCCAGTAGACATCTTTGAGGGAAAGCGGTTCATCCCGTATAAGAGCAAGTAGCTCTTTTTCTTCACGATTCAAATTGACAGGTTTCTGTTCTGTCCGGACAAAGAACTTTGTTGCCTGGATATGTTCATCCAGCTTGAGCCGGTCGGGAATCCAGCGTTTTTTCAGAGTGCTCATGAAATCGGGGTACAGAACTGCTGCCCTGCAGAGAGGAATAACCCGCCTGGGGCCTATGTGTATATTGCCACTCTTGACCCAGATATGACTATCCCCACCCATAGCCGAGGTCTCCATACGCAATGCTCTTACTTTTGTTTGCCAGCCACCTACAACTGCTCCTGCCTCACTGAGGTATGGAAGCCCTTTATGGACCAGGGAAACATCTGTGCTTGTTCCTCCAACATCAATTACAATGCAGGTCTCATGCCCGGACAGATAGGAAGCTCCAAGAAGACTTGCTGCAGGGCCTGAAAAGACCGATTCTATGGGTTTTTTCATGGCCTCAAGCATGCTTACTACAGAGCCGTCGCAACGGAGCATAGCAATTCTCGGGTTGAGATCTCTTCTTTCGATCTCACTAACTACCGTCTTTAAGAAGCCCTCTGCTACAGGCAAAAGCTGGGCATTAAGGTAGGCAGTAACTCCCCTTTCATAAGCTCCAAGTGACTGGGCCAGTTCATGCCCGCAGACAACAGGCAGCCCTGTAAGTTCCTGGATCAGGGTTTTTACCTGCAGCTCATGCTCCGGATTTCGCACACTGAAGTAAGAAGAGACTGCAAAAGCCGAAACCCTGTTTTTTATTTCAAGTACGAATTTCTCTACTGCTGACAGGTCAAGGGCTGTGACTTCCTCACCATTACTGTCATGTCCTCCCTTTACCATAATCCAGTTTTCAATTCCCGAATCTTCAGGGATATCATAATTTCCGATAAGAATGAGCCCAACAGGGTATCCTGTTCCCTCGAGAATAGTATTGGTGGCAAGAGTAGTTGAAACCGAAACTACAGTCACTAATTTTAGCTTTTTCGGGTCAAGTCCGTCAATTGACTTCTTTATTCCTTCGAGAGGATCAGGATAGGTTGTGAGGGCCTTGTTTGAGCATACAACTCTTCCGTCCGATTTCCGAATTAAAACCGAATCAGTATAAGTTCCACCTGCATCAATACCCAGATCATATGCTATTTTCGAATTATGTACCATTTTTATACCTCCACTTTCACTTTCTGACGTTTTTGCATTACCCTTTCCTTGCCATTTGTAATGCTGTTCCTTTATGCCATTTTTAATTATTTTCTGATTTCTGACCATGAAATCTGGACAGTTTAATTCATTTTTGTCAGTTCAGTTCAATCTGGACAGTTTAATTCATTTTTGTCAGTTCAGTTCAATATGGCCAGTTCAGTTCAATATAGTCGGTTCAATCGAATTTGGTAAGTCCCGTTCAGCCCACCTGACATCTTTTTTTAGAATAAGAAGTTTGTTTCGGATATAATTCTGGAAACAAACAGCTATTCAGGAACAGATGATAGATTCTAGAACAGGTGAGAGATTCAAGAACAAATATTGAACTCAGCAACTATATTATTTGCACTATTGGGGAAAAATATATAAAAGTTCCGGGAGCGATTATCCGGAACTCAGACTTTTGGCATCCCTACCCCGACAAAAACAAGCTTTGTCTCTATGGGTATGGTCCCTGCTTCACTCAAGGAGATATCTTTTTTATTTACCTCGATCCGGACCTGTTCTTTATCAAGGCCTGCTTCGGTCATATACTCCATGATGAGTTTTCTTCCCAGGGTTTCTGCATATTCGAGAGCTTCAGGATAGCTTCCGAAGATTTCCCTGCCTTGAGGCGAAAATAAAAGAACGAGTCTTTTCTTGTCTTTTGAGTAGGCATTTTTGATCAGGATTTCAATCCTTTTTATGCCCTTGCCCACAACGGCTCCGACAGCGTTGCCTACTTCAGCATGCTCGGGGATTATGATATCGGCATCGAGAATTTGCTTCAACTCCCGGGTGTATGCGACTACAGGGCCTCCTATCAGTACAACAGGGATTTTCATTCTGAACTGTGTAAACCTGTTGGAAAGCAGGATTTTTTCGATTTCGTGAGAAGGCACATCCTTCTGGATGAAAGATACCAAATTTAAGGCCATATTCCTTGCAACGTCCTGTTTTATCTGTTTGCAGAGCTCGATATGGTCGGTCTGGGTATAACGTTCCAGAAGTTTTGCTCCTATCCTTGAAGCTTCTTGATCCCAGGCTGTATACTCTTCGAGAACGTGAAGTGCATCGGTTGGAGTAAAACCTATTGCCTGGATCAGGCGTTTTCTTATTAGGGAATCAAGCAAACCAGGAGAAATAGTTTTTTGGGTCTCCCAGAAAATATCGTTAAGCGATACAGGAAAATCTCCTATCCTGCCAAAGAGTTCTGTTTCAAATTTTCCTAGATTCGAGGGCTCAACACCGGTCCTTACAAAAAACTTAGTAGGTTGCACATTTTCATCAAGATGCATAGTCCCGGAGATTCTCCCTTTTCTCAGGACTTCGAGAAAACCAGGGTATTTGACCGCTGCAACGCAGAGTGGGATAACTCTCCTTGGGCCGATGTTTATTTTCATGTTCCTGACCCAGATATGGCTGTCTCCTCCCATTGCCGAGGTTTCCATTCGAATAGCTTTAACCTTTGTCTGCCAGCCTCCGACTACAGCTCCATCAATACAGAGTTCAGGAAGCCCGTTTTCGAGCATGGAAACATCCGTACTTGTCCCGCCTACATCAATAACCGCACAGGTTTCAAGCCCTGAAAGATAGGACGCTCCTATAAGACTTGCTGCAGGGCCCGAAAAAATAGACTCGATTGGTTTTTCCAGGGCTTCGTTAATGCCCACGACCGAACCGTCGCATTTGAGCATCAGCAGCCTGGAACTCATTCCCCGCCTGGAGATTTCTTCCCTGATTGCGCGAATAAACCGGTTTGCAACAGGAATTAACTGAGCATTCAGGTAGGCTGTAATCCCTCTATCGTAGGCCCCAAGGTCAAGGGAAAGTTCGTGCCCACAGACCACCGGCATCCCGGTAAGCTCCTGGATGCGGGTTTTGACTGCCAGTTCATGGGCAGGGTTTCGGATACTGAAATAGGAAGAAACTGCAAAGGCCGAAACCTTATCCTTAACCTTGCTGACAAAAGCTTCTACAGCTTCAATATCAAGTGAAACAAGTTCGGCTCCGTGATGGTCATGTCCTCCTTTTACTACAGTATAAAATTCAACGTCCGCTCTTTCCGGAATTTCATAATTTCCTACGAGGATCAAACCTACAGGATAGCCATTTTTTTCAAGGATTGTGTTTGTGGCAAGTGTTGTTGAGACTGAAACCATTTTTACATTTTTTAAATATTTTTCATCCAGGCCGTCTATGGAATTCCTGATTCCTTCAAGCAGGTCGGGATAAGTGGTAAGCGCCTTGTTCGAGTCCATCACTTTGCCATCTGAGTCCCGAATGATGACCGAATCAGTGTAGGTGCCTCCTGCATCAATGCCCATGCTGTATTGTATCTAAATGCCTCCTACTTATTTTTTAGAATTGGGGTTCACGAATTGGGGTTCATGATATAGTTTGGATAGTTAAAATTGCCGGGCATATATTATATTTAAAAGTATTTTATTCATGTGCATAATATGCGATTGGAAAAGTTTAGGGAAAATTTAGTGATTTTTTACGAATAGAAAGAAAAAGTCTAAAATGATTTTAATGCAAGCAATATGATCGATTATTAAAGATTAGGATTCGAAAAAAATTGTGAAACCAAAGCCAATTAGTAAAAACATTTGAGCATGTGTTTATAAAGCTCATTCAAAAACTTGAAACTTACCTCTTGAGCCTCGTATTTCTAACAATCAATCAAGCTCATGATCATGAAAACAATTCTGAAAATTCCAACTTAAGAATAAAATGGATTTTAGGATGAGCTCATAATTAATTATTGGCCTATTCCGAGACTCAAAATTAATTTTGTATTCCAATCCTGAAATAGCACTCTGAAATGACAATAAAGAAGGTAAGAAGGCAAGTAATTGTGAGACATCTATAAGTTTGGAAAAAGTTGGTTTTGGAATAGGCTCATACTTTTGACTAAATCTTGGATTAAAAAGTACTTTATCATTCGACATCCAATAAGCAATAGAAGAATTGAATCTAATAGAAGAACAGAGTTGAATAGAAATCGTAATTTTAGGAGTTGGTGAACTTTATGGGAGATCAAAATGACGAAATGTATCTTGCAGAGTTGCAAGCATGCAAACTGGACTTTTTAGAATGGACACCTGAGAAGGGAGTGAATGTTAGTGAAACATCAAAACAGTTTGCAAGGGAGTTTCTGAACTTATCAGGCACAGAAGACTACAGTGAGACAAAAAAATTTAATGGGGCTAAAAAGATATTCAATGAAATAGCTTCATTGCTGGTCCAGTGTAAAGCAAGGAATGACGGAATAATCCCTAAAGCAGCCATAGATGAGATAGCAGAACAAAGCGGAACCACAGATCGCAGAGTTTATACAGTACTGGAAGCATTAGTAACTGAGGGATGGAAGCCATCAAAGGGCTATGAAAAAAGAACTAACGATCAGCTTTGATTTATCACGGGAAAGTCGGTTAAGTTCAGGATGATTAAGAAAAGAATTGATGTGGTTTATGGAAAGGGAGCAATACCTTTTCAAAACCTATTACAATTAAAAATGCTACAGCTCATGGGAAATTAACACTAACCCTAAGCTGCGAAAAATAGCACTAATTTAAGATTATGAAGTAAAATTCTGAAATTTAAAAACATTTTGAGAACTAATTTTAATTTCGTTTCTGAGTTCAATTTTCAAATTTAAAGTTAGACAATTTATATAAACCGTTATATTAAAGTATGTCTTTAAACATAGTTCTAAGAATACTTTAAGTACCTTGGAATTAAAAGAAAATTTCTAAAATTTTTATATTTATAAACCGATTGAGCTGGTGGGTATGACACTTGCAGAAATCTTCAACCAGCTAAAAGAGCTTGAGAATAAATTTAATGAGATCAAGTATCCGCCTGAAGCTGCTTTTCAGCCATCTTTTTCTTTTAAAATCCGTAAAGCGGAGCAGGATAGTTTGATCCATCAGATGCCTGCTTATGAGCTTGACGAACTCTTCGAGAAGGTAGAGGAATGACATATAAAGTAGCCCTTCATCCCTCAGTCCGCAAAAACCTTCAAAATTTGTATAGGCTTGACAGGCCAGGTTACGATTACGTGAAACATCGTCTTCGCTTTCTGGCTTACAGGCCGGAAATTGGCATTCCCTTTGAAACCGATTTTGAAGACAAATGGAGAATTCATATTGGGTCCTTTGTGCTGGTTTACACTTTTGACCGTGATGCAAACATTCTTACCATGCTAGTTTTTGAGCATTACACGAAGGCATATAATATGTACACCGCTTATGCATAAATAGAAGCAATAATATAAAGACAACACTGGTGAGTACTGTTTTTTGGTCAAGCACCGTTTTTTGGTCAAACATTATTTTTTTTCGGTTAAGCACTATTTTTTGTCAAGAACCGTTTTTAATCAAGTACTGTTTTTTTGTAATCGCGTATTTTGAAAAAAAATTGTGAGAATGATTTAAGTTTTAAACGCGATATCAGGATATATGCAAGCAATTGAGGTATCTCATCTAATCAAGAAATTTGGTTCTCTTACTGCACTTAATGATATTACTTTCTCGGTTGGTGAGGGAGAAACATTTGGTTTTTTGGGTCCCAACGGTGCTGGCAAGACTACTACCATTCGTATTTTGACTGGAGTCTCGAGACCGACATCTGGAACAGCAACTATTTTTGGCCATGATATTGAGCATGACACTATTGCCGCACGGCAGTCAATGGGCATAGTGTCCGAGAATTCAAACGTTTATGACGACCTTACTGCATGGCAAAACATGATGTTTTCCGCCGAACTTTACCATGTGGGACGAAAAGAAAGAGAAAAAAAGGCAGAGGAACTGCTCAAAAAGTTTGAATTATACAACCGGCGCAATGATAAAGTGCATGGTTTCTCAAAGGGAATGAAGCGGCGTCTAACACTCGCAATGGGACTGGTCAATAGCCCACGTTTGTTGTTTCTGGATGAACCAACTTCGGGGCTCGATGTACAGAGCAATATCATCATTCGGGATGTAGTTGCCGATCTTGTTCTCGAGGGTGTAACTGTTTTTTTAACGACGCATAATATTGAGGAGGCAAATGTTATGTGTGACAGGGTAGCGATTATCAATAAAGGACATATTGTTGCAATTGATGCTCCTGAGTCCTTGAAAAAAACCATACAGAGCGTACAGTCGATAGAGGTCTCTTTTGATCATAATTCGGCAGATCAGCTTGATGAGCTTAGCCGCCTTTCAGTGGTAAATAGAGCACAAAAATCAGGCGATAAGTTTAAGCTCTATACCGAAGATCCCTCTGAAGTTATCAATGCAGTGACGGCTTATGCTAATACACATAACCTTAAAGTTATCAGTATAACAACTCTTGGGCCCAGTCTTGAGGATGTTTTTATACACTTGACAGGTCTGCAGCGGACAGGTGAGATAATCCATGCCATCGACTGATAATGAAGGATTGTTAAAGCGTCTTTCCTGCGAGATCTCTGCTGCATGGGCGATTGCCAAAAAAGACATGCGGATTTACTATTTCAAGCCCAACATCATAGTTTCCGGCTTATTCTTCCCGCTTTTCATGTTCCTTGCTTTTGCCATTGGAAAAAACACTCCACCAGGTGCTCTCATTCCCGGATTAATCTCAATTACCCTCCTGTTTTCAGCTTCATCAATAGAACCGGTCTCAATCCCTATCGAGCGGCGGGTAAAGACCTTTGAACGTCTGCTTTCGGCACCTATATCCTTATACTCACTGGTAACGGGCGAAAGCCTGAGCGGTTTTCTGTATAGTCTCGGCATTGCATGTTTACCGCTTACTATCGGTATTATTGTGTTTGATACGCCCATCCTGAATATACCGATCCTTGTTGTTTCCATGGTACTTACAGCATTCTGTTTTGCGACTCTTGGAACACTATTTGCCGCATATCCCACCGAAAACGTGGGAGAGGTTATGTCGATGCTCAATACGGTCAGGCTACCGCTTATTTTTATTTCCGGTGTTTTTATCCCTATATCGGTTATGCCCAGGATCGGACAGCAGATTGCACTGGTGTCGCCTCTTACTTACGGGAATGATATGATTGAGTATGCTTATACCGGTAAATCGCTTTTTTCACCACTGGTGGATATTCTGGCAGTCATAATATTTATCCTAATCTTTCAGGTAACGGCAAACTACCTTTATAAAAAATTCAATGAATGAAAAAGGCAAATCAGGCCTGAATTTAAGGAAGTAATCAAGAAAACACAAAAGAACAATAAAAGAATGATAAAAGAACAATAAAAGAACGATAAAAAACATTGAGTTGAAAACTCGTTATAACTGAGGAAACCGAGATGAGGAAAAACGATAGAATTAGTGCCTGTGGCAGGACTATAAATTACGAGATTATATACAGTAAAAAGCGAAAGAAAGCGGCTATTTTAGTCCGTACGGATATGAAAGTCGAGTTTCGGGCGCCTCAGGGTCTGAGTGCTGATACTATACGAGGAATGGTTGAAGGAAAAGCTCGGTGGATATTCAAAAAGCTTGAATGGTTCGAGGCAAACAAGCTGCTTGATCAAAAAAAGCAATACTGTGAAGGAGAAGTTTATCTTTATCTGGGCAGAGAATACCCTCTGAGAATTACACTAATGAATAACGTTAAAAGATCTCTGGCTTTTTTCAAGGATTCCGAACTCATGGTTGAGATTCCTGAGAATACTTCTGAAGATCAGGTTTCCTTTCTGGTGAAAAAAGCTGTCTGGAACTTTTATAGCAAATGTGCCGAAGAGGACGTTGAGAAGCTTCTGAAGATTTACTCGAAAAAACTTGATGTAACCACTCCGGTTTTTAAGGTAAAGAACCAGAATAAACGCTGGGGAAGCTGTTCTGCAAAGAATATATTAAGGATAAATTTCCAGCTTATAATGGCCCCGCCGAGACAGCTTGAGTATGTGGTAGTGCACGAACTCTGCCACGTAAAAGAGAAAAATCATTCTGCACGGTTCTGGAAACTTGTCCGAGAACTTATGCCGGATTATGAAGAACACAGGAATAATCTGAAAAAGGACGGCTGGAAATATGTACTTTGAAGTCGGTAAAGCGGATACTAACTTTCATCAGTTATTGCATTAAGATATTTTAAGATATTTTTTATGACTTTATATCCCACTTTCCGCAGATGTACACAAAAATGCCACTTATTATCTCAATACGGCAATAAGCTAAAAACTTAAAATCGGATTTGATGAGATAATATGGCAAATCGGCAAATAAATTCTACATCTGTGTACATCTGCGGAATGTAGGTTATATTTAATCACTGATTATATAATGAAAACATTTTACAAATTTGCCTAATTACAGTATAAAATTTACTAATCCTATCCTTCGAATCCTTTAAGTGATTACGCAGGTATAGTCAGAGTTAGATAATCTATAGACAAAAAACAGTCTAGATTTATTAACTAAAACAGACTTATGTATTCTAAGATTAAATAACTTTTTCTTTTATAATATTTGAGTATGAGTCGGGGCATATACTCAAATAAATAATTTATGGCCAAATCATTAAACAGTAAAAATATGAAAAAGTAATCTAGAATTGAAATTTGTTTAAGAATCATACAGTTAGAGAAATTGGCCGGAAAAGTTATAAGGAGTTAAGTAAGGAGAAGTTTATGGAGTTTGAAAGTACTTACCAGAGAACTCAAACCCCATAAAACATGCCCTATGAGGCAGTTATCATGTTTAGCTGTGCGAATATTTAAGCTTGCCTGATTCTGCCTCCTGGGGTAATAAGGAGGATAAATATGAATCGTAATAAAATTGGAATAAGTATACTTGTTTTAGCAACTCTGCTGGTTGGTATAACATTGATACCTGCAGCAAGTGCACAGAAAGAGGATAATTACTCTGTAACTGTTGAGGAAGCTTTTAAACATGCTAATGCAAACATGATAAGTTTTATAGCAGCCAATACACCAGGCTTTGAAAATTGGACAGGGGCATCTATTAATCCCAAACCAATTGAGCTTTATGACATAAATGGTAAAAAATTATTTTATCAATTCTCAGTATATAAGACTCAGTACCAAAATCTAGTGATGAATGTAAAACTCAAAATCACTAGATTTTATAAATGGTCACCATCCATGTAATACAACTTAGTGATTCAAGTCTTTAGATAGCGAATATCGATTTTGATAAAAACTGGATTCTTCTTGCTAATTAAGACTTTCTATCAAAAATGCAAAAATCACTGGATTTTGGAACAGAGTCGTATATAAAGAAAAGAAATTAACAGGTACAATCGACGTTTGTGCCGATAAAACGCTGGGACCTTCTATCTACGATATTAAATTTGATCCTAAACCTTATAAATTGGCTGAAGCCATGAAAAAATCAATCGAAATAGCCAAAAGTGAATATTCAGATGGAAAAATCAAATCAACCAATTTGGTTGTATACAGCTATCCGAGTATAGGTGCAATGACCATAGTAAAAGACAAGACTACTGGAGTTGAACATCGGATATTTGTAGATGCATACACCCTTGAAGAGGTCGAAGATAAACCAGCAACTGAAACCAAACCTGGAGTTTGGTCAATGTATGACCAGATTTTGAAGTCTGGAAAGGAAAACAATTTAAAAGAATGGCAAAAAAGTGATGAACGTGCCAAATCTATAGAACAAGCAGCAACTAATAAAGGAGTTAATATTAATGCTGCAGTTACTGAAGAAAATATTAAAAAACTCAGTAGTGATGCAATAGTTCTAAGTTCATTTACAGGTAAAATACTTGATATTAACGGTATTGGACAAGAACGAAGTGTTTTTTGTGGTCCAGCATGTATCCGAATGGTTTGTAAATATTATAATAAACCGACTCCCATCCCTACACAGGAAACAATCTATATGGGTGATGGACTGTGGAGTTGGAGTCCTTATTCTCCTCCATATTCATCTGGGCTCTCAGCTGATGATATTGTAGAATGGGCTACATATCGATGGGAGAAAACGGGAACTATAGCTACTAGCTTTTCTAATAGTGTCGCTATATCAGAAATTGAAAACAATAGACCATTTTTCAGTATGATTCCAAATCATTTTCGACTTTGTAAAGGATACATAGTTCAAGACGGATATACATATTTACGTCTTAATGATCCAGAGCCTACAGGTTCGACCTATGGTAATCCAGGGTTACTTGAACGCACATACGGCAGTTCAGAAATGAAACGTATATATGTAAGGTAAAAATTCCTCAGAGGAGTTCGATAAACTTCTGGTTTTCAACGGTTGCCTATGAACCTATGTAATAACCGACCAAAGATTGGGGTTTATCGAAACCTCCTTTTTATAGAGTACTGACAAGAACAAAATTCATGAGGAAGTCGCTGATATTGTTGCGTTTTAATGAGTCCTAAGTTGGGATTTAAAATGGAAGAAATAACATATGATAAAACATATCGAAAGCATACTCTCATAAGAGTTTTGGAAATAACTTCACTTACGATTTTAGTATTGGCTGGTGTAGCAAGTGCAGCTCCATTTGCATATGTGACAAATCTGGGGAATTATTCTAACGATACAAATTATAATGGTGCTATCCCGACTCCTAGTGTCGCTGTAATTGACACAGCAACTAACAATATTACAGCCAGAGTGCCTCTCGGCGATGGGTGGCCTGTGGGAGTTGCAGTCAACCCTGAAGGAACAAAGTTATATGTAGCGTCCGCAACTATAGACGACGTCTGCATTGTTTATGTAATTGACACAGCCGCAAACACGGTCAATACCAAAGTGAATATCAGAAGTAGTTATCCTTCGGGAATTACATTTAACCCTGCAGGAACAAGAGTTTATGTGACGAAGCAGCGAGACAACACCGATATCTCTGTAATCAACCCAGCGACAAATACCTTAATGGCACCGATTATTGTGGGGCCGAGTACTTATGATATTGCATTTACACCGGATGGAAAAAAAATCTATGCTGCAAACAGTCACAACAACACTATTTACATAATTGATGCGGCTACAAACAAAGTTACAGCCAATATACCTGTAGGAGACAGTCCTTATGAAGTTGTAGTCACACCGGACGGAAAAAAAGTATACGTACCTAACTATAACAGCAGCACTGTGTCTGTAATTGACACCGCCACTGATAATGTTACAGCAACCGTACCTGTAGGAGACTCGCCTCATCGTGTTGCAGTTACTTCTGATGGAAATAAAGTATATGTAGCTAACAACGACACTGTCTCTGTAATTGATACAGCCACAGATACTGTAATAGCCACCGTGCCTGTAGGAGCTTTTTCTCGTGAAATTGTAATCAGTCCAGATGGAAGTAAGGTATATTTAGGAAACTTATACAATAATAGTGTCACTGTAATTAATACAAAAACAAACACCGTCACAGCCAGAGTGCCTGTAGGAGAATGGCCCATGGGAATTGCAGTCACACCGGACGGAACAAAGGTATATGTGGCAAACGCCGAAAGTGACAATGTCTCAGTGATTGACACAGCCACAGACACTGTTATAGCTACGGTGAATGCAGGAATCTATCCTACTGGAGTTGTAATTGTGCCTTTTATGGACTCTAATATGAGTGCTCAAAGCACAGAGGCAGTCTCAAATGCAACTGAAGATACATAAGTTGAAAGATCTAATCTATCATCTTCTGAATCTGATAATGATAGCAGCTCAAGTGGAAACGAATCAAGTAAAAACTTTACACCAGGCTTTAGTTTATTGGGAGGCTTGATCTGTCTTTATGGAGTGTGGAAGTTCAGGGAGAAGTAATACAGGGCTTGGATTGCCAGACAGCTGAATGGCATAATGTCTTTTTGCTTGTTTGTTTTCAGCCTCTTGAAGAAAAAAGAAGGGCTAATCCCGCCATTTTAATGCTGTTATCAAAATTCTCAGTCTAGTCTAGAAATAAATGAATAAATAAATGAATAAATAAATGAATAAATAAATACTGTTGCATCCATTTTTACTGGAGTTTTATGAAAGATCTGAGCAAAAATGCCAAAAAATATGCAACATTCTTTTTTATTGGAATTTTTACTTTTTACTTGAGTGGTTATATACTTAGAGGAATACATCCTCCTAAATCAATTTATCTAATGTTTCTGGTTTACTGGACCCTTTTTGCTATCGGAATACTGGTTTTAAGGGACTATTCTCCTGGTTTTATTCTTAAAGGATTTGCTATATCTTTAGGAGCTCTCTTTCTAATCTCTGCTGGTTTTTTTGCTCTTGGGGCCTATAACCATATGAACTCAGATGAATACTGGATCGAAACCGAAAAACTCGAAACATCACCCGATGAATTTGCTGTTGTTACCGAAAGTGAAATAGAAGAGTATCCTGCTTTGAGGAGAGCACTCAAGAATGCAGGAGAGGGCTTTACAGTTGATTCTGCTGAATGGAAAGGGATAGAAGAATTTCTTCGTTTAAAAGGGTCAAACGTAATTAAAGTGAATAACGATTACTATCAGGTACGCCTATCAATGTCCGTTGCTTGAATAATTAAAGCAGTCAGCTTATGTAGACACGATTTTATACTCCTGTGATTTTATGTTCAGAGCAAATGCTCCGACAGAGGTTCCCAGCAGATTTATTATTTTCGATCAGAGTTATTTTGGATAACTGACCGTAAATTGGCTGGAGAGTTAATTACAAGGATAGTTTTAAGGATAGTTTTTCTTATCCCGATCCTCTTTTAACAGATTGACAGTAGAAAATAACAAATAGATAAGAAACATATTCCGCTATTGAGATTTAACTTCTTAATGAGGTATGGCTTATGCAAGCCGAAGAGAGAGACCCAGAGGATTTCTTGATTGATATTCTTGATTCAATCGAGAAAATCGAGAGTTTTATTGAAGGATTTGAATTTGAGGATTTTTCCATAGACGATAAAACCATATATGCTGTCATTGGTCATCGGTTAAGGAAAAATCGTTATCAATTGCATTGATTTTCATAAAATTTGTTAAATTATTCATCAAATGCAAAACTGGAATCTGATATCGATTTCAATTTAAACACTAAACATTTGGGTTTGAGTTTTTCCGTCGAAATCGAGATCAGCAGCTCAAAATCCTTAACCGAATACAAATGTATATGCTGTAATCCTTGCTCTTGAGATTATTGGAGAAGCAACGAAAGGTCTGCCGGATTCCCTAAAAATGAAGCACCCGGAGATTCCATGGAGAGAAATGTCCGATCTGCGCGACAAAATGGTACATGGCGATTTTGGTCTTGATCTTGAAGCCATCTGGAACATAGCAGTAGAGGATATTTCATCCTTAAAACCATTGATTATTAAAATTTTAAGTTAAAAGCAGTTGTCTCCAATTTTTAACTTGGGTTTTTATTCTTGTTTCATCTTACACAAGAACTATAAGGGTATTTCCCGGACAATATTAGACTTTGCACCGGTTTATTTGTTATAAATTTTGACTATGCTTAGCCAATGTGCGATTAAATCTTTAAGTTTATATATCATGAAGTACTCTAGGCTATTGGGCATCTGGGAAGGTCATAAGAGACCTTTTAACTCTTTTTAATAACCCCCCCATACCCCCCAACTCCCCAATAGCCAGATGCCCAATCCCCATTAACGTTTGCTCATCATCTTTTGTTTTCAGTATTCTATGCCCAGAGTGCCACTTGCTTTCTCATATCGTTAGAGCATATTTCATTTTCTTCACCATGTGATTTCACATAGATTTTAGATTCGATCCGAAAGGGATTCTCAGGAAGATAATCAAAAGGCTTAAAACCGGTATTGGATTTTTTTTGCAATTCTTTTTTGCAATTTTTTTACAATCCTTTGCACAGTTCTTTTATGCACTTCATTACATGTAATGAACATCTAGTTCCTGAAAAATAAATCTCCACTTTACCTTAAAAACCGTTAACTAGCCTGTTCTCAACCAAGACTGCTGGATTTTATTAGATTTTTTACGGATATCCTATCTAAAGCGTACGTACCTGGCTATAGAAGTACATGGTACAACCTGGCTGAGGTTCTGGAACCTTACCATGTCCAGAGAATTAGCAAGAATGAAAGCCAGTTTTTAATCTCATGCTACTGGTTTTCAGTTAAGCTGCATGCCACACAGCTCTTACGCTTAAAATAATCGTCAAATGGTTTCTTATGTTTGCACTGAAAATTACCAGTAAGCAAATAAATTGCTTTTTTTCAAAATATAAGGTTATAAAGAGGCTTTTTAAGGATTGTACGAGTTAGATATAATTATATGCAGAATTTAAAGTTTTAAAAAACTTATTTTCTTGAAAAAATCCGTTAAAACCTTTTTATCTAAAAAACCTATATCGAAGGTAAAAGTATATAATCGATACCGTAAGCAGCACTTCGAAGACAAAAACATAAATCAGATTAATATCATATTTAAGGAAAAAGTACAACCTAATTTTCTTGGAAATACTTGGGGACTTATAAACCTGAGATTTCAGCAACTTGCCTTTAAAACCCGAGTTTAAAGCGGCTTATAAGTGTCAAACGCATCATATACGGGTAAAAATAACTTTTAAATTTTAAAAACCTTTATTTTGCGAATTAAATCATTTAAAACTATTATTTGATTAATTAAACCTTTTTAAGCTATTTTTTAGTATAAGTATATTTATATTTAATCTGGCGAATTTTAGAATTGTCAAGTTGCAGGTAGTCGGCAAGACAACTGGAACTGGTAAAGACGACTAGGTAAATTAAGCAGGTAATTAAGGTACAAAACAAAGTCGAGTAATAAGCGAGTAAAGCGAGTAATAACATAGTAAATAGAAGATTAAATAGAAGATAGAAATTAGAAGATAGAAATAATAAAATAAATTAAATAATAAAATAAATTAAATAAATTTCTGGAGTGAGGTATGTGTTGAAAATGAAAAAGATAATGGGAATTTTCCTGGCAGTCTGTTTTGTACTGTCAGTAACAGTTGCATCAGTAAGTGCAGCGCCCTGGGACAATTTCAAATATAACAAATGGGACAACCAAAAGAACAAGTTTGACAAACAAGACAAGATTAAGTGGGGCAATTACAAGATTAACTGGAACAACGACAAGAGAAAATGGGACAACAATAAGAGAAAATGGGATAACGATAAGAGAAAATGGGATAACGATAAGAGAAAATGGGACAATAAGAAACATGATAAAGAATACACCAAATGGTATAAAGTGTATATAAGTTGGTTTGTCAGCTATAAAACGTTCTGCGGTCAATATACTGAGTTCTACAGCTACTACTACGAATTCTACAGCAGTTATAGCAGCAACTTTGGAAGATGGTAAGAACTAGCTGTAAAATGAGATAGCTGTAAAATGAGATGACAATTATCTCATATATCCTTTGGATTAAACAAGCAGCAATCTGGACTAAAAAGAGTAATTTCAATTAAACTTAGGATTTCAATTAAACTTGGGAGTGGATGATCTGTTAAAAATGAAAAAAATACTGGGGATTTTCCTAGCAGTCTGTTTTGTACTGTCAGTGACAGTTGCATCAGTAAGTGCAGCATCCTGGGATAATGACAGGAACAAACGGAATGACAACAGGAACAAGTTTGATAACTACGACCGGAATAAGTGGGACAAATGGGACAAAGATAAGAGAAAATGGGACAACGATAGGAGAAAATGGGATAACGATAAGAGAAAATGGGACAACGACAAGAGAAAATGGGACAATAAGAAACATGATAGCGGGTACAATAAATGGTACGCAGCTTATATGAAATGGCTTAAAACGTATATGAACTGGTTTGGAGGCTATAAAAAGTTCTACGGCAATTATAACAGGTACCGTTGAGATAGATGGTCAGAGCTGGCTGTAAATTATGTAAATATAAACTATGGTGAAATGTAAACTATGGTGATTACTTAGCCATACACCCCTTTGGATTAAAAAACAATAGTCTGGATTAAAAGGATTAAAAAATAGTCTGAATTAAAAAATAGTCTGAATTAAAAATAGTCTGAATTAAAAAATAGTCTGGATTAAAAGGATTAAAAAATAGTCTGGATTAAAAGGATTAAAAAATAGTCTGGATTAAAAAGCAGTAAGACCAAGAGCAGTGGGGTTCTTACTACCTAGAAAGTAGGGAGATTCACAAGTTCTCAACACCGAGGAACAAAGTGAACTCTCCCTGATTCTCTCTTTCTCCTTGGTTCTCTTTTTCCATTATCTCCATTATCATTACATCGTTTACATTACTAAATATTACATTATTATTGTTATGTCATTACATTATTATCGTTGTATCATTACGTCAATTACATTGCATCCTGTTACATATTACATTGCATCTTGTTACATATTACATTACATCCTGTTACATTTTTGTTGAGTTGTATAAACTTAGCTTCCCCTGCGCTCCTCATCTATTAAGGTCACAATATTCTCACGCCCATGTTTGAACTTTTTAATTAGTCCTCTTTTTTCCAGTTCTGAAAGCAGAAGGCTGACTTTTACTTCAGAATACTCCAGCCGGCTGCGTAGTTCTTTTTGTGTAATTCTACCTCTGTGTCCTCTAATCATATCCAGGATTTCTCGCAGATCTGTGGTAAGAGGAGGTCTTTTTAAGTCAGCAGGCTCAATTTTGGAGTTATCTGCAATTCCTATTCCTGAATCTCCGGACTCCAGTACTGCCTCCTTTGCTAAGACTGCTTCTCCGCGGTTTCCGAACTCCGGCTTCATTCCAGAACCAGAGATTTTGCCGAGAGCATTTGCCAGAAAACCGGATATATTGACCTGCCCTGCCTGAAGCCTGTTTATTTTCATCTTACTCTGCTTTCTGGAAAGTTTATAACCTCCACCAAGCAGAATAAGAACCATAAAGGCTACTGGTAGGTAGCTTACAGTAAAAAGGTCAGTCCTTGTTTTTTTGGTGGAATTAATACTATTGACACTACTTATTTCGTCTTCAGCTGTTTTCATTGCAGAGTTTTCGGAGACTGGATAAAGCAGGAGATCGAAGACATAGTTCCCTTCTTCTTGAATCTTCAAAGTTGTTTCTTTTAAATAAATCACGGTATTGTTTCGGTAATACCTTGCTGTAATAACGTAGTCTCCAGGACCGAGTTCAAAGGAATACATGCCGTCTTTTGCCAGTACTGACTGAGGGGGATTAGAATTGATACTAATCACAGTATCATTTAGGGGCTCAAGGGTATCCCATGCATATGTTGCCCCATGGATTGTTGCAGTGATGTTGCTGTCTGCTAAGAAAGGTACTCCTGAGGAGGGGGAAGATATCCCTAAAGCGAGTAAAGCAGCAGTGCACAGAATATAGAACCTCAAGTTCATCTCTACCAGTTAATCCAGTATTACCAGTTAATTCAGGATTGTGAGTTGAAGTTATGGGGTTTCAGCTGCTGAAAATTTTGAGCATAAATCTCTCTGAATTTTTCCGAATATAAAATTCATCCTTTTTCGGATCGTTTTAATGACTCGTCCCCATGACCCAAAATGGATTTTGCTTTTTAATAAGTACGTCTCAAAATTGCTCCTGGTAAGCCAAATATAGAACCTTAAAGCTGACTCATTGAGCACATTCCCCATGTTCATAGAATACTACGGCTATAAATTATAATAATAATATAGATAATAGATAAATATATCGTTTATTATTTATTTTGGATTAAATAAATCGATAAAATCAATACAGTGCTCTGACCCTGCTTTACGCAATCTTTTTTATCAAAACAGATATATATTTACAAATTCAAAAACAAGATTCCCGAAAAACTACCAGAGGATCGCAAAAGAATAATTGAGCTGGAAGACTGACAGCATTACCAGGTAAGATCAATAAAACAGGGGTTCTTACACAAAGTCCTCCAAATAGGAGTTTTTACACAAAGTCCTCCATTCTGGCAATTTGTATCACATCAGGAATTAACCTTTTTATTACAAGGGAGCGCAGAGGGTCACGAATACCCCAACCTTTAGGTTGGGGAT
>NZ_LMVP01000191.1 GCF_002287235.1 Methanosarcina spelaei
CTGGCGCGGACATACCCCGTTGCTTGCAGCGGGGTGCGCCAGCGCAACTTTGATTCTGTGCAAAGACAATTAGCAAAATAGATCTGACTTTGCGCCAGAAATCATTGCGTGGTTTAATGAATTTAAAGTTTCATCTTGCAATGTATTGTATTATGAAACATTTTGGAAAAATGAATTATTCAATTCAAGACATTCTTTCTTTACCAGAAGATTATTTGTCAGAGAGCTTGATCATAGAATCATTGGACGAAATAAGAGGTTTAGTAGATTTAAACGGTGGTGACTTAGCTGGTATCACCAAAACAAAGGAATTTGTACTCTGTTTGCAAAATAAATTTACCTAAATTTTTGATATTTTGCAAAAGGAAATTGAATAATTTGCCAATTACCTGAGGTTTTGCCAAAACTGATATTAGTACTCTAAAAGCAAATAAATAGCTTATAATCATATATTTTACCAAAAAATTACTTTAAAAGCCTCTAAATTAGTGCTGAAAAATGCCTTTGAATACTAATCCAGCTCTATAAATTGATATAATATTATGTCCAAATTAAAAATTTTAATTTATTGAGATTTATTTCTAAAAACTTCATAAAATTATAAATATTTCTTGTGTTTTTAAAGCTTAAATGGACTTTGTTTCGTAATTAATAGCTTACTAATAGCTATAACATTACATACAGTGACATAAATGTATTAAATAGATATTAAGTCATTAATAGATAAATTTTTCATAAAATAAGACGTATTAATGATCATTAGTGAAAATAAAGTAATATAAGGGAAAATGGCAAAACCTCACCTGATTTCAGAGTGCAGTTATTCCGTGACTTTAAAGAAGTTTTCAGGGAAGGACTTCTTTCCTGTACTTATCGATACCAAGCCTGTCAATGAGTTCTCCTAACCTTTCCCCATCAAGGCCTTCTCTCCTGTAATACTCAAAGGTTTTTTCAAGGACTGAGAACAACTGTTCCTCGTCTGCAAGCTCAAGAAGTTTTATCCCTTGCATGGGCTGACGTCCTGCCTTGCCCCCTACAAAGATAGTGCATCCGGTTTTTTCTGCCCTCAGTGCATCTTTCCGGCAGGCTGCAATACATGCTCCGCAGAGGATGCATTTTTCAGTGTTTATAGAGGCTTTATCTTCCTGGACTTTTATTGCTCCCACCTTACAAGCTTTTTCACAGCGCTTGCAGCCGACACAATTTTCCTCGACGGTTTTGGGCTTTACAGTACCCATGACTCCAAAGTCATTTTCCTGAGGCCTTACACAGGCTGAAGGGCAACCTGTTACTGCAATTTTGAGCTTTTTGGGGACAGATTCCCCAAAGTATTTTTCATCGATCCTGCATGCTATGCTCTCGCAGTTAATTAACCCGTTCCTGCAAACCCTGTCTCCCTGGCAGGCAACCACAGCTCTTACCCTTTTTCCGGCAGAACCTCCAAAAATACCCTGCTTTTCAAGTTCTTCGTTTGCTGCTTCCGCATCTTCAAGTTTAACAAAAGGAACCTCAATCTGCTGTCTTGAGGTTATGTGAATGTAACCGGAGCCATATTTTTCGGCTGCATCTGCAATTGCCCGCAGCTTTTCGGCGTCCAGATTCCCACTCACAACCTTCAGCCGCATTGAAAACATATTTTCCTGCCTCTGAGGCAGAAATCCTTTGCTTTTGAGCAAAGACACATCGATTTTTTTATCATTCATATAAGGTCACTTGTTGTAAAAGCATTATTATTAATGTGTATAAATATTTTTGTTTTTTTTAGTTGGTTTTTTAATATATTTTGGCTTTTAACAGGCAGCTTTAACAAAGTCAGAGAAACGAAAAAACGTTGAACTGCACGAGTACCATATAAAGCACCGTCCCTGTAAAGATACTGAGCATGGCATTTCTTTTCCAGAAATGCAGCCCTGCAACGACACCTATGGTGAACAATTCCGGAATCCCGTAAGGAGCTGTAAGCCATTGAACGTCTTTGAGGCAGTAGATGACAAGCAGCAGGAGAATCATAGGAGGCAAGTTTTTTTCAATAACTGCAAGCATTGTAGGGGGTTCCCTTGAGCCAAAAAACAGAAAAGGAAGAGCCCTGGTTGTAAAGGTTGCAAGCGCTATGACTGCAATGGTTACGAGCATTTGAAGAGTGTCCAGCATCAGTTTTCCTCCTTGATTTTGCCTTCAACAGGCTGTATAGATGTATCAATCGACTGAATTCCGTTCTGTATTTTTGAAACTCCCTTCATTTCCTGGCTTTTCTCCGTTCTCTGTGTTTTCTGGTTTTTCTCCATTACCTGTATTTTCTGGTTTTTCTCCGTTACCTGTATTTTCTGCATTTCCTGCTCTCTTTGTGTTCTCTGCATTGACTTTTCCTTGCCAATCAGGATCAAGGTCCCGAGAATGATTGAGGCAAGCAACATATTGTCAGAGCTGAACATAATAAGAGAAAGGGTTCCTGCACCAACTGCAGCTATGAACGGAAAGCGCGCCTCTGAACTAAAGTACTGCTCTATAGTCAGCACCACAAAAAGCGCAGTCAGCACGAAACTCATGCCATCAAGATTAAGATCCAGGATAGAGCCGAGTGCAGCTCCCAGAACTGAACCTGCGATCCAGTAGAGGTGGTCAAGGGCTGCGATATAAAAGTAAAACTTTGATTTCGAGCTGCCCTGCGGGACATCCGTTGTGGTCAGGAGAGCGTATGTCTCGTCGGTTAGTGCGAAGATCAGGTAAGGTTTAACCCTGCCGATCCCGGAAAACTTCTCAAGGAGAGACAGCCCGTAAAAAGCGTGCCTGAAATTCAGAAGCAACGTGGCTATGGCAAACTCAGTTAATCCTGCACCTGCAGAAAGTAAAGCTACTGCTAGAAACTGCCCTGAGCCTGCATAGACAAAAAGGCTCATAATGAGAGCGTAGACCCAGTGATATCCTGCACCGTCAAGCAAAAAACCAAAAGCCATTCCGAGAGGGATATACCCAAGAAGCACAGGAATTGTGGTTTTAAAGGCGATGGTAAAAAGACCTTTATTTTGCTCGTCTGCTTCCTTTTTGTACTCCCCGTTTCTGACCATGCTATCTATCTTCTGCTGCCCGTGCCGTAATTCTTTTGAAAAATGAAAAACAGGGATTATATTTATCAGGCTCTTCGTCATTTCAGATGGGTAGTTTGAAATCTAACTTTCCTAATTTTAGATAGATCATAGTAATAAAATACTG
>NZ_LMVP01000192.1 GCF_002287235.1 Methanosarcina spelaei
TAATATTGAAGTTAATCTGTAGATAATATTGAAGTTAATCTGTAGATAATATTGAGGTTAATCTGTAACTAATATTGAAGTATGAAAAATAAATTGAGGTATGAAAGAAAATGAAACTTGACGATTCATCCCTTCAAAAGTTCGGTTTTATAAAAAGAGAGACTCTCGGCAGTATAAATATCGACCCTCTTCAGACAGGCGGGCGTTTGACCGAGGCTGCAAAACAGGCTCTTGTAGAGTGGGGAGACGGGTATTCGGTATGTGATTTCTGTGGAGGAATTCTGGATCAGATAAAAAAGCCTCCAATTTATGATTTCGTACATAAGGCTCTTCCCGAGTTCCTTGGTTGTGATGAGGCAAGGGTCACAAATGGGGCACGGGAGTCCAAGTTTGCTGTCATGCATTCTATTGGAAAGCCGGGGGACTGGATTGTGGTCGATGGGCTCGCTCATTACTCTTCCTATGTTGCAGCCGAAAGAGCAGGCCTGAACATCAAAGCCGTGCCGCATTCAGGCAGTCCCGATTATTACCTTGATCCTGAAGGGTATGCCACGGCAATCGAAGAGGTTACAAAGGAAAGTGGAAAACCACCTGCTCTTGCACTTATAACTTATCCGGACGGAAGTTATGGAAACCTGCCAGATGCAGGAAAGATAGCCTCGATCTGCCATGAATACAATGTTCCTCTCCTTCTGAATGGTGCATATGCCGTAGGAAGAATGCCGGTATCTGCAAAAGAAATCGGTGCCGACTTTATTGTTGGCAGCGGGCATAAATCTATGGCAGCATCAGGGCCTGTAGGAGTGCTTGGGGTAAGTGAAGAGTACGCTCCTATCGTATTCAGGAAATCCAAACACAGCAAGGTAAAAGAAGTTGAGCTTCTGGGATGTACGGCAAGGGGCGCTACGGTTATGACTCTTATTGCATCTTTCCCTGATGTGGTAAAGCGTGTTCAGAACTGGGACCAGGAGGTCGAAAACGCCCGCTGGTTCTCGGCAAGGCTTGAGGAAATGGGCTTTATTCAGCGTGGGCAGAAACCTCATTCTCACGACCTTATGTTCTTTGAAGCTCCACGCTTCTATGAAATCTCCGAGAAGGTTAAGAACGGTAGGTACTTCCTCTACAAGGAGCTCAAAGCACGCAATATTCACGGCATCAAGTCCGGGCTTACCAAATACTTCAAGCTCAGTACTTTCGGGCTTGGAAGAGAAAAACTTGAAGTTGTCGCAGACTCCTTTGAAGATATCCTGAAAAAATATGAGGACATTTAAGGCTGTTTGAGCCTGTTGATATTTTACTTTACGTCCTGGAGAACTCAACCAGGGATCAATATCCTGGTTCTGAATTTCTCCTTCTCATTTCTCCTTCTCATTTCTCCTTCTCATTTCTCCTTCTCTTTTGAGGTAAATAAGTTCAAATATTCAAGATTCCGGAGAAAAGTACGAAAAAAATATGCAAAAATGTGTATTTTCGGAATCTGCAAGTTTATCCGCTGAGTCCAGGTACTCTTTAACGAATCCTGGTGCCTAGTCCAGGTGCTTTTTAACGGTCCAAGTGCCTATTCCAGGTACTTTTACCGAGTCCAGGTTTTACTGAGTCCATTACCCTTACTTTGTATCCTCTTCAAATTGAGTGGAAATCTCTCACTTTCCACTCACTGAACTTCTTTCTCTGATTAGTTGAGCTAAAGATGGCATCTCAAATATACTGCTGACTCTATCACATATGTACTGATATGCACTTACATCCAGTTTCTTTGCTGTCTGAACAATCGTCATAAATGTGTCGTTTGCCTTTGTTCCTTCCTCTGTTATAGTTTGAAGGCTGACATCTCTTTTTCTGACCTTTGCTCTTGCTGCCAGTTCCGCTGCATTGTTATGCAGCGGAATCTCTGGCAAACTCAGCACCTTTAACAGGTATTCTTTGTTCTCTTTCGTCTTAGCGATTCTTTCATCCAGCTTTTCATATCCTGTTTTGGTAGAAAACAACTGATCAAACTTAACGGATAATTGCTCCGCTACCTCTGAATCTGGTTTTATTCTAAACTTAGAAAGCTCACCATAAAAGTTCCAGTAACTGTCCAGAAAAGCTTTCAGCTTTTCTTTATGATACGGAACTATTGGCCTTAATTTCTTGTAGTTTCTACCGTCATGAATCCAGCAAAGAGCATGATGATATGCAATTTGCCTGAATTGACGTGCATCATCACTCAAAAGTGTGGTAACCACAGGTATGTTTGTCATCTGATGATAGGCCGCAATTGCACCGGCTTCAAGAACTTTCTTCTTAGTAGTTTTTCTACCATACAAAAAAATACAATCCAATTTTCGACGCATTTCCTCGTCACTGAATATTTTGTTTTTTAAAGAAGAGAGCTTTTCTATCCATCTTTGGGAAACATTAAACGTTTTCATCAGATCAAATGCTTCAGTATTAAAGCAGTACGTTTTTTCTTTTCCACATAAAAGCACATCTAAAATGGTTTCCCGATTCTTATTTGGAACTGTAAAATAAGCAGCATAATAAGGATTACAAAGAATTTGAGTATAATAATTGACACCATTGACTCTTGCACCTGTATCATCAATCTGCTGATAAGGCGTAGCCTTAAGACCTTCCAGAAAAATCTCAGCTTTCTCCTGATGAAAGATATCAATATCTTTTGTCAAGATTCGAGAGATAGTGGCTTTAGATATATGAACACCAATATTTTTCAGGAATTCATGTATCTTGGGTTCTGAAACATTAGCAACATGATTAAGAGTAATTATCAAAGATTTGATCCCAGGACCAAACTCACCCTTTACGCCTTGTGGCAATTTTCCTGCATATGTTTTATGCTCAGAAGGAGAATAAAAAATCTCTATTCTGTAGTTTGTATTAACAGGCTTTATGTATATATCCTGAATTATTACGTCTCTATAACCTTTAAGATACGCATCACTGGGTAAGTTGGATCTATTAACTTTACATGTTTCAGTTCGATGAACCTCTATTTTATCCAGTTTCAGTACTTCGCTAATTTTTCATTTTGTATAAATGAGGTCATTCGAAACCTACAC
>NZ_LMVP01000193.1 GCF_002287235.1 Methanosarcina spelaei
CCTAGCTTCGGCAGGTTAACGCAACTAGAGGTATATATTTTCATATTCCTCTCCCATTAGACTCAATATCTTCCAATGAATCTCTTCCATATTTAGAATTTCTGACTTTGCTTTCCCTTTTTTCTGAGTTATAAGTTCTGTAATTTCCTGAAACTTGAAAAATATCCATCTCATTGTCGGTCTTTTTGTTGGTTTTCCTTTCTGATCTGGAACCGTTTCATTTTCTTCTTCTAATTTTGTCCTTAATTTCCATTCCGCAATTGAATAAATCATCAAGCAGAGAACCATTATCATTGTCAACGCTTCAATTCTTGATTTATTCTTGAGATACACCTTCGATACGCTAAAGGTATCACTTTTCAAAAATCTGAATCCTTTTTCTACTTTATCCTGTCCTTTATAATACTTCAGCATCTCTTCAGGAGAAAGACTGATATCATTACTTGCAAGAATGAAAAGTCCCATTTTCTCCATTTCTTTTAAAACAAAATCATCATTAACCTTTATAACCCCCTCAATCCTGTAATATGTCTTCAATTTCTCATCTTTAGAAATTCTGCCTCTTTTACCTGTTTCACGTTTTTTAACGGTTTTCAAATCTACTTTTTCAAACACAATAGAAGGGAAATCTGCAATCCATTTTTCTGCTGCTTTTAATGCATCTTCTTCACAGAAAAAGTCCTCTCCTACCAGTTTTTTAAGCGACTTTTCTGCTTTTTCAAGTTCATTTTGAAGCTTCTTTCTGAGAGTTATCTCTTTCTTTTCTTTCATTTTATGAGAAAGCAACAAAACCCACTTTTGCTTGACTCCCCCATAATCAACAAAGGTTTGATAAAATGAGTATCTTTCATCGCTTTTCAGTGGCTTCAGGTTTAGATTTGCAGTTAGCAGTTCCTTTGCCTCATTAATTGTTGCAGGAACACGACTGATCCAGAATGACTTTCCTATATTATTGATATTATTGTCAGTGTAAAAGGAACTATCAGCGACATAGTACACTTTGCTTTCAGGACTTAAAGCTGATTTGAGAGACTTTATTGCTTCCAGAATTGTGCTTTTGTCGGAAGCATTCCCTGAATGAGTGTTCATAAAAAGGGGTATTCCATGCTGATTTACAATCAAACTTAGCACAAATTGTTTGAGATCCCATCTTCCGTTTTTGGGAATTCCAAAAGTGATATCAATAGACTCCGTTTCTTCGTCTTGATAATCACCATAAACGCTGACACTTGTAGTGTCAGCGTGTAAACAATGGACAGGAATAGGTAGACGATTCATAATGTGAAGAACAATTTCCGTAAACAGTTTTGTAGGACCATACTTTACGATTCTGTCAAGAGTTTCTCCGATAGCATATTGATTCAGATCTTCTCGTGTTACACCTTCTCCAAAAAGTCTTTCTATAGAAATATTCCTGAAAAAGTCAGGAAAAAGGTATAGACGTTGACCTATGAAACCAAGACCATTGAGTACCATGGCAAGGATGCAGACTGAGTGAGGAATCTTGTGATCCCTTTCCTTTGGGAGTTTCTCATCGATCAGTTTGTCAACTTCAAGTTCTCGGAAAACTCCAGCAATGAGACCAAGGTGACCTAAAAATCTTGTACGTTTTATTGAGGATTCGACTAGTCGACTGTTGTTTTTGTCTGCCATGGAAAATCAAGAAAAAAGATGTGAGAATAATTATATTAACTTATATGTTTACCTGCCGAATCTAGGATGATAGTCCATATAAATTTTGTTCCTTATCAGTATAATATACTTCACGTCGTTAAATTTCCTGCAGGTTCCCATAAACGACCAAATATTGACCCCAAAAACGTATGGAAATATTCATTTTTGTTCTAGAGCAAAAATTATCATATACAGGTTTTACAATAAAAATTCGTACATTATATTTAAAGGGAATTTGCAACAAATTCACAACAATGCCTAAATATTGAATGCTTTTTAGTACTGATATTCGGAATTTCAGTTAATAAGAACTACTGATTATTGAAGAAAGTAAAGAATTGTCAACGCCGATTTAATTTTCCCCACATTGGTCGGTTTAAAATTCCTCACCTTTTGATATAAAGTTTACTCAATTTTTCATGAATTCACTCAAAATCACTGGTACAGATTTCCTGTTTTTATTCCCTGTTTCTTTCTCTCTTTCAGCCTGTAACTTTCTCCTTTGATGTTAATTGTCGTACAATGATGGAGAAGCCTGTCAAGTACAGCAGCCGCTATAACATGGTCCTTGAATATCTCTCCCCATTCTCCATATGACTTATTCGATGTCAAGATCACTGAACTCTTTTCATAACGTCTGGAGATTAGCTGAAATAGGCAGTGAGCTCCTTCCTCATCAAACGGGAGATATCCAATTTCATCAATTATCAACACTTTAAATTTCATCAAGTCCCTGATCTTCTTTTCAAGTATTCCTTCTCTATCTGCTATTTTCAACCTATCAATAAGGTTTCCTGTATTGGTAAAGTAAACCGAAATTCCTGCTTTTGCTGCTTCAATCCCAAGAGCAATTGCAAGATGAGACTTTCCAACTCCAGGAGGACCGAGCAAAACAATATTCTCTGCATTATGAACAAATCTCAACGTTGCAAGGTCTTCTATGACTTTTTTATCAATAGATGACTGAAACTCAAAATCGAATTCTTCAAGCATCTTTTTAACAGGAAAAACTGCACTTTTCATCCTTCTCTCAACTGCAACAGCTTCCCTGTGTTTCTTTTCCTGTTCAAACAGATAATCAAGGACTTCCATTGTTGTCTTGCTGTCCCTTGCAGCAATTTCAAGATAGTTATCAAGAAGCTCTTCAATAGTATTCAGTTTCAAGTACTGCAGATTAGTGTGAAGTCTTTCATAGCTGAAGTTGTTCATTCAAAACCACCTTCACTAAATGTTTCATAGACATCAAGAGACCTCTTTTCAACTTCAGGACCTGAGAACTTCAATGGAATCTGTGAATCCTTCCTGTATTTTGAATTCTCTTTCATTGGTCATCGGTTCAGGCTTCACTTCCTTCTCCTGTTATTCTTTTTTGATCCA
>NZ_LMVP01000194.1 GCF_002287235.1 Methanosarcina spelaei
ATATTATAGCTGTTAATGTCTTCTCGTTTCAATCCTTGTTTTAGTGGATCTTGCTCACGAATCCTTTATGATTAACGCAGACTTTGATATCTCATCAAGTTTCAATCCTTGTTTTAGTGGATCTTGCTCACGAATCTTCAAAACTACTGGTACTGATGGGTACATTTACTGGTTTCAATCCTTGTTTTAGTGGATCTTGCTCACGAATATTCTGTTTTACATTACTGCTATGATTATCAGGGGTTTCAATCCTTGTTTTAGTGGATCTTGCTCACGAATAGGGCAAAAATTTCCGTTATTTGGCTAGAAAAGGCCTGAAATGAGTTCTTTTTTTGGGTCCGAATTCTTGTTGGAAAATTATCAAACCCTTTATAAATACAAGAAAAACAGGGTTTCTAGCAGTTTGGAAACATCTTGGTATATGTTTTTCTTTCTATTTAATTTTTGTATTTCAAGTCGTTTTAAATAAATCTAAGGGCTGGACTAGTTCAATAATATTTTTGCTGTTTTTAAAACATTGAATTCAAACAGTTTTCTTATCAAGAAGTTGAATTCAATCCAGAATTAACAAACGAATAAAAATATTATTTTGTATTATTTAATTTTATAAATTTACTATATTGATGTTACATATATTTAGAAATGTATTTATAACAAAACGAGATTAGTCTTGTTTATCTTATTTTTTACAAAGAATGTATTGCAATATTGTTATGTTTTCTTAGTAAAGTGTTATTTAACTGGGTTGAAATTACTGAAAACACTACTGGTAGGTAATACTGTTTCAATAATTTAATATGACTACGAGAAAGGAGGAGTTTAAATCAAGAAAAATCAGCAATATATCTTAATAGGGGCAATAGCCATAATTATTGCGGCTGCTATTGCTTTTATGCCGGGTAATGAGCCGGCAAGTTCGGCTTCCATGATGTCGGATGGATCGGTTTCCGGAGGTTCGGATAATTTAACTTCCGAAAACTCGGATGAATCGACTTCCCAGGGCTCGGATGAACTGGTGGCAGCCGTAGGAACTCATGGCGGAGAGCCGGAAACCGGTTTTAACCCGATTACCGGATGGGGTTATAGTCGTGAACCGCTGGTTCAAAGTACTCTTTTAAAAAAGGACAGTAATGGGTCTCTTATTACGGATTTGGCAACAAACTATTCTGTTAGTGACGACGGGTTGACCTGGGTCGTTAATATAAGGGACGACGTTAAATTCCATGACGGAGTGCCTTTAACGGCTAAAGATGTGGCATTCACATTTAATACCGCAGCAAATTCGAGTGGAGTCGATCTCTCAGTTTTGAAAAATGCGGTAGCACTTGATAACTACACGGTTGAATTCAAGTTGGATGACCCGCGAACGACTTTTATTCACAAGCTTGTAGCTCTCGGGATTGTACCTGAACACGCTTATAATGAAACTTACGGAGAACATCCGATAGGGTCGGGCCCATATCGATTTGTAGAATGGGATAAAGGCCAGCAGGCGATCTTTGAAGCAAATCCGGACTATTATGGTCAGAAACCGTACTTCAAAAAAATAACTTTACTCTTCATGCAGTCCGACACGGCTTTTGCTGCTGCTAAATCAGGGCAGGTTGACCTGGCTGAAATTCCTTCTTCCTACGCTAATCAGAAAGTAGATGGAATGAAAATGGTATCTCTCAGTTCCATTGATGCTCGGGGAATAACTTTCCCAATGCAGCCTGATACGGGAAAGAAAACGGAAAATGGCTACTCAATCGGGAATAATGTAACCTCCGATCCTGCGATAAGAAAGGCCCTGAACATCGGAATAGACAGGCAGGCCTTAATCGATGGAGCGTTAAACGGGCAGGGTGAAGAGGAATTTACTGGAGTTGACAAACTGCCCTGGGGCAATAAAGAAGCTATATTCGAAGACGGAAATGTAGACGAAGCAAAGAAGATTTTAGCGGACGGCGGCTGGAAAGATGCCGATGGTGGCGGTATTCTTGAAAAGAATGGGTTGAAAGCGGAATTCACCTTACTGTATCCTTCAAGCGCCCAGGAAAGACAAGCATTAGCCGTCTCATTGGGCGAGGAAGCTAAAAAACTGGGAATAAACATCAAAGTTGAAGGTAAGAGCTGGGACGAGATTGATACTCTGGCGCATTCAACTCCTGTAGTTTTCGGTTATGGCTCTCTGGACCCAACTGACTTATACCTGAAATACTACAGCAAAAGCTACGATCCTGCAGACTACAACAATATAATACTATACAACAATTCGGTCGTGGATAACTATCTTAGGACAGCCATAACCAGCACTGATCAGGACACTGCCAATAAAAACTGGCAACTAGCTGCCTGGGATGGGACAACAGGATTTTCCGAAAAAGGAAATGCTACCTGGCTCTGGATTGCAACTATTAATTATCTGTATATTATGGACGAGGATATAGATATCGGGACTCCAAAAATCCAGCCTCATGGTGCCGATATCTTCGGTAATATCCTGGAGTGGAAACGCACAGGAAACTAAGCTGAAATCTGGATTTCAGCGAAGAACAGTCATGAAAGTCTTTTAGCAAGGCTGAGAACTGTTCCTTTAAGTTCTTAATTAAGCTGGGGATACAAAACTCCTCAGTGTGACTCTTTTTGGCAAAATTTGATTGAAATTTGTGTTTTTATTTTTTGCATGTGTTTTCATATTTTGCACATGTTTTTATTTCTTCCACATGTTCTCATGTTTTACCATGTTTTCATGTTTTTAAATATAATATTCTTATATATTATTCTTAACTATCGTCGACACAATTCCATAATCTAGTGATTTCTCTTATTGTTCTTTCCTCAAACCTACAATTTTCTCTGCTAACTACCTCAAAAAGCTGCAATAATCTTGAAAAACAAATTCTTTGGCATTTTTGCCAAAGAATTTGTTTATTCATTAGATATTTTTTTTGAATATTTTATTTAAAATCAATACGCTCCGCTACTTTCTAAAGTGAAACTTTTATCAAAATAGCTTA
>NZ_LMVP01000195.1 GCF_002287235.1 Methanosarcina spelaei
AATTATATTTTAAATGGCATTAAGTTTTCGACATTTCAAGTGCGTAAGTCCTAATATTATCTTATAGTTATATTTTTTGACATTTTCAATAAATCATGGTTCGATATTTCCTGAGCGCAATGGTATCACTACCTGAACATACAGTATGATCTTACAGGTCAGTGCCTCGTGACCAGTTATTCGATCATGGATTAATCTTCCCCCGCTGCACAAGATCCTACTCACTGCACAAGATCCTTACTATTGAAAGTTTATTTTTATCGTAATTTTTCGCGTTTTTTGCATATTATTTGTACGTTATTTGTACATTCTTTTGTATATTTCTTTATGCGTTTCTTTGTAAGTTTCTTTGTTCATTATTTCTTCGATTCAAAAATACATTCTTTTCCAGAACAAAGTCCTTCACTTTCAAGTTCAAGAGTTGAATGCTCTATATGATGCTCCTCTAATTTGCTTTTAATAGCTTGCCTCATTTTATCCGGTGTTTGTAGATATTTGTCTTCCACAACAACATGAGATGTTAAAAGGTCGGTTTCTCCTTCCAGAGACCATACATGGAGATCATGAACCATCTTCACTCCTTCAACCGACAAGATAGATTTTTTAATCTCGTCAATATCGATATATTCAGGGACACCTTCCAGAAGAAGATTTAATACTTCTTTTGTGTTTTTAGAAACTCCCCATAATACAAAGACAGTGAATCCTATTGTCATTATAGGATCGATAACGGGTTTGTTCCAGAACCTCATGATTATTGACCCGGTAAGCAGAACTATCCATCCCAAAATGTCCTCCAGAAGATGCCAGGATAATACTTTCTCACTCTGGCTCATCCCTTTCTTTAATCGAAAATATCCAAGTCCATTTATAGTGACTCCAATGACTGCAATTAAAACCATTCCTTCGGCGTTTACAGGTTCCGGACTGATTAGACGCGGGATAGCCTGAGTAAGTACAAACAACGATCCGGTTACCAGTACAATAATAGTAAATGTTGCAGATAAAAGAGATAACCTTCTATATCCAAAAGTCATTTTACTTGTTGCAGGTTTTTTTGCTTTCTTTTCTGCGTACCAGGCTATTATTAACGCAAAACTGTCAGCAAAATCATGCAATGCATCAGCTATCAGTGCTAAGCTGTTTGTTAAGAATCCTCCGATCAGTTCTATGACTGTGAAGAGTATGTTCAAAGCTGCAGCAAGCCCTACATTTTTTTCTCTATCACCCATATACTCCACCAAATAATTTGCTATCCCCAGTTGAGTTTATCCTATATGAAAACAATTCATTATTATCATAAATGTTACTATATAGAATAATGAAAGTATGAGTCAGAATTATAAAACCTTTCTTGAATTCAGGGATATGAAATAGGCAACGATGGAAGTCAAAATCTATACATTTATTCAATTTTTTAGATCTTCCATTTTTTAGATCTTCTATTTTTTAGATTTTCCATTTTTTAGATTTCGGAGCACTAAAAAGATGTAAAAATGACAAAGTTTCACATCGAGCCTATTCCAAAACCAATATAATGCCAGAATAGGAGTTATAATATTGGCGGTAATAGTAGATTAGATAATGTTTTGGGATAGGTTCTGTATGTGAAAAAAATAAATCCTGTTTTTTATAATGGAGAAAAAAGATACACAATTTAAAAATAATCATTAATATTAAAATGTTCTTTGCTAAAAAAACATTTTATATGAGAATATTATTTGCCTGGGACTAATTTTTTATATAGTTTATTTTAAATAAGTTTGGGAATAATTATAGTTTGTAACTCCACTAGAATAAGAGAACAGATTCAACCTCACGAGAACAAGAGAGTAAACCCAAATAAACGGATAAAAACGAATAGACAGAACGCTAAGACAAAAAGAAGAAGTCAACACAAATGGGAACTGACTGGGGTATGTGAGTAAAGAATTGCCTGGAAGATGTTCTAATTCAAAGATATATTGAGGGTATGTCTCTGAATTACTTTACCGGGGGATAGGTAATAGGAACAAAAAATCTTTCAGGTTTTCTCTAATCTTTTTTAACTACTTTTAAACTACTTTTAAACCATTTTTAAACCATTTTTAAACCACTTTTTTATATAGAAACCTTGGATTTTTTACTTCATTTTATACAGGACTACTGCAAGCAGGCTACCTGCTCCGTAATATACTTCAAAGCCTGGTAGTTCCAAGATATTTTTTTAATCAGCTTGTGGTCCCTTATTCTCTATACTGTTTTTATTAATTGTCTCAGGATAATCAACCTCTGTTTTCGTTAATCAGTACTAGAGAAGGATTTACAATTTTCAAAGATTACAAAAAAAGAGATTAGCTTAAAACAACTTCACGATACAAGGAAATCCCTTGCCAGATTTTAAGTCCTGCTCAGTTCTATTTTTGAAAAACGTCGCTGGTGGGAAGTTTCATGAAAACAGCTGTTGTTGTATCGAGAGCAGCATTTCTGTTCTCAAGCTCAAACCCAGGAATATACCTACACTCCTGTTTACGGTAATGAAATGAAAATGATATTCAGGAACATTGATGTCCTGCAAATACCAGAACTCTTCTCTTTGTTATTGATGAAGGTAAACTTGAGACCACAAATTAGAATGAGTTCAGGAAATAACCAATGTTCACTGATGTGGAAAAGATTTTTTATTTCAAGAAAGCTTTTAAAAAGGAGTATGACTTGTGAATTTTTAATTATCTACTAATTAATTCTTTGTTCCTATTGTTTTCAAAACTGAATAATGCTTAAGATAGGGTATCGAAAGATTTCGTAGGTTCAAATCTACACTTCGCACTGAACTTCAAGGTAATAGGGATCTCTTATTTTTAGTGTGCAACTGACAGATTTTTATAGTACACATTTTTCAAATGTTTTCATGTGTCCTCAGTTATTGTAGCGGATTAAAATCAAAGTTGCGCTGGCGCACCCCGCTGCAAGCAACGGGGTATGTCCGCGCCA
>NZ_LMVP01000196.1 GCF_002287235.1 Methanosarcina spelaei
CAAAATATGATAAGGGAAAATGGAAAAACTATTATATTTTTTATGCGGTTGAAAATCCCTTAAATTTGAAGAGGATACATTTGTATCATTAATTTATTTAGCATGAAAATGCTGCCATCAGCATGCATTTTCATATAGTTGTGCATGTTATTCAAGGAATATCATGTTTGTTTTCTAAAAATTAGAAATTGTTCTGTAAATCTTCCTTTTCTTACTTCCGTTAAGTTGACAGTGGATCCAGGCTATCAGATCTCAGTATGTTTTTCCCGTTTTTTTGCTCGAATTAGTGACATCAGTCCTGCTGAATCTTGTTATAGTTCCATTACTATCATTGGCAAAACGAGTAACTGAAAATATATGGATTTTAAACAACTTATTAACCTCCAGAATTTTTGCCAGACAACTGGGAACATGATATTTTTCGGTTATTTCTTAAACCACAAAACTAACAGTTTTGATATTTAACTTTTGATATTTAACATAAAATAGAAAGATTTTTTATAAGTATTGTACTGATGTTATTTGAAAAGTATTCACAATTTTGGAAGCTACAAAAAACTAAGAAAATGGCTTACTGAATATGAGTTAATCACATCGGAGAGAGTTATTTGAACCCAAAATACTTGAAAATAGTGACTTTATTGCTTCTTATACTCTGTACCGCAAGTATGGCAGGCGCAGAGTCGAGCAGCAAAAACTCAAACAATGTAGCAGTTTTGGACTACACTGAAGGAGGACACAATGACACCGATTGCAATGCTAACTTTATGTCGGAATGGTGGTATCAGAACGGGGATTTGAGGCTTGTTGCAAAAGATGGAGAACAGAAAAAAATTGCTTTTTTTGTCGTAATGGCTCATCAGGAGTCTCCGGAACTTGTAGATCCTGATTCTGGAACCCAATTGTCATACCTGTCCACATTCTACGGATTTTATCCCTATGGGGAAGCCGCCACTCATAATTTTACTAGGACTCTTGTGCCAAGATCCGGTATTGAAAATTACATCGAGTTTCATGTACCTTACCTTAACTTTGCTTATCCTGATGGTTTGAAGAGATTTTATGGATCAGGCTCCAAAGGATACATGCTGAACTACTCCTTTGATGATATGCAGCTTAATTTGTTTTTCAAGCCACATGTCAAGAAAACTGTAGATAGTGCTGTAGAGCCTGTGAATTTCACCACATACGAATACGCTTACGGAAAGCTCAGGGGCAGTGTGGTGCTCGATGGCAAGAAATATAGGGTTATGCAGAATGACGGGTATTTCGACCATATGATCCCCTACACCCCTGACCAAGCTACATGGCAAATGGAAACGCATGGATGGAGCTGGTCGGAAGTTACAGCGGGTAGATACCAGACAATTTTCTACGGTGTAAGAAGCATTGATGATGGGTATGATGGGTATACGTACAAGCATCTGACACTTATAAACAAGCATACAGGAAAGGTAATTGCAGAATATTCCGGAGATGAGATTAGTGTAGATGAAGAAGAATGGGTGAACACTGTAGTAAAGGACCGTACTGTGAAAAGGCCCTCCAAACTTGAAATCTCGACTTCCAACCTTAATATTTCCATGAATGCTCAAAGTGTGGTTCAACTTGATGACACTTCCCTACCAGGTGGGCAGCCTGTAGGTTTTGTCGATTTCATGGCTTTCCAGCCTGATAACGCAACAATCAAGTACAGGAAAAATCTTGAAAGGGGAAGCGCATTCTACGAGTATATGGTAACTGACCCGGGTATATCTGCCTCTCCTCTGGAGTGAGTCCTGAGAGGTCAGTTAATAAGATTTCTGAAGTTCCTGTTTGAAGGAACTTCCTTTTTTCCTTTATTTTAGGGTCCTTCCAAATCAGTACTAAAGCTAAAGGCATACAATGCTTATTTTGGATAATATTTATGTATTTAGAGTTTCCCCAACTAAAGTCCACTCTAAAAATCAATTTTTTAGATAAATAATCTATAATACTCTTTCAAATCAATAAAAAAGTAAGATAAATACGTTATTCTTTTACAATTTATGTTTATTTATAAATAAGGCATCTGGTGTCATTTTCATCTATACAAAATTCAATGTTAAAAGTAAGGATAAGTCAACGTTTAATTTAACGATTAAAGTACTTAAGTCATTTAAACAGCAAATAAATCATTTAATAAATGTACCTTAACTGGGGGAGGGCTGACACTACATTATATTTGGCAAAAAAGGTTTAATATCCCTTAAAAACTAATCATTCTTCAAGGGATTTATATATTTTTGTTAGGAATTGTAGGGAATGCTCTCCATTTTGTATTAATTTTCATTTTATCGAATGAATCAAAACAAAGAGCACTTATTTTTATTTAACTGTCAAAATTTGAACGAGTACCAGACAATTAAAAATAATCTTTATATAGTTGTTCGACCATAAGTCAAATATCAACTCGGGGTTGAAAATATACCAATAGTCAAAAATAGACTCATTTGTATTCGGTTAAGGATTTTGAGCTGCTGATCTCGATTTCGACGGAAAAACTCAAACCCAAATGTTTAGTGTTTAAATTGAAATCGATATCAGATTCCAGTTTTGCATTTGATGAATAATTGTAACTATTCAGGGTATAGTTAGCGGCGCTCCTTTGAGCGCCGCGAGAATACCCTCTAAAACAGGTAAACCATTCTTTCTTATTGTTGAAATATATGCTCTAATTCTGCAGAAAGCTTCCGCTCCTCGTGCAGTTCTGAAAGTTCCTGATATTTTCTGCTGTAGCTTCATCATCCTGACATCTCTTTCTGCTTGATTATTCTCAAACGGAACTTTCAAGTCTGTCAGGAATCTCAGAATCTTGTCTTTATGTTCTATAAACCTATCAAGCAGATTCCTTGCTTTGGTTTTTGGATTCTTACCACGTTTTCCT
>NZ_LMVP01000197.1 GCF_002287235.1 Methanosarcina spelaei
TTTTAGACGTGCTTTTATGTGGAAAAGAAAAAACATACTGCTTTACTGATGAAGCATATAATCTGATGAAAACGTTTAATGTTTCCCAAAGTTGGATGGAAAAACTCTCGTCTTTTAAAAACAAAATATTCAGTGACGAAGAAATGCGTCGAAAACTGGATTGTGTTTTCTCACTTAATGGATATAAAACTACTAAGAAGAAAGTCCTTGAAGCCTGTGCAATTGCGGCCTATCATCAAAGTAAAGACATACCTGTGGTTACCACACTTTTAAGTGATGATGCACGTCAATTCAGGCAAATTGCATATCATCATGCTCTTTGCTGGATTCATGACGGTAGAAACTACAAGAAATTGAGGCCAATAGTTCCGTATCATAAAGAAAAGCTGAAAGCTTTTCTGAACAGTTACTGGAACTTTTATGGTGAGCTTTCTAAGTTTAGAATAAAACCAGATTCAGAGGTAGCGGAGCAATTATCCGTTAAGTTTGATCAGTTGTTTTCTACCAAAACAGGATATGAACAGCTGGATGAAAGAATCGCTAAGACGAAAGAGAACAAGGAACATCTGTTAAAAGTACTGATTTTGCCAGAGATTCCGCTGCATAACAATGCAGCGGAACTGGCAGCAAGAGCAAAGGTCAGAAAAAGAGATGTGAGCCTTCAAACCATAACAGAGGAAGGAACAAAAGCAAATGACACATTTATGACGATTGTTCAGACAGCAAAGAAACTGGGTGTAAGTGCATATCAGTACATATGTGATAGAGTTGGCGGTACATTTGGGATGCCATCTCTGGCTCAATTAATCAGAGAAAAAAATTCAGTGAGTGGAAAGTGAGAGATATCTTCACTCAATTTGAAGAAGATACCTTTTTTTCTGTTCTTTTTATTAGTGTTCTGGAATACTATTTTAAAAATAGAACTTTTGGAAAGGAAATAATTGTGGAAGAGGGCTGAAGATACTGATTTCTCAAAAAGGCTACTTATGAAATCTATAAGTAATGCCTGGTTAGCGTGAAGAGCATAAACTCTTATATTTTCCTTTTTGTCTTTTAATTTTCTTCCAAATATTTTTTTTCGTATTTTTTCTACCTTCAGTACTCTTCAGGCTTAAAACTATTGTTTTTGCAATACCTAAAAAATCACTCAGTTGTAGCAATAAATATTTATATCCCTTATCAATAATTTTTATCATGGATTATGCATTTTTATGGTTTGTTTTTAGATTGGTAACTTAAAATAGCCTTAATCGGGTATAAACTTTACAATAAGCTTTAAAAAGCTACTTAAGAGATAAAAAATAATATTTTTGAAAAATAAGCTTTTTTGATTATTATTCGATGAAAATAAGATTTAAAGAAAAATGGCAAAACCTCAAGTGAGTGTCAAATTAGATTGGAGATTTTAAAAGCTAATGTGAAATCCCAATTAGGAACTACTGAATTAAACGAAAATTTTATATTTCTCCATTTCGTTATATAATTCCTCCTATGTTTTCATAGGGGTTTGGTTAGCCTGTGCGGAACCCGTATACTCCTGATATGGAGACTCGGGAAAGGAATTCGGACTCCTTGAAGTGGCAGGCTAACCGTCATCTAGAGAAAAGTGAGTAACTTAGAAGTATTTGGGACTCCAGAGTAGAGTCACTTTCCTGTCTCCTTCCCCTTTTAAAATCCTTTTGAACTTCTTGAGGAAAATTCATAGAATAGTTTTTTTATGTAGAATTTAAGCCATGCAGTTGATACTATTCAGCATCTCCCGCATAAACTCTTAATGCGTTAGTTATTCCTTTCTATTTCAGTCGGGATCTAAATGACGTTTCTGCAGAAGCATTGTGGAAATACAAGCTAAACCTTTGTTTCCTTCAGTGAACTGGACAGCCACAATAAGTTAACCTATTTTACACTTTTACTTCCAAGCACCGTTATATCTAAGTTACAGGATATAAGTCTAATAAAAATGATAACAAGTTTGAACTTTAGAGGTAACAATGAAAGTATCTCTGAAGTGTCTTTCACTACTACTTTCTTACTATTGTTTCCACACATAACTTTTTGTTTTTACCTTTCAGTTTTAGGACTTTAATTTTTTTCATCTGGATCTCGTAACTGTTCGACTACTAAAAATCAGTTAATTATAGTACTTCCGGCAACTGACCATTCAAAAAATCAAATTGTGTGCGGCTACCCCACCTTAAACAGGCTATCCGACAATTACTATCAATAATAATGGAATTCCTTCATTTTCGATTTAAAGATCTTAAATGCCTTCTTTTTGTTATCTGTTTATTACTAATGGTAATTGTCAGACAGCCCGTGATGGATGGAGTATTCGTAACCCTCTGCGCTCCCGCTGTAATAAAAATCTATAAATAGCTTTATTCCGCAGATCTGTACATATGTAAAACTTATTTGTCTATTTGTCTTATTGTCTACTTAAATATACTTTCAATTTTTAACCTTAGTTTGACAGTACAAACTAAATTTAGTGAGAGGCTTCAATTTTTTGCCAAAAATCAATTGACAGTATTCATAAATTTCGTAAAATTGCCTCTGATTTTCCAGCTTCACAATCACTATAAGGCAAATTAATAGAGATTTTTGTCCCATTTTATCACTTTTGGCACCTAACTTTTTGGATAGTATCTATATTTTATCTGAAATTCATGCTATCTGTCAAATTCTATACCAAAAATTTGGTCAAAAATCATAAAAATAGCCATCAAGAGAAAGAGAATCATCTGTCAAATAGAATCGTAAAAAATTGGCAAAAATTTGTTGAAATAATATTACTTATCATTCCAACGGATATGAAAACAATCTTCCCACATAAAAATCAAACTGTCAAACTCCTATTGGTTCATATGACCCCACGACCTAAATGTGTAAT
>NZ_LMVP01000198.1 GCF_002287235.1 Methanosarcina spelaei
CAGTATTTTATTACTATGATCTATCTAAAATTAGGAAAGTTAGATTTCAAACTACCCATCTGAAATGACGAAGAGCCAGGAAAGAGAATAAAGAAAAACAAAGGAAAGAGAATAAAGAAAAACAAAGGAAAGAGGAAAAGAAAAACAAAGGAAAGAGGAAAAGAAAAACAAAGGAAAGAGAATAAAGAAAAATAAGGAAAAATCAGCTTTCTCGCGTTTTATCTTCTTTTTCCATAGCCTCTTCAATTCCTTCTCCAATTTTAACGTTCATGAGAAAGTCATCAACTGTTGCCAGGAGAGAGCCAATTTTCTCAGAATGAAACCGAACAGCAACTTTATCATCACGGATTTCACTTTCCATGCTTCTAAGGTTATCCGGAGAAAGAGCTTGTAAAATTTTCGCAGCGGATTTTCTTGATTTGGGGTCTGGAAACTCAATCGTACCTGTAATTTTCATAAGCATTCCCATCGCTTTTCCAACTTATTATCTTTATCTTTTTTGGTTTTTTGTTTCGGTCTTCTGGAGCTGGTCACCTATGATTCGGTCTGCAATGCTCAGGAACTCCTCTGCGCTTCCAAGAGGAATTGTAGCCCCGGAAGCTACATTATGTCCGCCTCCTCTTCCGCCAACTGAACTTGCAGCTTCCCTCAGGGTAAAAGCAAGGTCAAGGCCCTTTGAGACAAGCTCACGGGTGCCTCTTGCCGAGACTTTCAAGATTCCTTCGGATTCATTTATGCAAACGAAGGGAAGCTCGGGATGAAGGTAACGGACTACCGTGCTTGCAAGATTTCCGGCAGAAAGGGCATCAGCAGTAATAACATACCATAGATTTTCTCCTTTGCGAATTTTTTCTACGTTTTCCCTGACATTCAGTGTAAGTTTCTTCTCATATTCGCTTTTAAAAGAAAGGGCTTCATTGACAATCTCCTGGTCTCTCAGACAAAGAGAAATAGCCAGCCCGTAGATTTTCTGCTTTCCGCATGTATTAAGAATAGAAATAAAATCGTAAACGTTTCTTACAAGCTCCCGGTTCAGCAGCAAAACTTCTCCTATAACGGCTTCAATAGCCTCCGGGCTTGCTTGCCTGACAAGTTTCAGAGCGACAGCATTGGCCAGTCTTGAAACTTCCTCCTCAGATAGGTTTTCAATTTTTCCTGAAAGCCTGAGCTGGTTCAAAAATTCCGTTACTTTTTCAGGGTAACCGGTTATATCCAGAAAGGGTTCAGTACTGTATGCAAGTACGTCTATAAGGTCTCCATCTCCTACTTTGAGTCCCTTCCTAATAGATACGAACCCTGTTTTTAAGGCTTCTTCCAGGATGAAAGCATTGGCCGTGTGAAAGAGTTGCTTGTCTCCGATTGCACCTGCAAGAGCCAGTCCTGCAAGGTCAACGTTATCAGCTGCCAGCTCTCTCGCTACCAGGTAGCAGGTACCAGAAGCCGAGAGATCAGTTGCCCCGTCGATTCCAACCAGATGGGCATTTACAACAGCTTTTGCCGGAGATTGCCCCACAGGCTGGTGGTGATCAAGCACTATAACATCAGCTGCCACCTTACGAATAAGTTCAGGCTGCCCGCTGCCCATATCGCAAAAGATGACGAGTTCATCCCTGGAGATGCTCCTGTTAACGTCTTCAATCACAGCTTCATCCAGCCTTCCAGCTATCGAAAGCTGGAAACAAATATCTGCTCGCAACAGGGCCTGTGCCATTATCCCGGCTGAAGTCAGCCCATCAGCATCATTATGTGAGACTACGCGCACAAATCTGTATTTCCGGATTTTTTCGGCTGCGTTTTTTGCAAGATTTATCAGTTTCTCAAGCTCGCTCAAAATCCATCACTCAAAAAATTCAGTAATAAAATCAAAAGTATCGGTTTGAAAGTCAAACAATACATATTGTCAGAGAATAAAGGATGTCAGACTATACTGGCTTGATAATATAAAACTTTGTATATTAGATAACTAAAGGGTTTTTACATTGCAAATAGAAGGTTTTGAATTTACTTAGTTTTATAAAAACAAAAAAAATGGAAAATACATTTCCATTTTTATTGATATTATTTCTTCTTAAAGTTCAAACAAAGGGTGTTAAACTCACGTTTTCTATTAGCCGCAAATTCCGGAATATCCGCTTCTACTTCGTATGAGGCAATGTTTGGTATTATCTGAATGCAGTCTCAAACTTCTGGGTCACTGTACATAAAGATGTATGCAGTTTAGAAAGAACTTCATTGATTTACCATTCCAGTAATTCCAGGCATACAGTCCTCGATTTTTTTCAGATCCCTATGAATAATATCAAAATATTCTTGTGGGTTTTACAGTTCATTAATTATTTTTTTTAATTTTTGATTGTTACTATTCAGGTAGCCTTTTTAGGGCTACACAATTTTTCCTCTTTTCGAGGAAAAATTGGATTTACAATGAGTTATTTCTATCTTTGATGAAACGTGAAGAGATTCTTGCTCTGTGTACTTCAAATCCTGAAGTTATTGCAACTTACATTGAGAGTCTTGAATCTCAAATAAAACAGCTTAGTGAAAAATTGCAAGTTTTAGAATCTCGCTTAAATCAAAATAGCAGAAACAGCAGTAAACCTCCTTCTACTGATTTTTTTGTCAAAGGAAAACCTAATCCCAAGAGTCTCCGTAAAAAGAGCGAAAAGAACCCTGGAGGTCAAGAAGGTCATCCAGGAACAACTCTTAAAATGGTTGATAATCCTGATTAGGTAATAGAGCATTCTTTGAACTGCTGC
>NZ_LMVP01000199.1 GCF_002287235.1 Methanosarcina spelaei
GGTAAATACCTTCATATCTCGAGCATTTCCAACTATTACAGGTAGATGCTTTATCAAAGAATCATGGATGGGAACCCAGAAATCACTTGTTGACTCACATGCAACAACATTACATTTTTCGGATATTACCCAATTTTTAAGGGCTAAAATTCCTTCGTCATCTCTGTTGAAACGTTGCTGTTGTTTTTCGCCAGATCTACTGAGAATTGTAGCAATGAAAAAGATTTTGTGAATGTCTAGACCACAAGCTTTGTTTATGACTTCAATCATATAACATCACCCAATTTATTTGGGCAGTCGAATTGCCTAAAAGGCCAATTTAGCATCCGTGATCAAAGTCACATTTGAGCCTTCGATGGCAATTCACTGATTAGTTTTCTGACGGTTTTGAGAAACCAAAATAAGGACAACCTTACTGCCCAAGGTAATAAGGGCTTAATAGTCAAAAAAGAGGGCGTAGAGTACTTTCATTGATTTGTGCATGTTATTCGAAGAATTTCATGTACGTTTTCTTGTAGAATAGAGACAACAAAAATGACTTTATTTTCAAGGTTTTTGTTTTGCGATAACAAAAAAACAGTATGGGACTTCAGGATCAGTACGGCTACATATTTTTTCAATGATATTACCGTAAACTGATTTATCCTGTAGCCACATATTTTCTACGAACTCTTTTTATACCCGGGACAGACTCATAGTTCGATAATATTTATCGCTCACGAACCGAACCTGTTTGTCGGGAAAGGAAAGTAGTAGAGATTTTGTAATTTACCACTGTCCTTATATCATGGACTCGCTTGATAAGGAGTTATCCTTCTCTAAAGTTGTCCTGTTCTCATTCTGGGAATAATACCAGAGCGGAAGATAAAGGGCAAGTACCACGAAGCCGACTATCGTTGAAGTCCAGCCTACTTCAAGACTGTTCAGGTATATTATTCCAATTAGACATAGAGGTAGGTTAAAAAACCCAAAGAAAAGGGCTACGTGTCTCCAGCCACCTGGAGCTTTGAACGGTCTTTCAAGTTTCGAGAATTTAGGGTCGATTTTTGCCTTAACATATGCGAGCAGACTTATCCCGTTGGCGCAGACATAACCTATTGCTGAAGCAGCCACTATAGCTGCAGGAGTCCCCAGACAGATGAAACCCATGTTCAAGAGGGCAATGACAATCATTGAATTAACTGGAGTTCCGTACGCATTCATTTTTCCAAATAATCCTGGCAGATTTCCCTCTTCAGCCATGGAATACATAGCCCTTGAAGCTCCAAGAAAGGCAGTCTGGATAATGAGAATCATTGCTGCAATCAACATGAAGATCGTCAGAGATCCACCAATGGTACCAAGTGTCATCTGAGCTATAGGTAGCATTGGAGAAACCGGCTCGGACAGGATTCCTTCAATTCCCAGGGCTCCGGTACAGGCTGCCTGAACGAGGATGAAGGTCACAAGGCAGATCGCACCGCAGATAAAGAGGGCTTTTGGTACATCCGACTTGGGCTGCTTATACTCGGGTCCGTAGATTGCTGCGGTTTCCCAGGCGCAGGCACTCCACTGAGCCATTGCAAAAAGCCCGAGCAGGATCAAAATGTGCTGGATATCCCAGCTCCAGTCTGCGGGAAGCCAGGAGCCTGTAATATTGCTGAGCTCAAAGTGTCCGGTTACGAAAGGTGCAAGAGCAATGATGATAAGTGGGGCAAGCGAAAGTACGGCAAGAATGTACCCGAGTTTTGCTCCACCGGCAAGCCCGCGGTAATTAACCAGAATAAGAAGTATAAATACAACTGCTCCGGATACCAGGTAAATAGTAAGGTCAGGTACACCTGCAAGTGAAGGAAGCAGTCCTTTAAGATAGCTTCCGATCAGAATTGAATAGATTGCAAGAACCGGATTCCAGGCAAACCAGTAACTCCAGGCGCTGAAACCTCCAAGTAATTTGTTCAGGTCATACCGGTTGCTTGCGTTCCCCGTAAAAACACTCTGAGCATACCCAGGAAGACCGGACGCTTTCGGGAACATTGTGGCAAGTTCTCCATAGGCGAAATTTTGCATGAAGCCCTGAAAGACAGATAACGCCCAGATAATTATTGCAAATGCCCAAACATAATTTGCAAAATAGCCTATGGACGGCAGGATAAGAACGGGAACTCCCAGGGCAATTGCAAGTCCCTGCTTCCAATCAATTGTCCGCTGGAGTCCTCCGTTTTCACTATTTTCGTTGCTCATTTTCAACCACACTCCTATAATTATTATAGAGTAACGATTGACGATTCGCACAGCTCTTGCAGCACAAATCGACTCATGAAAGCTTGCAAACGGAAAAAGAGGAAAATCCGAAAGAATTCAAGCTTTCTCATGATATTTAAGAAACATTTTCAAGAGATACTCTCGGGAAGTATTACCAGGAAATACTACCAGGAAATATTACCAGGAAATATTACCAGGAAATATTACCAGGAAATATTACCAGAAATATCTGCAAGAAACTTTATTATAAAATATCCTGAGAAATACATACAGGAGACCTGTATCCACTTTTCCGCATCTTCATAGTTATTTCGGAGTTTTTCTTTATGCTATCCCCTTACGCTATCTGCTTTCTGAAAAGATTGCAGGAATTAATCTTAATATCGAGCAGCTTTTCAATGTTCATCTTTGCAGCAATACCTTTTGCAGCACCTGGTACTGATGTTACTACACCGATATCGAGTTCTTCACGCAGCTCTCTCATAACATGCTCGTCTACGAGGT
>NZ_LMVP01000200.1 GCF_002287235.1 Methanosarcina spelaei
ATCCCCAAACCCTATAGGCGTGATAAACCGGCGCAACGGTTTCGGGTCAACGGTTTCGGGTCAACGGTTGATCTTCAGTAGCCAAGTAAGGCGCGATAAAAAGACTTGAGAAAAATAACGGAAGGATGAAAGATGAGAAACTCGACCTATCTGAAAATGGGTCTAAACATGCTTTTGCATAGTAAACTGCGAAGCTGGCTGACAATTATCGGGATAGTTATAGGAGTGGGATCTGTAGTTGGAATTATCTCTCTGGGAGATGCCATGCAGGCAAATGTACAGAGTAAGCTATCCGATCTGGATCTGACAACGATAACAATAAGCCCAGGGTATACTAAGGCATCATCCAACATGCATGGCCCTGGTATGGGGGGTGGTGTATCAACAGATTCAGAATTAACGAAAGATGATATTAACGCGCTTCGAGGCCTGGATAGTATACAATATATTGAAGGAGAAGTTTCAGGCAGAGAAGAAGTCAAATATGTAGGACAAAACGCGACCCTTCCAATCACAGGTGTTGATCCTCAAGTCTGGAGATATATGACTACCCTGAAAACGCAATCAGGAAGATCACTTGAACCAGCTGATAAGAATGTTGCAGTCATAGGAAGTAGTGTTGCCAGTGAAATTTATGACCAGAATATCGGGGTTAACCAGGTAATAACCGTAAACGGCAAAGCAGTGCGCGTTGTTGGAATCCTGGAAGAAGAAGGCATGGGAGGTGACTCAAGAATCTACATGCCAATAGATGGAGCAGTGGACCTTGTTACAGATGCGAAAAAAGATGTTTATGATAGCATATCTGTAAAAGCCAAGAGTGAAGATCAGGTAGAGGAATTGACTACAGAAATCGAAAAAAAGCTTATGATATCAAGACACATTAATAAGGAAGATGATAGGGATTTTTCCGTAACAGCGTCAAAATCGTTGGCTGATTCGGTTACTGAAATGATGAGTTCGATGACTCTCTTCCTTGGCGCTATTGCAGCTGTGTCCCTGCTTGTGGGAGCTGTCGGGATTGCTAACACTATGTTTACCTCGGTCCTCGAAAAGACAAAAGAAATAGGAACTATGAAAGCTATTGGGGCAAAAAATAGGGATATTCTTATGATTTTCCTTTTCAATTCCGCAATGGTAGGTCTTGTTGGTGGCATCCTTGGAATTATTCTGGGATCCTTTGTTTCATCTGGGCTCCAAACGATGATGGGAAGTGATATGACTGGAGGAGGCAGTGGAGTGAGCTTTTCGTTGATGCTTGAAGGCCTGTCTCTTGCAGTTTTGATAGGAGTTGTCTCTGGAGTAGTACCAGCGTACAGGGCCTCTAAACTAAAGCCTGTGGATGCATTAAGGTACGAATAAACTGAAGAAGAAGGGACGATTTCCCGTTCTTATTTCCTGCCTCAATGGAATCAGTGACTTTCTGCTAACAAAGAAAAAAGGTTATGACGTGAATTTTGAAAATCATAACCATTAAAAATTTTTTTATATCTTTAAAAATTGACATTGCTTGTTTTCCAGAATTGATTCATGACCTGTGTATACTATATCTTTATCCGGCAATTGAGACCTGACTTAACACTAGACAGGCATCTTGCAATTTTAATTGCAGGAGCATCTTTGTCTTTGGAGCAGCCTTTCGGAATATTTGTCAGAATGAAAGAGACAGCTCTTATGTTAGGCCTGAATCTCCTTTTGAAAAAAATCTCAGTAAAATAATACTTTACTGGTACTTTATTCGCCTTTTATAGAGTAATTAAAGATTAAATTTAGTAAATATATTCTAGAAAAGCTTCATTGATAAATTAATTCTCTAGATTTCCCTATTTTTAGCTAAGTATGCTTATATTATTAAACGCCAATGAAGGAATCGGCTGCCTCTAATCCTGTTGAGAGGCTAGAAGATAAAATGCTCTATCTCAGATAGGTGTTCAGTCCCATCTCAAACACCTATCTCAGACAGGTGTTCAACCCCATATAAGAGTTGTTCAATTTGGTAAATTACAATGGAAAAGGAAACTGAAAAGGAACATCCTGAAACATAACCTCGCCACTAGGAACTTCAAGCCTATTGCTTGAAAATCAGGTGTTCCCCATTGTAATAAGGAGAGGAGGCAGCCAGCAAAAAACCCGCACTCCAGAAATGAGGCATTGTGCATTTCGCTGGGGCCTCAAAAACGAATCGAACCACAGGGTCTAGTTGGACCATGTAAATGGTCTGATTAGACCGATTATACCTACACAATATAGCCTAAGAAGATAACCCATAAAACTTGACAATTAATATCGGTAGGATAATATAATTAAAATCTTAAAAATTTATCAAAGAACATTCTGACTGCATCATAAAACAAGTCACGGAAACGATGGAAACCATGCATTATATGAAAAAACTCAAGCAACCTTAAAAAGGTTAAGCTCAAAAACGATTAACTTTTAGAGGTTTTATAATGACATTCACTGGAATAATAGATTCTCTTAAAACGGCATTGAATTCCTCAAAAATGATGAACTTTCTTGAAGGAGCAGCGAGTTTCTCTGATCCATCCGAAGAGGGTTCAGAAGGGAATCTGAAAATCAATCCATACTTAAATTCCGGAAATGGTGTTGCTGACAGTTCCAATGCAGTAAGGATCTCTCAAAACAAATGCGAGCCTCTTATCAAACTGACCGATGTCTGGAAAATCTATCAGATGGGGGAGGTC
>NZ_LMVP01000201.1 GCF_002287235.1 Methanosarcina spelaei
GCAGCAGTTCAAAGAATGCTCTATTACCTAATCAGGATTATCAACCATTTTAAGAGTTGTTCCTGGATGACCTTCTTGACCTCCAGGGTTCTTTTCGCTCTTTTTACGGAGACTCTTGGGATTAGGTTTTCCTTTGACAAAAAAATCAGTAGAAGGAGGTTTACTGCTGTTTCTGCTATTTTGATTTAAGCGAGATTCTAAAACTTGCAATTTTTCACTAAGCTGTTTTATTTGAGATTCAAGACTCTCAATGTAAGTTGCAATAACTTCAGGGTTTGAAGTACACAGAGCAAGAATCTCTTCACGTTTCATCAAAGATAGAAATAACTCATTGTAAATCCAATTTTTCCTCGAAAAGAGGAAAAATTGTGTAGCCCTAAAAAGGCTACCTGAATAGTAACAACAAATCTTTCATTGATTCTACAATTTCCGTAATTTTATCCTGGATATATCCCAATAATTCTCCTGATAACGAGAGCAATAATTCGATAAGTAATTTTCTCGATAATATCAGTGATGATTCAATAAATGTCTACGTACACACAGGAGACTCGATCCAGCAGGCAATAAACAATTCGAGTTCCGGCGATATTATTGCTGTTGACCCGGGGTTATATAAGGAGAACCTTGTTGTGAACAAATCCCTTATCATAATTTCAAAGCCTGGAGAAACGACTGAAACTATGATTCAGGCTGCAGATCCGGAAAAGGATATTTTCTATGTAGCTGCCGACAATGTAACAATTAGCGGATTCAATGTGACAGGAACAAACAAGTCAGGCATATGTTATACAGAATCTGGTGGCATTATCGCTGGTAATAAACTGGTTTCTGACGAGTACGGAATCTATCTGGAGAAAGCCGAAAACATTACAATTGAAAACAACAATGCGTCTCAAAATGGATGTGGAGTTTACTTTAGCGACTCCAGCGGAAATACTCTAAAAAACAATGAAGTAAGTTATAATTGGCTCTATGGGAAGGAGTATAGAAATGGGATCTTTCTTGAAAATTCGAGTAATAACAAGCTAACAAATAACAATTTATTGAGAAATTGGGATGGTATATACCTCAGCAACTCTTCAAATAATGAGTTAAACAAAAATAGAGTTATAAATGACTATTTTTGCATTCGCCTTAAAAATTCAAATGATAATAAACTTTTTGGCAATACTGTCAAATCAATTGGATACTCATATGTAATTACACTGACAAAATCTAATAACAACATATTAAAAGATAACAGTGCAGGTTTTATGACTGAAATTACAGTATCATCTGACCTTGAGAGTAAAAACAATACACTTGAAGGCAAGCAACATATTAGAAGATAAAGCAGCCAGTTTTTTGTCAAAGATTACGATTGAACCTGGTGCCTTGGCAATTTAATTTTAGATCACTTAGAGACTCTGAAACCTTTTATGTTGATCTAATCTCCAAAATATATTCCACAGTTAATTGTCATAACACTAGCATTCGCAAATATTTTCTTAACCAACAGAATTTTTCTCAAAATATTCCTATTTACCATATTATTTTTAATATATTTTATCTACTTTGATCATTTTAACTGTCACTTCTGAATCCAAATGGGTTGTATAAATCGGGTTGTATTTATGTTAGAGTTTTCCCCCTCTTCCATAAATTAGTTTACTCAAACGGTGCCTGGAAAGGGCTCTGTGAGACCTGCCTCGATTCCGCCCAGAAGACCTATCTAAGCATCAATAAAGACGAACTCTCCTGCAGGAGAAACAAATGCGTTCTATGTGGTAAAAAAGGCAGAGTTTACCCTGTGGAAGTCCAGATTCCCAATTTTTCAAAAGGAATCGTAAAAAAACAGGTAAACGCCTGCACAAACTGCCTGGATTCTATCAATGAGACTTATATAAGGTTCAAAAGGGAGCAGATAGAGAGTTCGGCTTGTGAACATGGGCATGAGCACGTTCATGAGCATTGAGTTTTGAGTAAAGCCGCAAAATGCAGCTTTATTTTTCTTATTTTTTTCTTTTTAATATTTATTTTTACTCTGCAAGCCTCTCTGCATATTCTGCAGCGTAAAGGGCAAATGTGTCAAAGTCTTTCAGATTTTCAGCAAGCAGTTTTCTTAATATATCAAAATCCACTTCTTCATAAACATGGACCAGGATATTTCTGAATCCAGCAGAAAAAGCAAATTTTTCTGCGAATTCTTCAGGAATTATTTCGTGCCTGCCAAGAATCCGAAATACACTCCTGTAATCTTCAGGCCTTTCAAGTCCCTCTTTTGAGATGATGATTTCTCCTATGTCAATAGCACATTCAATTGCAAGTTGAAAATTTCTCTCTACTGCGGAACGCTTTTCATAGTTGCTTTCAAGGTCTGAGCTTTCGGGATCTATTGATTTAAGGTAGTCTACACAACGCTGCATAAAGTTCAACTTTCTAAATAACTTATCTGCTGCTGACATTCCGAATATCACTCTTCTCCCTGATTCGTTTCAGTAATTCCCTGTTTAAAAAGTCTTCATGATACTTTCGGTCCAGGTATCTAGACATGACGTACTGCTCCACGTCCAGTTTCAGGTCTTCATTTCTTACAAATAACGGCACATTGGGTCTTATGACTTCAAAATTAATAACGGGTGCAGCATCGTTCATCACCAGGAGGTCTACATGATCATTCTTGAGGAGGGTTGAAAGTTCTCCTATCAATTCCAGACGCTTTTCTATTCTTTCTCCTTTTGTGAGTTTGCTGGAAAGATAAACACCTATATCAATATCGCTTAACGGTCCTTCTGTTCCCTCTGCTGTCGAACCAAAGAGATATGCAAGTTCTACATACTTCTTCTTATTAAAAAACTCAGGAAGCAAAATACACAGAATTTCTTTCCCTAACTCGTGAATTTTAGGACCCATTGTATTTTCTCTATGTCCTGTTCTTTCAAATACGTTATGTTGTAAGAAGGGACAGACATTGTAGATTGTGATCTTCGCAGGCGCACAGTTCAGTTATTTATCCCGTATTGGTTTTTTCTTTTCCTCCTCAAGTTCGTTTATCCTGAGAGTTTCTGAAAAGGCTCTGTGCGGTAAAAAAAGGCAAGGGTTTAATCTTTAGAATAATAGGAAATTCAACTGATAATCCTGAATATGAAATTCAGGTTGCAGTTTTTAATTTTGAGATCAATCCAGTCATCAAAAGACAAGTCACTAAAAGATCTTCGAATCACTTAAATCCAATAATCTAACAGCTACAAAATCCCTGCTTAACTTGGAAAACTAAGGAAACCAGAGAATTAATTAAAGAAAAGATGAACCTTTTTATATTAATAAACTGCTTTATAATTATTAATTTGTAACGGTAATCTATGGAGATTGATAACTTGATTATAAAGGTTTCCTCTCTGTTCAATAATCCGGCTAAATCTCATTACCTGCCCTAAGCTTCCTTTTTACTCTTGTGGAGTTCCTCTTATTAAATTAAATAGAATTGCAAGCGGCCATCTTGTCTCACTCTCAACATGTTATCCGATAACTAAATTTCAGGGCAAAAATATGTAAAAAATACGTATATAAAACCTTTAAGACAGTCTTCAGATTTGCTGTAAATTCAAAGTTAATTTGTGTGTACTGAGTATAATATCGTTCTTTAAATATCAATTTCAAACCACTAACTTCTTGAAAGTTATAATCTTACAGAAAATCGAAACTCTGCCGTTAATTTCGATGCAAAGCACATAATCAAGGTGTTTGTTAATATAATTGAATGTGTCTCTGGTGTTTGATCTCAAAGGCAAAGCAGATCTAACGCTAACTGAATAACAATAGAACTCGGAAGAGTGTATAAATTTATATTCTCAGATTCGGTTGAGTTGTTTGAACATCTTGAAGTTGCAGGAAATTCGTTAACAATATAGATATCTGACAAAATTTTAACTACAAATAAAAAACATGGGTATGCTGTTAATCTAACAGAGGAAGAGCATAAGAATGAAATCGTGGGTTATTTTAACGGTCTTTTTGTTATGTTTTATGGCAATGCCATCGTCGGCAACTATCGAAATTCCAGCGGGTACGGTTTCGTCTTACTCGTTAAATATTCCCGGAGAAACATACGTGCTGACGGGCGATGTCGATGCTTCAGCCACAGCGTTCTCAGTAGATGCTGACAACATAACATTTGATGGTAAGGAATATACAATTAATTTTGCACAGAACACTGCAGGCAGTGGAATTTTATCTTTTGGTAAGAACGGTATTGTAATCGAAAATGTAACAATCAATCAAATGAACAAGAGTGTGCCGTCTGCATACGGAATATATCTGGCTGACTGTAATTATATGAGTATTTTGAATGCCACGGTTGACGTATATAAAAATTCAGGAATTTTTGTAAAGTCAGCATCATCACATGTAACTATCCGTGACTGTAACATTTCCTCAAATACCTATGGAATATTTGCAACTAACAGTCAATGTCTAACAGTTAATGAATCTACCCTGACCTCAACGAAAACCAATTCCATCCGTTTATCCAATTCGGGGTACTGCAATTTTTCGGGTTGTGAGTGTAACTCTGCAAATACCGGTATAAATTTGAGTGATATGGCAAATAACAACACTTTCACTGATTGTACAGTTTCAACCGTTATTGGAGACAGCATTGGTATCGCAACATCAAACAATAACACCTTTTTGAGGTGTAATACATCGGCTATTAGAGGAAATAATGGAATTTCTTTAGTCAATTCAAGTTGGAATGCTTTCACGGATTGTGTTTCTATTGCTGAAAAAGGTTTTGGAATAAATACAACTGACTCTTGTGATAATGTCTTCAACGGATGCACTATCAATGTTATTGAAAATATGCCCGTAATGATAACAAATTCTACAAACAAATTCTCAAATATGAGTGTTTCCTCTACAAGGGCATCTTCACCACATACTTCTAATCATATTTTGACTGTGGGCGATTCAATTACAAAGGGCGTAGGAGTTAATTACGGACTCGGGTATGGATCGTACCTAAATGCTACTCTGAATGCATATTCTCCTACCTGGTATGTGTCTAATGTCGGAATAGGTGGCACTACGGCAGCACAGGGTCGAGTTACGTTTCCTCAGTGGTTAGATATCTACAATCCTGACATTGTTTTAATCATGTATGGACAAAATGATATTTCTGCCGGGCGCAGTGAACAGGACATAATTAATGATATACTTTGGATGGCACAGGAGGCTAGAAACCGAAGCATCACTCCCTACATATTGACGACTGTGCCAATTTCAAGCAATAACTTCAAGCGTATATCGTTAAATGACAATCTAACTTCGCAAGCTGCGCTGGCCGGTATCTCGGTAATAGACACATACGACTCTGTTGACTTATCACCAGAAAACGGCTTACACGATGGATATGATGAAAATAACTCACTTGATGGGGTACATCCGAATTCGGTTGGGTATACACTCATGGGAAATTATGTCTCTAAACATATCCTAACATCTGTATACCCAAACTCTGATTTTACCGGTAATGTTACCTCAGAAAAGGCTCCTTTGACTGTTACTCTTACTGATAAGTACCGACTTGCCAGTTTTATGGAACTGGAGCTCTGGATACGGCACGTTTTCAACGACGAAGTCCAACACATACATATTATGCAGGAAATTACGTTGTTAGCTTAACGGTAAAGAATGCTGCTAGATAACGCGAAAATAATAAAGAGCTATGTTGTTGTGAATTAAAGTCCCTTTCATTTGTATTCGGTTAAGGATTTTGAGCTGCTGATCTCGATTTCGACGGAAAAACTCAAACCCAAATGTTTAGTGTTTAAATTGAAATCGATATCAGATTCCAGTTTTGCATTTGATGAATAATTTAATAAATTTTATGAAAATCAATGCAATTGATAACGATTTTTCCTTAACCGATGACCAATGAAGTCCCTTTTGTTGTTTCTTCGGCATTTATCTTTACAGGACGTTGTCAAAATGGATTTTGAACTGAGAACGTGGAAAAAAACAGATGTTGAAAACTTTTTCAAGTATTCCCATAATACAAAAATTGCAAAAAATATGAGGGATTCTTTTCCCTCCACTTTAGATGACTGCCGAAAAACTGTAGAAAGCTTTAGCTTTAACGATGAAACACAACAATGCTGCAGGGCAATTGTTGTGAACGGAGAAGCTGCAGGGTGCATTGCATTATTCCTTAAAAGCGATGTTTATTGTAAGAATGCAGAAATTGCATACTGGCTTGGCGAACCTTTTTGGGGCAAAGGAATAATGAGCGAAGCAATAAAACAGCTTTGTCGGACAGCTTTTGAACAGTACGACATTGTCCGGATATTTGCAGAGCCTTATGCACAAAATATCGGCTCACGAAAAGCTCTTGAAAAAGCCGGATTTATTTTTGAGGGCATAATGAAGAAGGGTGTCTATAAAAATGGTAATTTCTTTGATTATTGCATGTATGCTCTTGTGAAATAACATGTGACTTATCATTCAACACCCAACTCTGGCTTTTGAGAAACCTTGATTTATTTTTTATTTTTTTCCTTTTACCAAATCCAGGTGCCAGAAAATCTTAAAAATACATACACAGGTACTATCATCCTACATTCGGCAGCAAGCACATTCCAACATCTAAATATTCTTAATTGTTATTTTTTGTAGGTTAAGTTAAAAAACAGCATCTTGCGGATTATCTATCTAGCATGATTTGTCTTTTATCTCATATATTATAAATATATATTAATTATGTTATGGTTAACATTTAGTAATTTTTGATTTAAATTAAATATCAAAAGTTCTAAAAAAAACGATATCAATAGAAAAATTGAATGGATTTTTATGTCGACCTGCCGAAAGCAGGATCATTAATGGGGAAACTAGGAGTAAAACCAAATTTTACTAATGTTTTTTGTCCTAATCAAGATTGTAAATTTTAAGGTATTTCTGGGAAAGAAAATGTCACAGGTAAAGGTACTATCAAATTAAGAACAAAAGAATTAGAACAAGAGAATTAGAACAAGAGAATCAGAACAAGAGAATTAGAACAAGAGAATTCGAAAATATATCTGCCGTGAAAAGGGGTAGAGTATTCAATAATCGTATAAGTATATTCTTTAATCCTAGATTCGGCAAGTCGACATTTCATTTTAATCCTTTTTGCTGATGGCGATTTTGAAATGATGGTCCCATTGTGTGCAGTTATAAGGTTTACATATGATCCAAACACAATCTCTCATGCTAAACTTTAATGGAAAAATGATCCAGTATTTATATATGTCGTGGGAGTTGAGCCACACGTTAACCAGCTTTAAATCTAATGTATATTTATCAAATGTTCAAAAACGATATCAAGAGAAATATTTAAATTCCTTATGTCGACCTGCCGAATCTAGGTTTAATATATTCTAAAAGACAATGAATTATCATACTAGCCTTAAATATGGCTATTAAAGAAATGTCAACAGAAGCCATAGCTGGTGTATTGAAAATTCAACCAGCTATAGTTAGTAACCTGTTGGGGACAAGAGAGAGTGTTAGCTATCCTAGAGGGCCTATTCCAGAAAGTTTATTCCAGAAAGTTTATTCCAGAAAGCCTATCTCAGAAGATAAAAAGTCTCATTTTTATTATTAATCAACAACTCAAGTGCCCTTAGAAGGAATTAGTATGCTCATAATTCACAGTTATGTTTTTTTTCCATTTCCTACTCGAATAATCCGTACGATGAAGAAAACTAGTGTGCCAAATATGGTTATTATAAAAATAGGTAAAAAAGTAATTGACAGAGGTTGTGCAGTTACGGTATGATAATTCAGGTAAAAGAATATAGTCAACATCTCAACTTTCAAGAATATAATTAGGTTCTTTGTACTGAGGTACACTGCTTCTTTGTTCTCATCTGTTACTTGAACGGTAACATTCCAAATCTGTGGGAAAAAAGATACTACAGTAATGAAAATATAAAGCAAAATACTTATGATTGGTAAAACGAGGATTTGATATTTACTTCCCCAGCTATCGATTTTACCCAGTGCATTATAATGCATAGGAACTTGTTGAGGAATTTGGTCCCACTGAATGTAAATAAAAACGATCATACCTACTAAAAGTAGAAGCCCTATAATTTCCAAGGCAAGTTGGAGTTTAGTATACTTCAATTTCATAGTAAGATTCTCCTCTGAAGTAAAACACAAGCTTTTACTGCTTGTATTATTTGTCACATGCAGCATATTTTCAATGATAGTATATCAAAAATTCCATAAATTTTATACGTCAATACATTAATTACAAACATAATATTTTGAACAACTGTCATAGGTTTTTATTAAAAACCTGGAGGAACTCCAATTTTTTATAGAACCTTTAACATACTGCTCTATTTTACAATAGAAGGAGACAAATTTTTCAATTGTACATAATACGTAGGCAGTATATAGCATTAATGTACTTATTATCTACTCTACAAGAAGCTAAAAATGAAATGGGAGATCTTGTTAGAACTCTCCATTCAGTAGGCTTTTTTAAGTTTTTTAAGCTTTTTAGGTCTTTTCATGATAATCTCTTAACTATGAGACCATCTTGCAAAGTACGGCATTCCTTCTTTATACACACCAGTGATATTTTCTGTGGTAACATTTTCAGTATCAAACGATGGGTCTATAAACTGATTGTTTCCTATGTATATTCCTACATGGGTGGCAAGCCAATACATTTTGCCGTTCTGGCTGACGTCCTTTTGCCAGAAGATTACGTCTCCGGGAGCTGGAGAGGTTGTATTAACATAATTTGTATTGTTTTTCATCTCAGGTACTTTCTGGAAAAATATGTCTTTAGCACCTACCTGGCTGTATACCTGATATACCAGGTGAGAACAGTCAATAGCACTTGTGTTATTGGCTCCGTGTACGAACTCAACTCCTAGCCAACCTTTTGCGGCTTCTACTGTTGCGTTTTCGGAATCTTCTATGGGAGCTGCTGCTCCAAGGGGTATGAATGCTATAAAAATAGCCAGAAGTACTGTCGTTGTTAACTTTTGTTTATTTATCTTCATTTTTCTCATCTATATCGTAATTTTACTGGCCTAATTATTGTTAAGGCTTATTTATTATATCTTAAAATAGATTTATTTACTCTAATTGTCAGTACTTAACGACTTTAACATAAATACATAACGGCAGTATTCTAATTATTGCAAAACCGGAAATTTTGGAAAAATAGTAAAGTAGAATACTTAGTTTTGTAAAAATATGTTAGAATTATCTCTAAACTCTAAAAATAAATAAGAAGAATTCCATTTATTGGGTTTAAGATAGTGAAACGTGCTATTTTGAAAATGTATATAAAAATAAAACCCTAATGGTCTAAAAAGAACCTTTAATAACGTTAAAACGGAAATTGACTATATAATTTAGCCATATGTCTTTATATATTTTCGGACTGCCAAAATTTTTATTTTTTGATGTGTTTTTTCAATCTTTTCACCATAAGCCTTCCATTCTGGACAAATTAGAAGCACGGTCAGCAAATTTTAAGCCTATCCCACGTATGGAGTACAGATACGTATAATACCACACTGTGTCATCTTCTTTTCTTTCATGTGAGACTTCACGAATAGAGACCTGCGACATCTTCGCCGAACGTGATAAATAAATTTTCATATTTCGTGTCGGTGTCTTCTAACGTGTCATGAAGTAGTGCAGCCGTTTGTAATTTAAAGTCATCAGGGAAATTATTTTAATGATTTCATAGACCTGCCAGCAGTGGGCCATAAAATAGTCGTTTCCTGCATAATCAAGTTGCTCAGCATTTGCTTTTGCACCAGATTCCGTTGCTTACCTAACTGTCATATATTATGCTGTTCATTCACATCACTTTCGCGATATGAGTTAAGGTAATTTGGTCATAAAGGCAATTGCTCATATACCTTCTATCTAATAGTCAAACCATCAAAGATCAGAAAATAATCACAGATACTACATAAGTATAAAATTGAATTGTTTGAGAGTCTACACAGAAAGTTTATAAACTTTTAGTAAAAAAGAAGTTTCTAGGGTTTAAATCTCTTTACCAAAATTGCCCCAATTCAGTGAAACAGGCTTTAAAAGGCATGGCTAATGTTAGCTTTAAGAATATTTAAGCTTCCTAAACTTGCTTCTGGGTAAAGCATATAGGAGTAATTTAAACGATAACAAAGAAGAAATTTCGAATAGAGATTTTGCTTTTAGCAATATTACTACTATGCACGATGTTTGTGTCTACTGTAAGTGCACAAGATAATTTAACAACAAATGTTAAGCCCTCTGAACTGGAACAAGGTTTAATAGATGCACTAAATTCTGATACAAAAAATCTGGCTGCAGACTATGTGATTGCTAATTATTGTAAAGCAACCGAAGACAAAATTTCAACATCAGAAAACAATAATGTTTCAAGCAAAAGTAATTCAAGGACATATCAACTGGAAAGTGGATCTAATATAACTTTTATAAACCATGGTAATTTTTTAATTAATGATTTGAAAGTTGACAATAATACTATTCAACCAGTTAATAAAGAAAATGAGATGAACTTACAATCCGAAGATAATTCTTTTTATACACCTTCTCTAATATCTTCCGTAAGTGAATACAATTCTTTTGGTTGGAAATTGTTTACTGTCTACACACAAGGGTATTTCGGGTATGATAATAAATCTGTAAAACCTTATCATGTAAATTCATGGTATGTACATAATATGCCTTTCAATCTCTGGCAGATTTCTAACTGGGAAGAAGGTACGGATATAATTTCCAGTAATACGGCAGAAGTTTATAGCCAGGGGAATTTCCACTATGGTTTTGAATACAAAGGTAACAGCTTAACCGTTCAGAACTATTACATTAAAGTTTATTTGTCGTGTGATCAAAATGGAAATTACGGAGCTTATTATTCTCTAACCGAGCTTATCCCAAAACTCAAAGTTGGTTCTTTGAATTTGAGCTTTGGATCATCAACCGAATATCCGAGGATAAAGAATGGCTCTGCAACCCTTACTATACAGGACGACTTATCATGATGAAAAAATCAAGTTATGAGATCTTATTTATCGCTTGCTTTGCCTTTTTCTTTATTTTAAACTTTATAAACGTGATTGGCCAACCTGATTTACCATTATTTGTAGCGATAATTATTGGAGCTTTAATAGAATCTTTTACTCCATATTTAGTTCTAATCTTAATTATACGTATAATAAGTCGTGACAGTAGCAAATTTTAAACTAACTTCAATTTGTCAAAGTATTTGACTTTTAGCATAGTTCTTACAAACAAGAATAACAAACAAGAATAACAAACAAGAATAACAAACAAGAATAACAAACAAGAATAACAAACAAGAATAACAAACAAGAATAACAAACAAGAATAACAAACAAGAATAACAAACAAGAATAATAAAGACGGCTCTTTTCCAAATAGACTCGCAATGGTTAAAAAAGTTTTAATTCAACTCTGACTATATTGAGAAATTTACATTAACTGAATTTCAATTTGTGTTAATGCTTTCTGCATCACTTGATTTTAAGTGACTTGGACAGTGCATTAGTTTAAGCTTCCGAATTATTTATCGTCTGCTGTCACTTAAAGCCTGCCCTTAAATACTCAACTTTTCTAAATCTTTTAAATCCTTTGTCATTAAAAATCCGTTAGTAAACCACAGCAAGTTTACTGTGGGCAAACTTTAACACAGAGCCCACAACGAAGACCTCCAAGTACATTAAACATATACTGTGCACACTTTTGCCTGTCAATTTTCCCATCCCGGGAGATAGCACCAGCCGGGCATATTTCAATGCATTTGCTGCATTTGCTGCATTTCTCGTTAATAAACGGTAGTAAAGTATCCTTTTCTCCTTTTTCTAGCGGAGCATTGGTCAGTATTGCGGTCATTCGAACTCTGGGGCCGTAGTCTTTTGTAATAAGAAGGTGATTCATGCCAAAGTTTCCCAGTCCTGCATGATATGCAGCATATTTGATGGACATGTTTGCCTTAAGTGTTTCACGGTTAGCATACCAGTATCCGAATTCACTTCCTTCTGTAGGCACAATAGTTGCTCTGTATCCTTCTTTTTCAATAAGTTTTGCAATTTGAAAAGCGACTATTCGAAGGGTAGCAGTTGCTGCCATAAGAGTGTTGGTATACTCGGCCCTTCCTTCTGGAAGGGTCTCGAAAGCTCCTCTCGGTACGCTTACTCCCAGGATTATAACTGACCGAACGCTTGCCATCACATCCTGAGGTTTATTTCCTGTATATTCCGAGCTTTCAAAGCAAGCTGCATCTGCAATTCCAATAAAATCCGCGTTCATTTTAAAAGCAGTATTTTCTATCTTTTTTGTAAGAGTAATCTCCCTCATACTTATCTCCTGTTAAACTTAAATTTGGGTTAAATCCGGATTTACTTTGTTCTCTTTTCCTGGTTATAACTTTTAAGGTTCAATTTCTATTTGCTTGTCTTAAGGTTCAATTTCTATTTGCTTGTCTTAAGGTTCAATTTCTATTTGCTTGTCTTAAGGTTCAATTTCTATTTGCTTGTCTTAAGGTTCAATTTCTATTTGCTTGTCTTAAGGTTCAATTTCTATTTGCTTGTCAAGCTTTCCTATTTACAGGCTCAGGTTTTGCGTAGAATAAAAGATACGTTTAAAAACAAGGAAATAGTTAATATATAAATTATTAATTTCATCCGTATGTTAATAAATGTCTTCGTAACAAGTAATAACAGTCGGCTTAAAGTTGTCTTATTCTAAGACTGAGAGTTTATGTGAAGTTTCCGTGGGGTGGTTTTGAAAGTTAATGAATATGGAAAAAGTAATTTGTAGAGATTTTAAAAATAACTAAGCTTCTTATAACTAACCTCATTTAGTTTGAATTGAATGTCAATGAATTGGATGTCAATGAATTTTCTTATTTTTTTCAACTACTTAAAACGAGTTTAAACTCCTTCTACCAAATTTAAACCTCGTCACTTTGTCAGTAGCTCCAGATTACAAATCTCAAATTAGAGTCTAGAATATAAACTTTTTAAATCCTGTTTATTCATGTATAAGCACTGGAGTACTTAGCTATTATAATTTTTTGGCCATATACCAAACATTCCCCAATATATTTGCGTTTCACCCAAAAGATATATCTGCCTGTTAGATGTTAATATCTAGAAATCAGGAGATCAAAAATGAGAAAAAATAGTTTTGAGTTTAACCGTATCTGTTTTTTGGAACGCGAAGAATCGGATATTATATTTTTAAATTTGGTGCTTCAAGCAGGTATGAAAAAATAGTTTTCTTGCTTATTACTTTGATTTCTGTCAAACAAAATTTTGATTCAAAATTGCGGATTATATATGAATAACTCACAGGCTTCTGGTCATATCCCTGATCTTGATCTGATCACTTATTATAGTGAGAACTCTTACTCTTTTCTTTCTAAGGCCAGTCCCTGGATAAAACTAATTGGGCTTATTGCCATCATCTTAATTTTAACTATTGTTAAAAGTGTTGAAGTACTGGTGGCTCTGTATGCTCTTTTACTTCTTTTATATTGGCAGATTGGGCTGCCAGTAAGAAAGCTATTTGACTGGTGTCTTTTGCCTGTTTTGTTTGTTTTATCTTTAGTTATCTTATTGATGTGGAATGAAACCGGTGTACCACTATTTTCCCTCAAATTCTTCTGGTTTTCCTTAACTTTAACAGATAATGGGTTATTGCTAGTGGTTAGGCTTTTGCTAAAAGCTCTTATATCAATGACATCTTCCCTTCTGTTTCTCATGACGACTAAGTACGCTTATCTTTCAGTTATGATTTACAGGATCTTTCCATTTCCTATAGATCAGATATTTTTGATGTCCTACAGGTTTCTTTTCATAACACTGGATATGGTTGATTCTATGATAAGGGCTTTTAAATCGAGAGGTGGAGGTTTAATTAAAAGTGTGGTCAGGCAAAGCCAGACCTTTGCGGAGATCTTTGCGCTTGTTTTTATTCGATCTTATGATCAGGCGGAAAGGGTGAACAAAGCTATGGAGTCTCGGGGATATGATGGAACATACACTACATCAACAGAAGTTCCTCAAATGAAACCTATAGACTATATTGTTTTGTTGGTGTTTTTAGTCGTAATAATTTATCTACTACTATTTCATAATTCATCAATTTCGAGGTGAATGCCTAATTTATGAAAAAACATATTGATCCAGTACAAAACCATGCTTTTTCAGAGCCTCATGAGCTAATACATATAGACTGTGCAAGTCACGTCTACCCAGATGGCAGCATTGGAATTCATGATTTGTGTTTCAGGGTTAAAGAGAATGAAATTGTTGCCTTATGCGGGGCAAACGGCTCAGGCAAATCGACCCTTTTGGAGCACCTGAACGGCCTGCTTTTGCCGTCAAAAGGTAATATATATGTCATGGGCGAAAAGATAGACTCTACAACAAAAAAAGATCTGTGGAAACATGTGGGAATAGTGTTTCAGAAATCGGATGATCAGCTTTTTGCGCCAACTGTCCTTGATGACGTTATGTTCGGCCCACTCAATTTAGGTATGAACAGAGGTGAAGCCTGGAACGCAGCAATGGAAGCTTTAAGGGCTGTAGGCGCTGAGAAATTTATAAACAAGATTCCTAATTATCTTAGCGGTGGGCAGAAACGTTTAGTCTCCATAGCTGGCATCCTTGCCATGAAACCGAAAATAATTGCTCTTGATGAACCAACTTCCGACTTGGACCCAAAGCATGCCGAAATTATTGAAAATATAATCTGCGAATTAAAAGAAAATCATGGCATCAGTATTGTCCTGGCAACACATGATCTCGACCTTGCTGCACGTATAGCTGATAGGATCTGTATTGTTAAAGGAGGATCTGTAATTGCAGAAGGCAGGCCCTCAGACATCTTTTACAATGTTGATTTACTTGAGGATGCAGGGCTAAAGGAACCTAAAATTGTACAGGTGTATGAGGCTCTCTGCGAGTTCAAAAAAATAGAGATAAAAAGAAAGCCTGTGACTGTGGAAGAACTGGTAAAATCCCTCTAATCTGCGAACAAATATAAACAGTGTCTGAAGAGCTATAACATGCAGCATCTAAAAAGTTGTAACATGCAGCATCTAAAGAGCTCTAACGAACTAGTTTGAGTTTTATTCTTCTCAATTTCATTTCTTTCTAGCTAACTCGCAAAATTAAAATTTGGTATAACACCAAACAATTTGGTATTATACCAAAAATTAGTAAAATTGGTAAATTCGACAACCAGCATTCTAAAACCTGGTTAAAATCTGCATAAATAAAAAACAAATATTATAGGAAGTTCTCAAATGGCTCACATACATTTAGAAGACGGTGCTTTTTCCTTCCAATGGATTTCTATATGGTGGACTCTCGCTATAATTTTAATCTGCCTTTGTATGTACTGGATGAAAAATGTGAAGAAAAGCAATGACAATAAAGTGTTAACTATTGCAGGGATGTGCACTGCTGCTTCATTTGCAATCTTTCAGATAAATATCCCCTTGTTTGGTGGAGTTCACATGAATCTAACGCCTCTTATAGGTATTCTGGGAGGTCCGGCAGTAGGAGGGATAATTGTGTTCATAGTGAATATATTATCTGCAGCAATAGGACATGGTGGATGGGGGATGATCGGAGCGAACACTCTAGTCAATATAACTGAAGTTTCGGTTGCCTACTTTACATATCGCGGACTTATCAAAGCCAAATTAAGCTCGTTTTCGAGAGCCGGTATCGCTACTTTGGCAGGACTTTTGCTTGGTAACGTAACCATGATAGTCATAATATTGGTCTCAGGTATCCAGGGAGTAACGCAGAGTCGTATGGATATTCTCTATGGTCTCTCTCTCCTGGCAGGAGTCAATATGGGAGTTGCTGTGATAGAGGCTGTGCTTACTGGATATGTAGTATCGTACATACGAAAAATCAGGCCAGATATGCTCTCGGAGGCTGAGTCACTTGTATGAAATAGATCGAAAGAAAAGTATGCTCTTATTTGGGTTTTTGGTTTTGGCTGTTGCAGGATTAAGCTTGATTGCCTACCATGTCTCAGGCCATATGGGCATAGAAGAAAGGTTTAATAGTGCTGTTGGGATTGAACCGGGCCCTGAGGAAGAAGAATCTTCAGGAATATTTGGATTTAATATTGAGGGCAACCCATTATACTATGCGGTTATTCTTGTCGTCCTGATAATCTTATGTCTGATTATTTACATTAAAAAGTAGAAAAGTAACATCCGTAACTTGAGATTAACTTCAGTAGTTTAAAACATTTTTCCGATAGCACGGTTTTTGCTCCTTGTTTTTTGTGGGGATAAAAACAAGGAGCAGTTATACAACTTAATTGGGAAAATTTGAAAGATCTACTTTAAAAATGACTTCCCCTAACTTTCGATCTCTCTTATTTTTCAGTTACTATTAGATAATAATGCATGTTTACTGACTTCCTGGTTCTGGGACTTTGGGAATGGTATTAATTCAAAGAATACAATGAACACGACGTACACTTTGAGCCTATCCCAAAACCTTGAATTTTGAATAATCGCTCTAATTTCTAACATGAAAATAGTATAATAGATTTGGTAATGAAATCGGTTCTAGGATGAGCTCTTTCATAAAACCTGGAACTTATAACGTTACTCTAAATGTAACTAATACTGATGGCAGCAGTTCGATAATAAGGCCTGGCTATGTCACTGTAAAAAGTGAGTAACATACTTTATGAATACTGAAAACGGTCATAGCTGAAAGGTAGTGGAAAATTATTGACCAAACCTGGAAAGCGGACAAAAATATTGTTTCCGGTCAGATTTAATAGCTAAAACTTTCTTAGCTTTCAAAATCTACCTGGTTAATAATTTCGTTTTACGATATTCCTATCTTCGCTGCCTCTAAATTTAAAATCCCTACCGATAATTTTGCTGACTTTAAACTCGAAGCATAATTTTAATTCGTAAATGTTCTTTATAAAATACTGTCTTTTTTCTATAGTGCCGTCCTTTTTCTTTTTTCTAACACAAGACTCTTGCAAAAAATTCATGTGGAATAAACTCCTAAACTATAATTATTATGGGACAGTCAGCGGGAATATGGTTACTTATAGCACTGGGTCTGCTCTTCGGCCTGTTTGCAGATTCGGGAGCTGCAGACTCTGTTACCCCGGACAATGGTGGGGACGTAAATCTTTCGGAACTCAGAGCTTTTGACCTTCTCTGCAAATGCGAAACAGGATGTATAGTTAACACGGTTTCTCTTTCTTCCAGCGGGGGTTATATTGCAGTTGGGGACTTTAATCATAATGTTTCTCTTTTTAGTTCCGAGGGGAAGGAACTCTGGAATTATACTACTGGAGATATTGTTTACACCGTATCAGTCTCTCCAGATGGGTCTCGTGTAGCTGCAGGAAGTAACGATAAGAAAGTATACTTTTTTAACAGGGAAGGAAAATTACTCTGGAGTTACGAAACTGGGGGCAGCGTGAATTGTGTTGTGGTCTCTTCCGATGGTTCATATGTGGCAGTAGGCAGTGAAGACGGCAAGATTTACTTCTTTAATAACGAAGGCAGGTTATTATGGAATTTTGATTCAGAAAATTCCGTCCGCAGTATAGCTCTCTCCATAGATGGCACTTACGTTGCAGCTGGAGGTTCCAGTTATTACATTTACCTCTTTGATAAAGAAGGAAATAATATCTGGAAACGAAAGACAGGCAGTGTAATTAATTGTGTGTGCATCACTCCACAGGCCAATTATGTGGCTGCCGGAGGTTCCAATTATAATGTCTATCTCCTTAACCAGAAAGGTGATTTTTCCTGGATACACAATCCTGCTTACTGGATTAGCAGTGTTTCCCTGACAAATAACGGCTCCTATCTGGCAGCAGGAAGTTTTGATGATAAAATCTACCTGTTTAACGATACAGGTACAAAACTCTGGGACTACAAGGCAAAAGAAGATATTTACAGTGTTGCAATTTCACCGGATGCATCATTCATTGCAGCAGGAAGCTGGGACGATACGCTTTACGTGCTGGATCTGGATGGGAATGAGTTCTGGAACTACAGTTGCGGAGGAAATATTAATAGTGTGTCTGTTTCTCTCGATAGCTCAACCCTTGCTGCAGCGAGTGATGACGGAGCAGCGTATCTTTTTGAGCAAAATCTCTCAGTTTTTGCACGACTCTTTGGAAATGAGTGTTTCCCTTCAGGAGAGGGACTCGGACTGCCTTTAAAAGAAGGAATAGTAGTAACGGGAGGTATTGAAAACGTAGTTGAGACTGCTTCAGCTTCCTCAGGTGAAGTATCAGATGATATAAAAGGTGAAAACGATCCGGCTATAGGGAGTTCAGCCTCTATAGAGAGTTCATCAAGGTTTTCGGGACTGCTTAACTTCTTTAAATATCCCATATTTCTTTTACTGGCAGTTTTTATAGTGGCTATCTACCTGAACAATCGAAAATTTAAAAAACGGGTCGAGAAAGAAGAAGACCTGGAAGACTTTGAGAACCTTGATGATGAAAAAACACAGGCCTGAAAATCACCACGATATCCAGAAACATGAGATTTCAGATATATGGATATGGAGGCGTAAACTTACAGTTTTGTAATATTTAGAGAAGATTGCCATATTCAGGAACTGATATCATAATAATTTTTCAGTGATAATGACTCTGTTCCAAAACCCAGTGATTAATCTAAAGTTCAAAATCACTGGGTTTTATAATTGGTCATAATCGACTATATTTCTGGATTGAAGTCTTTAGATGTTGAATCTTGATTTTGATGAAAGCCGAACTCTTCTTGCTAATTCAGATTTTCAATCAAGAAATGTAAAAATTATTAGATTTTGAAACAGAATCATAAAATCTTTTAAATATAAATATATTATCGTATTTTCCTATGTTAAATTAAACAGAAATATAATTTACTAGTAGAAACATAATTCACTCAGTATGAAACATAATTTATTCAGCAAAAATATAATTTATTTCAGTCGAATACCCCGCTAGCTTGCTGCGGGGATGGAAACTTCCCCGGTAACCGTTGATAATAATAAAATTTCTCAATTCCATTTTCGATTACTAACTTCTGCTCACACTAAATTGTTTAGGGTTATTATTTCCTTTAACGGAATTTTGAGCGGTGGCGCGAACATACCCCGTTGCTTGCAGCGGGGTGCGCCAGCGCAACTTTGATTTATTATAGTGTTTTCTTTTCTACACTCGTATTCTATAGTAATATCATCTACTTGTTATCTCTTTTACTTTTACTCATGTTACCAAAAATAATCATATTGTAAAAAACACATATTGCTGAATATTTATTAAATATCTAACTTTTAACAGCTTTCAGATTTCTTTACTTGCAGCTTCGGACAAAGTCCTTATGTGGAAGCCCGAACCAAGCTCATCTGCAAGCTTTTTACATTTTTCCAGGTCAATTTCGGGCACATTAACTACTGTAACCCGTGTACTGATTCCTGCCTTCCTTGCTTCCTTAACAAAATCAAGTACTGCAGAATAAGCATTTTCATGAGTAGGCCTGCAGAGCTTATTGTATTTTTCTTCGGACTCGGCATTCAGGCTCACGGAAATAGAGTCTATTCCTGCGGCTTTCAGTTCTAAGACCACATCTCTTCCCGGATTTATCAGGACTGCCTGTCCGTTGGTATCTAGCCTTACTCGAATATTCCGGCTTTTCAGCCAGCGGGTTACTACAAGCATCACGTCGAACCTGAGAGTTGGCTCTCCAAGGCCTGTGAATACGATTTCTTTGTATTTTGAAAGGTTTAGCTTTTCAAGTGCTTCGATAACTTCCTCTGTTGTCGGTTCTCTTGAAAGCCTCAGGTCATATCCATAAACTCCGTCTGCAAAATTACGGATGCAAAAGACACAGTCTGAACTGCAGCGGTTTGTAAGGTTAATATATAGATTTTTATGAGCTTCATAGTAAATTGTGTCCATAAAAGCAAAATTTCTTACATTCCTTATAACCATGACGTATTAATTCATTTTTATCCTGGAACTGAAAATAGCCTTATATATATGGATTTCTTATTACTTTACTTCTGCTTTTGGTTTATGACTCACGTTTTCAAGCAGAAAGTTTATAGGTGATCATGTACTTTTAAGGTTCGATCTGCAGCATTTAGCTAGCAGTATCTATATTTCAACTCATTTGCTCTCCGCATTGAAGTCTATATGGTTTTTATTTACTATTTGACTTCAATGTTGACAGATATGTGTTAAAAAACCTATGATTGATGAAAAATTGCGATACTCGCAATTTCGAAGGAGAATCTTATATGGCACAATTAGCTAAATTCGACGTTCCAGAAGAACTTACAAACAAAGCACTTGAAGCTCTGGAGCTTGCCAGAGATACTGGAAAGATTAAAAAGGGCACCAATGAAGCCACAAAAGCAATTGAAAGAGGCAATGCAAAGCTTGTCCTTATCGCTGAGGATATCGAGCCTGCCGAGATTGTTGCTCACATTGCTCCCCTTTCCGATGAAAAGAAAGCACCTTATATCTTCATTAAAAACCAGAAAGAACTCGGTGCAGCCAGTGGGCTTGGTGTGTCCTGCGCAACTGTCGCTATTGTAGATGCAGGAAAAGCAGCTGAAATGGTTCAGGACATTGCCCAGAAACTTGAAGCCCTTAAATAATCCTGATAACATGAGGTGCTAGTTATGGCTGATGAAAGCACAACCGGCGGCTTTGCTGCTGAGGTTATTGACGTTATCGGGAATACAGGTATGCATGGTGAAGCCAGCCAGATCCAGTGTAGGGTTCTGGAAGGCAGGGATAAGGGCCGTGTTATTACAAGAAACTGCGTGGGCCCGGTCCGCGTAGGCGACATCCTGATGCTTCTCGAGACCTCAAGAGAAGCGAAGAAACTGACCACCAGATAAGAAAAAGCGGTGAGATAATGGAACAGAGAAAATGCTATTTCTGCGGGAAGATGCTGGAGCCCGGAACCGGTAAGCTCTATGTTAAGAAAGACGGTTCTACCTATTACATGCACTCTTCCAAGTGCATGAGCAACTTCAATCTGGGTAGGCTTCCAAGGCGTACCGAATGGACTGAGAAAGGCAAAATCCAGTTGAAGAAAGCATAAGAGTAGAATTGCAGTTTATGTGTTCGAATTATTAAGGTGTGCATATGGAACAGACATACGTTATGGTAAAGCCTGACGGAGTCCAGCGCGGGCTGGTAGGAGAGATAATTTCCAAAATCGAGAAGCGGGGTCTGAAGCTCGTTGCTCTCAGGATGAATGTTATCAGTGAAGCCACTGCAAAAGAGCATTACAGTGAACATGCAGCCAAGCCTTTCTTCCCAGGCCTTGTCGGATTCATTACGTCTGGCCCTTCAGTTTCAATGGTAGTTGCAGGAAAAGATGCAATTCGGGTTGTGAGGGCTATAAACGGGGCTACAAATCCTGTAGATGCGGCTCCCGGAACAATCCGTGGGGATTTTGCTCTGGATGTAGGCAGAAATGTAGTTCATGCCTCCGATTCCCCAGAAGCTGCAGCAAGGGAAATTGCAATTCACTTTAAGGACTCCGAAATCGGGAACTATTCCAGGATCGACGAGGTCTGTCTGTACGAATAAAGCAGGTATATCAAAGCCTTTTCGTGTTTCTGGAACCTCAGGGCACGATTCCAGGCCTTTGTTTACCGGTACCTGCAATGTGGGTCCGTCAGGGTAAACCCGGACCCTTCTGGACCTGCAGCAAATAAGACGCGGGAATGAGAGAGGTTTTGCATATGGCCGACAAGAAAAATTTGAGAACTCCTATAGTCTGCGTGATGGGGCACGTCGACCACGGGAAAACAACTTTACTTGACAAGATCAGGGGTACTGCAATTGTCAGTGGAGAAGCCGGTGCCATCACCCAGCATATCGGGGCAACTGAAGTCCCAATAGATGTAATTATCGACAAGCTTGGAGACCCAAGGCTTCGGGATAGGTTCATAGTTCCAGGACTGCTCTTTATTGATACGCCTGGGCATCATGCTTTTACAACTCTCAGGAGCAGGGGAGGCGCTCTTTCCGATCTTGCAATCGTTGTAGTGGACATAAACGAAGGCTTCAAGCCCCAGACCTACGAAAGTCTGCAGATCTTAAAGCGGTTCAAAACTCCTTTTGTTGTTGTTGCGAATAAGATTGACAGGATTAGTGGCTGGGTCTCGCAAAAAGACCTACCTTTTGCGGCTACATTCAAAAAACAGTCCGAAGACGTTCAGGCCCGGCTTGAGACAAAACTCTACGAGGTCATCGGCGAGTTATACAACCAGGGCTTTGCAGCTGAAAGGTATGACAGAGTTACAAACTTCCAGAAAACCCTGGGTGTAGTGCCTGTAAGTGCTGTGACAGGCGAAGGAATCCCTGATGTTCTGATGGTACTTCTTGGTCTGGCTCAGAAATTCCTTGAAGTAAATCTGCAGTACAGTGCCGAAGGTCCCGGAGTCGGTACTGTCCTTGAGGTTAAGGAAGAAAAAGGCCTTGGTGCGACCCTGGACATTATCCTCTATGACGGCACTTTAAAAAAGGGCGACACAGTTGTTATCGGAAGCCTGGGAGAACCAATCCAGACAAAGGTACGTGCTCTCTTAAAGCCCAGGGAGCTTTCTGAGATTCGTTACGAAAGTAAGTTCAAGCAGGTAAATAAGGTTACTGCTGCTGTTGGGGTAAAGATTTCGGCTCCTGGTCTCGAAGGTGCGCTTGCAGGATCTCCAATACGGGTTGCTACCGAAGAAACTCTTGACGAGATTGTAGCTCAGGTAAAATCCGAGATAGATGAGGTCAGAATTGATACGGGTTCGGTCGGGATTATGATCAAAGCCGACACTCTTGGCTCTCTTGAGGCTCTTGTCCATGAGTTCCAGAAAGATGAGGTGCCTATCAGGAAAGCCGAGGTAGGAGATATCTCACACCGGGACGCAATTGAGGCTTCTACGGTTGAAGATCCGCTCTATTCGGTGATCATAGGTTTCAATGTCAAAGTTCACCCTGACGCCAGAGATTTCCTGCAGGAAAGTACTGTGAAGGTATTCACGAGTGACGTGATTTACCGCCTGGTTGAAGATTACCAGAAATATGTAAAAGAACAGCAGGAACAGGCTGAAAAGAAGATTTTCGAAACAATAATTCGCCCGGGAAAATTCAAAATCCTTCCTGGCTGCATATTCCGCCAAAGTAAACCTGCAGTTGTCGGCGTAAGAGTGCTTGGCGGAGTCGTGCGGACAAATGCCGATGTGATGCTTGATAACGGAAACGTTGTAGGCAAGATCAAGGGCTTGCAGATCGAAGGAGATAATATTCCATCTGCAGGAGTAGGCAAAGAGGTTGCAATGGCAATTGAAGGTGCAACCGTAGGCAGGCAGATTAAAGAGGAGGACGTGCTCTATATCAATGTGCCTGAGAGACATGCCAAAATTCTTGAGCACGAGATATATGATTCCCTTTCAACTGATGAAAAGGAAACTCTTGATATCTTTCTTTCCCTGAAAAGAAAAGATAATCCTTTCTGGGCAAAATAATGCTTATAAGCGCATAATTATATTCAGAAATTATATTCAGAATGCACGAAAGATTCAGGTAAAAATTCCGGAAAATCCGAGTAAGGTTCGGATGGAAAGGCAAAGTAAAGAAATTATTTAAAACAAATCTTATATTGGAGGATTTCACATGGCTAATTTCAAAGTTGTAGTTTCTGACCCTAAAGACGGGCGTGCTTACCAGATCGATTTAAAAGACGCTGAAGCAAACGCATTAATTGGAAAGTCAATAGGCAACGTTGTTGATGGTTCAATTTTCGGCCTGTCCGGCTACAAAGTCAAGATCACAGGTGGATGCGACGGTAGCGGTTTTGTTATGAAACCCGACCTCCCAGGTCCCAGAAGGCAGAGAATTCTGATGGCGGTAGGTGTGGGCTATGTCCCTAAACTTCCAGGACAGCGCAGGAGAAAGATGGTCCGCGGCAAGGAAATCGCCTCTGACATCGTTCAGATCAATGCAAAAGTCGTTGAGTACGGAAGCAAATCCATAAAAGCTCTTCTTGGCCTCGAAACCGCAGAAGAAGTTCCGGCAGAAACTCCGGCAGAGTAATTTTCAAGTTCCCGCCTGCGGGCGGGCTTTAAACACTTTTCGTATTACTTTTTTTGATTTCGCTGTTTTTTTCTTCTTATAGTATTCTATTGTCATTATTTTCAATAGAGATATTTCTATGCTTAATTTCTCATGATTTGCCTTTTATATACTCTACTTTTCTATAGAAGAATTATCGATAGTGTGATTAATGCTATGATTGATACTGTGATTTTAAAGATCTTCAGCACATTATTTCTATGTTAGTGTGCCAATTTTTCTGCAAAATCATAAATCTTAATAAGTTGGCAGTTGGAGAATCCAACACCAGGAGAATTTCATAATATCTCAATAAGTATCTTTATTTCACAAAGCTGTGTATTCCGATAACAGAATTCAGTTACCCGAATTTTGTTTACGTTGTGACCATTTTATTCCCAAAACCATAAGTACCAGTAGTGCTCCAAGAATTATACTTCCTTTTAAAATAGGAAGAATCGGATAATCAAGTATGAGGTAACGTACAAAAATGAAAACACATGCGATTACATAGAAAATCAGCAATCTTACAGGATCTTTTTGACCTGCTTCCGTGCTTTCATCATATATAATCTTTGATAGTACGAACCCCATAAATAATAAAAACAAAATCCAGAATATCTGATTTATGTTGTAAACCAAGGAAGCGTAGAGGTAAGTGATATACAGTAGTATTATAAGAATCAGAAGACGTAGATTTTTTTTAATAGAGAAAGAGATACTTGTTTCTTCATTTTCATAAGGCTTTTTAGTTTTTTCTTCATGAGATTCGGATTCAAAAATATGACCTATTATTAAAGAAATTGATGGGTTCAATAATTGTTCTTTTTCTCTATACCATACCAAGAGTGAGAAATGGATTGCTGCAAAAATTAGGGGTAAAATAAAAACAATCTGGGGTTCTACAGAAAGATATCCTTTTTTATATAAATACATAAAAAAAAGAAGAAAAACGAAATAAACTGCAGTTGAACGCCATAATTCTTGTTTTACGATATTGTCAATCTTCATGACCTGGCCACCACTGTATTTTTGGGAATTACAAACTTGAATTCATTTGCTTCTAAACCTGTAATGATTAAAGTCTCATTCTTTTGATTGAAGTCTTTGACAATAAAACTTTCAAAAAATTTACAAACACATTGTATGTTTGTAAAAAATTAATTAGAAACTTAGCTAGATTAATCAAACGTGGACTACTTATACCTGCACTTCAATACTCAAAAGTTTTTTCTCAATAAAGGGATTAATAGATTATTTTAAAAATACAGTCTTTTTGATGGTAAGACCGAATTTTACAAGGCACCTAACTTTGCGATCCCGCTTATGATTTCATTTTGAACTGTAAGATATAGGATGAAGCCGGGACTACTAAGACAAGTATGAGAGCGTAATGCAAACTGAATTAACGAGATCGGAGAACCACTCTCTTATATCAGATACTTGTTTATTTTTAAATTGCTATATACAGCTATCGGAGGATTAATAGTCTGCAAACAGGAGTAAAGACATAGCAAACTTTAAATTATCTTGTAGTCACCGACTTTTCCTTTGAAGCATTCAGGATTAAGCAAAATTAACAGCCACTGCTTAACCCTAAAAACACTTTCATTGTCTAAAAATTCATAATCCTTTAAAAGTTTTATGTGTAATCTCTCAAACAATCAAATAAAAGAAAATATCTACAGATCTGAAATGGGTTAATAAAAAACAGTTAGAGAGATTGGCCGGAAGTTATATCTAGGGCAATCCAATACAAATTGATTTTTACTCTATTTTTTCGATAGTATATTTATTTTCTTCGGTATTCCATATTACCTGAATTTGGAAAATGTAACTGATTACGTAAAAGTTAGTACCAAAAGTGAATACTAAATCTTTCGAATAACAGATACAAATAAATGAAAGTACTATTCACCGTACCTTTTTTTGACTATGTATTTTGTTTTTATACTGGAGTTCGGTTGTTCTAAGTTGTTTTTTCAAACCATGCTAACTAAGGTCCTTACAAGAAAGAGTGAGATAAATACTTTATTTTTTTACAATTTATGTTTATATATAAATTAGGCATCTAATAGACTCTGTTCCAAAATCCAGTGATTTTCGTATTTTTTAATTGAAGACCTGAGTTAGCAAGAAGAGTCCAGTTATCATCAAAATCAATATTCGACATCTAAAGACTTCAATTTTTAAGTTATGTCACAAGGATTATGACTAATTACAAAACCTAGTGATTTTGAACTTTAAATTCATCACTAGGTTTTGGTACTGATTCATCTAATATCATTTTCATCCGTACGAAATTCAATACTAAAAGTAAGGAAAAATAAACGTTTAATTTCCCAATTGAAGTGCTTAAATCCTTTAAATATCAACTAAACTGTTTAATAAATGTACCTTAATTGAAGAAGGACTGACACTACGTTTAATTGGGCAAATAAGAATTAATTTCCATTAAAAACTAATCGTTTTTCACGGGTTTACTTAATTTTATACAAATTTGTGAATAGTACCTGCTTCTCAAAATTGATTAATAACTCCGTACACAACCATTTTTTCTAATTTTTGTTTTCCTGCGGGTCACTAGTTTTATTTCTCTTCTAAGATTGATTCAGCGACTTTTAGCATTTCGTCTTTTTCCAGGGAAGCGCAAAGACTTAGATCAACATCTCCTAACTTCCACGTCAAAAGTTTCGTTTTCCCCATCGAAAGATATTTTCCTTCTATCCCATTAATCTGAATATCTTCGCCTTTATCCATAATTGTAGCATCAGATGACTGGTTTTTAGAGACGGTTTCTGCGAGATTTATAACTGCTTTATCTTTTGTGTATGTCAGTTCGACGGTCTCAGAAATCTGACTTTCAGAAGAGAATTGGCTGTTGTTGTAGATCATTGAACTATTGAATTCATAGCCTTCAGGAAGGTAATCCGGAGTAAGGATCTTAAAACTGGCTTTCTTTCTGGCCTCTTCAAGGCTTAATTCTTCAGGAAGCTTAATTTCTCCCATATCTACTATATTTGCGCCTTCAGGGATCTCAAACTTGAATTCCGAGTCCGGAATTCCGGTGTTAACTTTCAGGTCTTGAATTTCCAATTTCATGGTTCGATTTCCATCGCCGTTATAAGTTTCATATCTGAGAGGCATCCATGTTTCCTGATCTACCCAAATTTTTGTCTTGTATATCAGTTCGTAATCCCCATCGTTTTCTTTTGGAGTTGTCTCCAGCAGATAAGTTTTTCTTCCATCTATATTCTCAACGCTAAGTACTGTTACATTAGTGTCATTAAGAAATTCACTTATAATATTGGTATAGTCATTTTTCGTAAGTTCAGAAGCTCTGGAAATTTTCATTTTTGTTACCGTATTAGTATCTGGGGTGTAACTCCACAATATTTTCCCATCTGAAACGAATATAGTTTGATTTTCTTTACCGGACTCTGTTACAATACTTTTAATCATATTAGGTTTTTTGAACATAGTTTTGGATTCTGTCTCCTTGTTTTCCCCTCCAAAGTAAGAGGTCATGTGCATTGTATATGAATAATCTCGAGTGTTGTTCTCTTTATCCATCATCTGAGCTGCAATTTGTTCTGCACTCAGGTTTTTTTCCATGCAGCCTGAAGCAAAGAGGGCTACAATTATGACAGTCAGTACAAATATTGATCTAAATTTTTTCATTGTTGTCATATTAATCATCTTTCACAGTTAATTTTTCTATAAATATTGTAAAACCAATAATCTTGATGACTTTTGTAATTATCACAAAGCTTTCAAAATTAAGCTTAAAACATTATCCATAAACCAAGTAACATAAGCACAAATCCGCTAATTTTTTTCAAATATATTTTATATGAACGAATTTGTTTAGATAGAGTATAGCCTCCTATCAAGCCAATTCCAATAAAAGGCGTCAATACTCCAGCGCTGAAAGCAAGTAAAAGAATCAAATTATTAAACGTTCCAGTTGTAACGGTTTTATTTAGCAGTACAAGGAGCATCGGAGCAGTGCAGGGAACTTTTACAAACGAAAACAATATCCCAAGGAAAAAAATTCCACCCAAAGTACCTGCATATTTCCTTGCAGAGTTCTGAAAATAGTTATCCAGAGCAACAGGTGATTTTAAAATTCCCATAAGGTTTAATCCAATGAGGATTATAATTATGCCTGTAATATAAGAAAAACTTTCAAAACTGGGAATTGACTTTCTAAAAGAGAGCAAACAAATACCTAAAACTATATAAGAACTTACCAGTCCCAATCCAAATATTATTGCACGTACCATACCGTTTTTTGTGCTACTACTTGTTCCTGCAGTAAAGCTTAAAAGAAAACCCAGTATAGCCATCAGGCAGGGAGAAAAACCTGCAAAGAAGCCAAGTGAATAGGCAAACGGCAGATTAAAGTCTGTACTTATATACTCATTATATTGTTCTTTTTTCGGTATTTTTTCTGTGGAATTTTTAGTATTCTTTTTCTCTTCCAAAAGATGTTCATTGATCGATGTTTTTAACTTCTTTTCAGTAATTTCTTCTTTTGGAATTTTTGTTTCATTGTTTATCACAATAGCCGGGACTTCAAGAAAACCATACTTGTTCCATTGATTGAAACCATCAGCAGTAATAGTATCAATTCGTGTTATCACGATGCTATCGTTATATTGAACTTCTATTCTATCGACAATGGGATCAGTCACTTCGCAATCGTGACAGCCTTTTTGATGGAAATACTGGATTGTAACTGGGCCTGCATAAGCCAGTGGTATAAAAAGAAGAAATAAACAAATGACAGCCACGACAGCTATTGTATGAGAACTGCGTTTCATGGGAATCCCTAACAAGTATAGTTCTTCATTTCACAAATCTCGGCGTCAATAAAAAATGAAGTTAGTTGTCTGAATTTTGTTTAACCGTGATCATTTATCTCCAAAATCAAAAGTACCAATAATAATATTCAAAGAGTTATGTTTCCCTTTAAAACATGAAGAATAGATTAGTCAAGCATAAGGTAGCAGACAAAAATAAAACAAATATGACTATCATAGAGAATTGACAATTTTTGATACTTCCTTTATTTTTTCTCTAAAACAATGTACGATTTTTTCCACGTTCCATAGCTTTTATCGAAATAGATAATTCTACGATTTTTCTTTTCCCAATATATTAGCTGAAAGTAGTTAAGCCACATGCTGATAAGGAGACCCCCAACGAATGAAAACATTGATTGTGTCATTGATTGTAATGTGAGTTCCTGAAAATAATAATAAGGAGTGAGCATCAAAGCTGCAGTGATTATGATAAACAGTACTTTCATATTTGGATGATCAATAGATGGCTGCTTTACTAGGGCATCATATCTTTGCATTTGAGTATTCCAGTAAAATAAAGTTGAAAACAGAGCAATTAAAAACCCAGCAAGTAAAAAAATAATGTTTGCACCAAAATAAGCCATAATTAAGGAGAATATAATAGTGAAGAAAAAATTAACCAGAAATGTTCTTGTACTTGCTTTTCGAAACCATCGCAGATTCTTCATATTTTCTCTTTCTCCCTTTGCTCTGTTTGGAATATTCAATCCAAAAATTTCAAGATGAATATGCTGTCTGACTTCAGATAATCTCGAATTAGAGCACCAGCTTACTAGCCCATTTATGTTTTTTGTGAAGAGATTCATCTTACCCACCTAATTCTCTTATATGAGCTCAAATTCTTTATATCAATCTTTTATTTCTTAGAATTTATACGGTTGAACTTACTAGTTAACGACGCTAACTTTTTAAAATGTTTAACTCATAGAGTTAACAGAAAAGTTTATTGATCTTGATTTTAAACTTCAAGTGTGTAAGTTCTATTTCTAAACAATTCGTTAACTATTTTTTATGATCCATAGTCTCAAGTTTAAGCTTTGTTTCCTCTGCAAAATCCCAAATATGTTCGATACATTCTCTGTACCTGTCGTCTTCCGGATTCAATTCCTTAGGCGGGTTAAGTTATTTTAAATCTACTACTTTTGCGCCACTTGGAATTTCAAATTTAAACTCAGAATCTGGGATTTCTGTGTTAACCTTTAGGTCTCGAATCTCGACTTTAATAGTTAAATTTCCATCTCCGTTATAAGTTTCGTATCTTAGAGGCATCCATGTTTCCTGATCTATCCAAATTTTTGTCTTATATATCAGCTCGTAATCTCCATCTTTTTCTTTTGGAGTTGTTTCCAGCAGATAAGTTTTTCTTCCATCTACATTCTCAACTCCAAGTACTGTTACATTAGTATCATTAAGGAATTCATTTATAATATTAATGTAGTCATTTCTCGTAGGTTCGGAAGCTTTAGGGAGTTTGATTTTTGTGACTGTGTTTGTATCTGGGGTGTAACTCCAAGCAATTTCCCCATCCGAGATGCTTATTGTCTTATTCTCTTTTCCGGGTTCTGTTATAATCTCTTTAAACATGTTTGGTTTTTTGATCATGATATTTGATTCACTTTCTTCAAGCTTTCCCCCCATATATGAGATCATGTGCGCTGTGTATGAATAATCTTGAATGCCATTCTGTTTATCTAGCATTTGAGTTGCAATCTCTTCTGCACTTATATTTTTTTCAGTGCAACCTGAAGCAAAAAGAGCCATAATTATAGCTGCTAGCATGATTATCGATCTAAATTTCTTCTTTGTTATCATATTACTAATCCTTTGATAGTAATTTTCTTCTTTTATATTTTGTGAAAATCATAACCGAAAAACTGTTTTTCGGTTATCTTAATTAGCCTGGTTGTATTATCAAAATGTACTTAGTTGTCGATTTCTTTGTTCTATATATAACTTAATACAAAATAAGTAAAAATAAAGGCCGTTTTTAATTAGAAATCTCAATTATCAGCAAAACTTTGCTTTTTGGCATAAGTAGACTGAGGTATGTCCACATCCATAAGTTCCTATAGTATTACATATAGCATATACAGCTAAAGTGCATGCAATCCCCCCAACAATCGATAGGTCTGCCATAGCACATAGTAATTGCCCTCCTTTACCACATCCATGCTTACATGCTAAGTAGACCAGAGCTTGACATGCCTCACATCCAGTAGAGCTAGTTGTTACAGCATCAATGGCAGCTGAGCTTTTCATAGCCATGACACTACTAATATTACCACTTTCTGTTACTATGTTATTCCCTTTTACAGTTAATACTTCTGCAGTCAATTTGTCCTTATCGGCTCGGAGAATTTTTGCTTCAGCTTTGATAATTTCATTATTTTTAAAAACAACATAAATTCCAGCAGAGGAATCATCCGGGCTTTCAAATGACAACGCTAATCCCTCTATATAACTCCCATCTGCTTGAATAGCACCTAACCCCAAATAATCAGTTTTATTTAATTCATATCCTTTAGACTCTGTTCCAAAATCCAGTGATTTTTGCATTTTTGATAGAAAGTCTTAATTAGCAAGAAGAATCCAGTTTTTATCAAAATCGATATTCGCTATCTAAAGACTTGAATCACTAAGTTGTATTACATGGATGGTGACCATTTATAAAATCTAGTGATTTTGAGTTTTACATTCATCACTAGATTTTGGTACTGAGTCATCCTTTAGATGCTAATCTCTTTATTAGTTTTTCTACATCTTCAGATTCTAATGCTTTTTTTAAATTCTTGTCAACTATAGTGAGATCTAAACTTGAAATGTTTGAAAGATTACCTATACCTGTACACTTGGGACAATCTGCGAGCGTTCCAGTTTGCGAACAGTCTGCTCCAGCTGGACATGCCATTGCAGGCGTAACCAGTATCATACCTATAACGAGCATTATCATAGAAAGCCCGCTAATTCGTTTAACTTTACTATTTAATTTCAATCTATTCCACCTCTTTACTTTTATTCAAGAGGCAAGAAGCAAACTTTAAAATAGTTACAAAGTATATACTTCATGCCTTCGGGTATGCAGGGTTCAGCATTGCTCTCAACTCTACTGAACCCTATATAACATTCCCACTTATTCAGTTTTAGAGAATCCTTTATAAGTTTTCCGGCCAATCTCTCTAACTGTCAGAGATCAGAGAATCTTTACAGATCTAAAATGAGCTACAAAAAACAGTTAGAGAGATTGGCCGGAAGTTATATATAGAGTGGTTTGATGCAAATTATTTAAAATCTACAGCTAGTAACCAGACTTTTGTTGAAAAAGAATTGCCGATGTATTCTTTGAGATATTGTATTTTTTTATGGCAAAGCCGGACTTTACGAGATCACTTGGTTTTAAGACTTTGTCGTTAATGTATTTTTATCGCAAGATGAGTGAAGTCATATTTTATTCTTGGGACTGTATAAGATTTAAGGTTTAAGAATAAGTAGATTGGAGAAAAAAGATCTGCTTAATTAAAAAAGGATGTAGTGATATTGAAGCAGACTTTTTCAGGAACTTTTTGATAATCAGTATTTTTGAACCTTAATTTGACAGGTTCTACTAATAGATACAGTATTTTTCTTCAAAAAATACATCGCGTTGACACATACCTATGAGAAAAAAATGAAAGATGTCAAAAATCAATAAACACATAAGATAAATTCATTGGTCATCGGTTAAGGAAAAATCGTTATCAATTGCATTGATTTTCATAAAATTTGTTAAATTATTCATCAAATGCAAAACTGGAATCTGATATCGATTTCAATTTAAACACTAAACATTTGGGTTTGAGTTTTTCCGTCGAAATCGAGATCAGCAGCTCAAAATCCTTAACCGAATACAAATGAAGATAAATTTGAATCGTATGAAGAAAACAGAAATCTGAAGCCCATTTATACCTTATAAAATGTATACTTTTGTCAAAGTAAGGTAATAAAGTACGAATTTAAAAATTAGATGAATACGGATTTTTGTGCCTTACTCGATATATTATATACCCTCTTTCTTTTCAGCTTCAGAGACCTTTGGACCCGAAAATCTCTTTTTTATCCGCTTCCCATAAAAAGCAAAAGCAGCCAAAATTGCAAATATACCTGAGATGAAGACAAGAGGATTTCTACGATCCATGAATGGGTTATCTACCTGGACTCGTTCCATGGAATATTTTCTAAAATCTGGAGTTTTATTCTCCATGAACAGAGTTCCACTTTCATTTTCAAACCATATTTTTAAATTGTGACTACCGGGAGTGAGAACAAAAGGATTCTCGGGATCCAGAGGCCCAAAATCATCCAGATAGTAATAAATAGTTCTGTTTGAGTCCATGGGATTTTCGGGATAACCAATTACATATTTTATCTCGTTCACAGAACTCTCTATTTCCTGATGAGGGGGCTCAGAACTTCTATTTTGCTTTTCCTCATTTACTACATTTATGCTCTCGGTGCCTCTGTTCCCATAACGGTCGGTTGCCAGAACTTTGATGGTATGTCCTCCTTCCGGAAGCGAAAAAGTCCTGCCTGATCGGAGATTTCCCAGGCTCTGGTTGTCAAAAAAGACTTCCACAGTACTCTCGGGGTCAGAGACGTTATACATGAGTTCAAATGAGGCTTCTGAAACTTTCGGATTGGAAACATTAACAAGAGGAGCCTGATTCTCATCTGGATCTGCCAGATAAATAATGCTTCTAGCAGCCAGAGCACTTGCATTCCTGATAACCGAAAAATCGACATTATCAACCGTATCACTCAACTCGTGGAAATTATCATGACTTTTGTAATTGTGGTGGCAAAGGACTACTGCAGGAATATAGTTTTCCCAAAAGATTTCATGATCTCCTCTTTCTATAAGTGCAGATTGAATTCTGATCCCTGAACTTTTTGCTTCATTTTCAAAAATATCTCTAAGCCAGGCATATTGGGGAAGATAGCATACGTAAAGAGGTTCGTTTCCCACGCAATCCACGTTAACAACCGCAACAATGTTGTCTTTCAGCTCAGGATGGGCTTTAACCCATGCCTGGCTGCCAAGAAGATTAGACTCTTCTCCGGAAAAAGCAATGAAATATATTGTCCTGTTAAACGACTCATTCTGCAATGTTTTTGCAAGTTCAAGCATGCAGGCAACTCCACCTGCATTGTCATCCACTCCGGTTCCGTTGGCCGATTCGCAAACGTAAGTATCGGACCAGACCGGCCAGAGATAGGGCCTTTTAATCCTGGAATCAAAAAAACCTCGTATACCGGATTTAGGAGGTACAAGTATTATTGAATCATAATGTGCGGTTACAAGAATAATCTCATCCTTAAGGACATTTCCATCTTTAACTCCCACAATGTTTGTGCCACTCACATTCCAGTAATTGAAATTCCTTGTACGCACCCTTACGGAAAAATTATCAAGAGAGACTTGCAGACCTGCGTTTTCCATCTCATTTTTTATGAATAGAGAAGCTTCGGCAGCGTTTTTACTTCCGATTTTTCTTTCCCCAAAAGAAGATATGACCCGGGTTGAGTTTTCGATTCTTATTTGGGAAATGTCAAACGGAACTGATGTATTATTGTAATGTATGCCGGAATCGGAAGAGAGTATCGTATCCGAGAATGCAAGAGCTGTAGGAAAAGATGCTGAGTAATGTCTGGTGCCCAGCAGGGTTAAGATGCTTTTTATTGGAAAGATGGGATTTTCTCTATCGTTTAGTTGAGTATGGCCCGTAAGAGATTCTTCACTTAATTTTGAGAGCATGAGAATTGTTTTGTCTGGACTATCATGCCAGCCAGAGTACGGGATATTGTATACAAGTCTTTCTGGACAACTATTTGTTCCATTAATTTCATAAAAATCAGAAGAAAGTAAATGGTAATCACGGACAAGTATGGTTCCCGAAAGTAAAACTAAAATTAAAAAAGTAATAAGTATGTTTGTTAATTTTCTTCCCACATTCTCACCAAAAACTACTTTTTTCTCAAGAGTATAAATGCTATTCCAAATATAACAACTATCAGGAAAGGACAGATAAACACTGTCTGTGAAGCATTCGTATCATGGATTTTGCCTTCCTTAATTTTATTATTGTAGATTTGGTTGGTAGAGCCTTCCATTACGATACTTTCACTGTTATTTGACAGGAAATTATCTTTAACTGTATTATTGCTGGAATTCCTTATTATTGAAACTCCAGTACGGCTGTTGTTTGATATGGAATTATTTTTGATCATATTATCGCTGGAATCAGTTATTTGAACTCCAACGAGGCTCAAAGTTACATTGTTATCTGACATTGTGTTGTTATTGCTGGACTCAGTAATTAGAATACCGTCATCACTATTTGAGACCATATTGTTTTTCAGTATGTTGTTATTACTGCCATCTTCAATCCAGATACCGTCTTCTTCGTTCGAACTTGCATTATTATAACTCAAAACATTATTTTTGGAGCCCCAAAAGTAGATGCCAAAACGGTTTTTAAAAGCATCATTATTGATGAGATCATTGCCGTTAGAATTTGTAAGACTAATGCCTCTCTCATTATCAGAAACAGTGTTGTTGTTCAGCATGTTATAATCGGAACTCTGGAGATCTATACCGACTATGTTGTTTGATAACTTGTTGTTACTAATAATGCTGTTATTAACTCCTTCGAGATGCACTCCAGCGATTGGAGATGTAACAATGTTATTGGCACCAGTAATTTTAAAGCCACTGATAGTTACGTCATCCTCAGTCACATTGAAGATATGTTCTCCAGGATTGGAAGACTGAATTATGGTATCATCTGGATTGCCAGAGTTAGATTTTATGGACACAGATTTATTAACAATCACATTTTCTGTGAAGTTCCCACTGTAAACAAGAATTGTATCGCCATCTTTTACATTATTGATAGCTTCCTGAATAATTGTGTAATTCGCTTCATCATTTTTGCTCACTGTGACCGTATCTGCTTCTGCGGTGCCTGCAATTAATATTAGATAAACAAACACCACTGAAAAATAAGCTTTAATTTTCATATATATCACTTTAAGAAATGGTCTCCAAAAAATTCAAAGGAAGGTACAATGTAACCTTCCCTATAAAGCCCTTCATTGATTAGCTATCAGTCAATTATAAACAGTTGCTGAACCATCGTATCCAGGAGTACCATTTAGGTCAACGCCTTTAACCTTGATTTTCCAGGTACCTGCTGTTAGGTCATAACCGGGATCATAGTTGAAATCCAAATGAGTCTCAGTACCATATATAGTGTCGCCAGCTACCTTTGTGCCGTCTGGCTTGATTAATTCTATACTAATATCACCATTTATATCAAGAGTGTGTATATTGGATACTAGCACATCTGCTGATACTCTGTCCCAGCCCTTTCCAGACGGTACAGTAAAGTAGTAGGTATCTGTGTTTGAGGGCTGACTTAAATCCCCACTAATATCTATGTACAATATAGGGGACAGGATTCCAACATATCCATCTTTAGCATTCTCCACTACATTAACAGCTTCTTCTGCATTGGCTGCCGGCATAAAAGCCATACATATTAGGAACATTGTCAAAAACAATGTTCCGGTGCCAAATTTCTTTGTGATCATTTATATTCACCTCTTACTTTTATTCAAGAGGCACGAAGCAAACTTTAAAATAGTTATAAAGTTATGTACTTCATGCCTTTGGGTATGCAGGGTTCAGCATTGCTCTCAAACTCTACTGAACCCTGTAGAACATTCCCACTTATTCAGTTTCAGAGAATACTTTATAAGATTTCCGGCCAATCTCTCTAACTGTCAGAGATCAGAGAATCTTTACAGCTCTAAAATGAGCTACGAAAAACAGTTAGAGAGATTGGCCGGAAGTTATATATAGAGCAGTTTGATGCAAATTATTTAATATTTTATAGCTAGTAACCAGGCTTTTTGTTGGAAAAGAACGGTTGATATGTTCTTTGAGACACTGTATTTTTCTATGGCAAAATCGGACTTTACGAGACCATCTGATTTTAAAACTTTGTCACCATGCCTTTTTACCCCGTAAGACGGATGAAGTCAGCTTTTATTCTTGTGACTATATAGATTCAGGGTCTAAGAATAAGTAGATTGGAGAAAAAGATTTGCCCAATTAAAAAAGGACTTAATGAGATTAAAGCGAATTTTTTCAGGAACTTTTTAATAATCAGTATTTTTAAAACCGGATTCAAGGTTATTTTATCCATATTTTTCAATCAAGTTTTCATAAGAAGGATTTACTCTATAAATGATGTTTTTTCCTTTTCTTTCTTCATTTATGAGTTCCACTTCTTTAAGAGTTCTCATATACCAGCTAATTGTAGCTCTGGAAACTCCGATTTCATGTGCAAGAGCTGAGTTTGTATTATATTTACCATTTTGTATTTCTGAAATTATTCTTTGATTTGTTACGTTTTGAAGAGCAGAAATAATTTTTCTTTCTTCTTCATCATAAGTGGAATTATTTTCGAAATACCTAATTTTTCCGCCGTCTTCATGGACTTCAATTTTGTTCTGAACTTCCAGAATAGTTATATGATGCCTTACTCTTCCCCTGCCTAAGCCTGTTTTTTCTACAATTTCGCCAATGTATGCTCCCGGTTTAGTCTTGATATACGTATAAATACTGGACCGATCAGGATTATCTAGTATATTTCTTTTATCTACAATTTTGAATCCCAGTACCACGAAAATAAGCTTTGCAAAATACAGAATTACATCTATTATTGATAAAATTTGCATCGCAGCTAGCCAGATTAGAAACTGCCAGTAAGGTATCTGAGTGACTTCAAGTTCAACTACTTTTTCTCCGTTAATTGAAGCTCCGGCTTGATCACCTGGAGCTGGGCTTACAATATATTCAGTAGCCTCAGCTGTTGTTGTTAAAAGGAAAAATAGTAAACAGAAGATAAGCTTTTTTTCAAGCTTAATACTGGTAAACAATAAACGTATACTATGTTCCACTAACCGATTCTCCGCAAACTTTGAACTTCCAGGTTTCTTGTTGTACGTATCCCTGGGAGGGATTTATACTGAGATCTTCTTTCAGTCAAGGAAAAGACCCTTATTTCTTTATTTTCATAAGGCTTTTTAGCTTTTTCTTCATAAGGTTCGAATTCAAAAATATGGCTGGCTATTAAAAAGTAGTATTCTGAAACCATGGCTGTAAAGGTGATCTGCGAACTCTTTCTGAGCAATAACTCCAGTATTTCTCAAATCTACCGTCACAAATAACTCCTCCTGAGAATGAAAAAAACCAAGATTAAAAATATGGTAATTCCCCTGAACCCTGGAATTTGGGTTTCAGATCTGGTGACATTCTTGTTTCCAGAATCAGAGAATGGTTCAGGAACTGCTGACCTAACCGGAGACGCTGAGGAGTTCTCTTGCACGACGAGAACTTTACTTGCGGATCTATATCCTGTTTTGCTGGCATTTATCACATATCTGCCTTCATCAGGAAAACTATAATTCAGGAAGCCTGAACTATTTGCAAGACCGATTTCTTTCCCATTGAGAGTCAGTAACGCATCTGCAATCGGTTCCGACATGCAGCGAACTCTTAGCTGGCAGTTTTCTTCTTCTACAGGTGTCAGAAAATCAATTGAGAGAGGGTCTTCGTATCCTTCGAGTTTTATTATGAATAGCCCTGTGAACCCATATTGAGATACAAGCAGTCTGCTGCCGTCAGGACTCCAGCCTTCAAGAAACCTACCGTCTTCAGCAAGCTTTATTTTCGTTGATCCATCCGGGCTTGCAGCAAAAACAGAACCTGATGAAACAAAACTGATAAATTCTCCTGAAGGATGCCATTCGTAGTCGGTTATTGTGGATGCAATAAGACTTTTTTCGCTTCCGTCGGGATTTATTGTATAAAGGTCATCGTCTTGTGCAAAAGCTATTTTATCTCCTTTCGGGCTCCAGCTAGGTTTGAAGATAATATACCCCGGAAACTCTTGAAGAGCTTTTACATTTTTTCCTGTAGATTCAGCTATGTATATAGTTACTTTATCAGAGTTTATAGCACTGAAAATCAGTTTTTTTCCATCTTTGCTAAATTCGAAAACGTCTTCAATTGAGGAAAATTCTTTTGAAAGTTGAACTTTATCTGTCCCATCGACCTTAATTGAACAGAGACTGAAATTTTCATCAAAATAGAATATTCTGCTGTCATCAGGGTTCCAGGCAACCATAATTCCATTGTCATTAAGTCTCTTCCTGACGGTCCCATTTTCATTAACTGTCCATAGTCCATTTTCACTTTTAGGTTTTCCAGTAGCACTATATGCTATTTTTTTGCCGTCATGGCTCCACAATGCAAACCCTACATTATTAGGCATATCTGTAAGTTTTTGGAGCACAAAGCCATTTGGATCAAGTAAATACAACTGAGACCTTAGAGGTTTTTGATCCA
>NZ_LMVP01000202.1 GCF_002287235.1 Methanosarcina spelaei
GTCACCTGACGCGTCAAAAATAGCAGTTTGTGCGCACGGACCAGCTGACATTGACCACTATATTGATATCGGAAAGGTCGGTAAAGATCTGACCAGCTTTCGGCCCGGATTAATTACTCATCAAACTCAGTCAAGGCAGTCACAGATATGGTTTCCGGACGGTTCAAAAATAGTATATTCTGATGGGAAAAGTAAGTCATATGAAGACGAAAAAACGGAAATATATACTATAAAAGCTGACGGAACCGGTAAAACTCAACTCACTTCAGATTCGGCAAAAGATAACTATCCTATGTATTCACCTGATGGTAAAAAAATTATATATGTGTCAAACAGAGCTGGAAGTGAAGATATATGGATTATGGATGCCAATGGAAAAAACAAAGTTCAGTTAACATCAGGTTCAGCAAAGGATTCGTTTCCGGTATGGAGTCCAGATGGCAAAAAAATTGCTTTTTGGTCTGATAGAGAAGGAGAACGTGGTATATATACTCTTGCTTTAGAAAACGGAAACAGTCCCGTTGCTAATTTCTCTGCTCCCTCAAGTTCAGGAAATGCTCCCCTGAAGGTACAGTTTACTGACAAGAGTACAGGCATACCAACGTCATGGAAATGGAACTTTGGAGATGGGAAAACTTCAACAGCAAAGAATCCTGCATACACATACAGTAAAGCCGGAAATTACACTGTCAGTTTAACAGTAAAAAGTACAACAGGAACAAGTACGAAAACAATAAAGAACTATATAATTGTGAAAACACCTGCACAAAAACCGACTGCCGCATTTTCGGCTACTCCGACCTCAGGAAAAGCGCCGTTAACAGTTGCATTTACTGATACAAACACAGGAACACCGACAAAATGGAAATGGAGTTTTGGAGACGGGACAAACTCAGTCCAGCAGAACCCAAAGCATAAGTATTCCAAAGCAGGAAATTATACTGTGGCTCTTACAGCAGCAAATGCTGTCGGCAGTAACACTGTAACAAAGACAAATTATATAGTTGTAGTATCAAAACCCGCTGCTGCATTTTCTGCATATCCAACTTCAGGAAAAGTCCCGTTAGCTGTTGCATTTACTGACAAAAGTACAGGAAATCCAACTGCATACAAATGGAGTTTTGGAGATGGGACAGTTTCAAGAGAAAAGGATCCAAAACATCAGTATTTACAGGCAGGAAAATATAAGATTACATTTACAGTAAGCAATGCAGCAGGCAGCAGCACTATAGTGAAGACAAATTACATAACAGTGACAACAAATACAAAACCGGGGATATTTTTAAAGCAAGTAAACGCTTAATTGAAAAAATAAAAACATCAAGACTAGAAAATAGTAAGGAAATTTGGAGTTTGTAAAATTCCGACAATCAAAAGCGCGTTTCTAAAAATTGTTAAGGAGTGACAAAGTTAACTTTTTGACAAGAAAGATGCTAATTTAATCTCCCGCGAGATTTTTCCTTTTTTTATTTATGTTATTGGCTCTTCGTTGTTTTGTGTGGATATTCTCATAATATTCTCATAAAAACCAATGCGGTCTTGAATTGAAAATCATCTTATCCATAGGAAATGACGAAGAGCCATGTTATGAATCACATTAAAAATGACATTGGTAGTGTTTTCCTTTGAAGCATAAGTATCTAAACTTAAACTTGGTAAAAATGTTTGGAGAACAGACATAATCAAGGCAAACAGAACCAGTGTATTAATATTTGATATATGTTAAGAAGATTAAGAAAATGAAAATGAATTTTCTGGAGCATTGGACTTTTTCTAGTACTTATTATTGGGTAAAGGAATTAAATTACTGATCTACATACTTTTACAACTGACTTTTAGGGCACAATTATAATTAGTAGTCAATTATAATTATCAATCAATTATAATATATATCTGAGCAAAAATCAGGAAATTTACAAGAAATTTCATAACTTTGCTTTTAAAACAAAAATCAGCTACATATCTCTTGTGGCAAACTCCTATTATATCTATTCCTTACATCTAAATGTATACAGATATAATTATAGAGAAATAGGTATTATAATAAATAAAATATGGCGTAAATAACTTAGCTATGAATATATAGAATATAATAGGTAAATACTTATATTAGATTACATATAAGATAATTTAAGGGTGTATATTTTATAGCGTTATATATGGCGTTACATAAATAGCACATATGAGCGAAGGGGGATGAATAATTCATACTCAGGTAAAGAAGCTGGCCGCTCTGAAATGGTTACCAACATAAAGGGTACATACAGAGTTTTTAATCTCTAGCTTAGAGAAAATGCTGTTTTAAGTAACACTTTCAGCATTTATCATAACTGAAGACAAATGAAAAAGCCTTGTTATTCAGTTGACTTTAACTTGGCAAACAATCTGGAAACACAGCAGGTTCTCTTGGTTATTTTATGAACCTGGGATAAGGTAGGTAATCTTTCGCTGGCAGGACAGAATTCTCCGGCTGGGGTTTATGAAAGTAAGAAGATCTGTACTTGTGAAAGTGAGGGAATATCGTGAAAATTAATCCAAGAGTGTTATATCTGTCAATAATTTATACTGTATTATTATTTATTGCATCAAATATTGTAGTAGCTGATGCCATGGAAACTGAGAAGTTAACAAAAGTGGCATCCAATGCTACATCTGATTACCCAGTTTGGTCTCCGGATGGAAGAGAAATCCTTTTCTCAAGGGA
>NZ_LMVP01000203.1 GCF_002287235.1 Methanosarcina spelaei
CACTATAAAATATTTGAAAAACATCAAAGCAATTCAGTACCAAAATCCAGTGATGAACGTAGAATTAAAAATCACTATATTTTGAAAATGGACACAATCCTTTGAACACATCTTCTTGATTGAATTCTTTAGATATCGAATATTGAGGTTAATATAAGAAAGAATCCTTCCCGCAATTCAGTATTTCAATCAAAAAATCCAAAAATCACTGGATTTTGGATCAGAGCCATCAAAGCTGGGAATTTATACAATTCCTTAAAGAACTTGAGCTGATTTATCCAAAAGAAAAAATCAAAATTCTAATGGATAATTATAAAGTGCATACATCAGCAGAAACTCGAGAATACCTGGAAACTGTTCCAGATAAGTTTGAATTTATATTCACACCCAAACATGCTTCGTGGCTAAACATTATTGAAAGTTTTTTCAGTAAAATGGCAAGAAGCTTGCTGAGAGGAATAAGAGTAGAATCAATAACGGAATTAAGGGGAAGAATTAGTCAATATATAGACCAGATTAACGAAAAACCAGTAATTTTTAAATGGAAATATAAAATAGAAGAAAGAGATGAAATGCCTGGAAAAATTATAATATAAAAGAAAGAGGAATTAATTAAGAATCGAAGCACTAGGTGTTTAAATCTGCAGGTAACGGAGATATTCAATTGTCTATTTTTATTTCATATCTAAAAACAAAACCTAACGTGAAAGTACGGAATAAAACTGGCCCCCCATGCTCTTTTTCATTTTCTGCTCCATATCACATTTAAGCCTTCTATGACAATCCACTGGTTAGTTTAGGGACGGTTTTTAAAAACCAAAGTGTAGACAACCTTACTGCCCAAGGTGATAAGGAACTAATAGTTAAAATAGGGTAAAGTAGAAGTACTTTCATTTCTTTGTGCCTGTAATTTAGAAGAATTTCATGTGCTTTAGATCAAAAATCAATTGGAAACAATTTCATTTTTTCTTTTTTGTATAATAGAAAATAAAAAACATTATTAAGAGAATTAGGAATATTGCAATAACCAATTCTCCAGATATTACTTGAATAGAACTACTTGAACTAGAACTTGAAATAACATTGTTCATACTCTCAATATGTTGATAAATTTTAAATGCTTTTCTATATTCATATAAGTTAGAAGTTCAAAAAGTTTCATTATTTCACTTAAGTACTTAGTATATTATTCTAGTACTACGATTCCGAAATAGGTTCATAAAACTTGACTTCTGAATAAAGCCGAAGATTATAGATTTTTCCAATAAATAAGGAACTTATTTTGGAATCGATGCACTAGTTTCACTTTCAATTTTTTATAATTATGTTTTATTTTCCTTTTTTTGTTATTCTTTTTTTTCACATTCAGTTTGATTTTTCCTCCTTTCTGTTATTCTTCTATTTTCGTTCCTTTTTCGTTCTTTCCTTTTGTCATTCTTCTTTTCTGGTTCTGACTTTTTGTTTTATTAATCTTAACAACATGTAAATCTCAAAAATTTTATATAGTCTGGTGCCTGATTCTGTAGTGCAAAATTATGGGGGTAATGGTTCAATTGAATAAGTTACATCAGGCAGATCCGGAAGTTAGGGATGATTTGCAGGGAAGAATTGAGGTTTTTGATCAGAGCATAAGAAGCTTTGAAAAACGACTCCGAGCAGTTGAAAGACGCCTTTCTATGGAGGCTTCTTCCGAGCTGCAAGCTGGCAGAGTTTTTTCAGGAAATTTCTCAGGGCTTTTCCCTGGAGAAACTGCAGGAAGTATCGCTGCAAGCTCCTCAATTTTTTCACAGATACCGTCGGTTTCTCCTGAGACTTTTATTAGTGGAAATTCTTCTTTATCGGATTTTGTTCCTCCAGTTTCGGAAGGAAATGTTTCAAGTTTTGAGTCCAGTGCAGTACTCCCTTCGGGCGAGCCTTCTAATCTTTCTACATTTACCGGGGAAAATTCCTCAAATATGTCCGGAGCCGATTATAAAACTAAGAGTATGAATGAGGCTTTTTCAAATCTCTCCGAAAGTCTCCTTTCCCTTCAAGCTGCTCTATCCGAGCTTTCAAATTTAACTCATAATAACCTCAAACCAGAGATCGAAAAGCTGAGTATGGAGTTCCATAATCTAAAAGTTCAGCAAGATGAAAAAAGTGAGTATATAAAAGAACTTGAGTCCCGTATCGAGGTCATCGAAAACCAGAACAGGTTAACCCTCGGCTCTATGAAAATTCCTTTTGAAATCTCAGGAATTGCAGGGTCCTCAGCACTTTTCCTTACCGGATTTCTTGTCTGGTCCGGTAGATGGGATGTCATAAAATCTCCTTATTTCTCTACCGGGCTTGCTATACTGATCGCAGGAGCCGTTTTAATGAAGTTTTACATGGCCAATCGCAGGAAGAAAGTACTGACAGACAGGTTATGAAATCGAAAGAAAAGTCTTTAACATTTAAACTAAGTTCAAAAATGCTGTTTTATTGTTTTATTCTAAAATTGTTCGCTCTTTCAATTTCGCTTATTGCGCTATATATCGTATGCAGTTTGCCCAATAAATCCAACTTCGAATTTGTTTCTTTACATGATCATTCCAAATACCAGAATGGGACTGCAATTTACTCAGTCTGCAATTTACTCAGTCTGCAATATACTCAGTCTGCAATATACTAAGTCTGCATTTTCATAAGTATG
>NZ_LMVP01000204.1 GCF_002287235.1 Methanosarcina spelaei
GGAAATGCTAACATTCAGGTGTTTTAAAACATCAATCGGATAAAAATGGATTATCTATTTTTTCTTACAACCATAACAGGGACTTTTGAGTGCCGTACAACATTTACGGCAACGCTGCCTAAAAGCAGCCGATCAATTCCTGTTCTGCCAAGAGTGCCCATAACAATAATATCCATTTTTTCTTCTTCGGCGTAACGGATCAGCTCAGATGCAGGATGCCCTTCAAGCAAGATAGACTTTACATTGACATTTTCAAGCTCTCCTATTCCTTTTACATAATCCAGGGCTTTGCATCCTTCTCTCTTCAATTCTTCGCTCATTCTTTCCCATTCAAGATCCACAGCCATAGAAGAAAAATACTCCGTGGATACTACATAAACTGCATAAACCGTCCCTCCACTCAGCCTGGCAAGTTCTATCCCTTTATTGGCAGCAAGCCTTGAACAGACTGAGCCGTCAGTTGCAATCATTATTTTGTTAAAAGTAACGTTCTCTATGTTGACTCCCCACTTATTCATTCACCTGCAAGAAATATAACGCCATCGAATAACGCCATCAGACTTCAGAAAGTGAGGATGCCAGGTACTTTTTGATATGACAGTCCCAATGAGAAAGTTTTTGAAGTTGATAAGTCTCAACTGCTTTTAATGATGAAGTTCTGACACTTTTGCTGGTAATGAGAAAAATACAATGTTTATTTGGATCTTCGTTGTTTTGTGTGGATATCCTCACAATATCCTCATAAAACCCAATCCGGTCTTGAATTGAAAATCACATTATCCATAGGAAATGACGAAGAGCCGCTTGTTTTTAATCTAAATTTATAGTCTATAAAATAGTTTACAGGTTTATACAGAAAAGTGAACTTAACTGAATGAGATGATTTCTCAACTTGAAGCCTGTAAATCAAAGGAGAACACATTTAACAGGCGCACTTATTCACCCATATATTACAATTAGAGGATATATAAGTCTAAATTCGACATTAATTAATTTAGTTTAAACTTAAATAATTGTAAAATTATAAAATATTTTATATATTTATTACTGAATGTAGATTGAGACAGATGCTTATATAAAATACTTCCGGCCAAATTATCTAACTGTCAATATCAAGTAATAAGCTTATATCAAAATTAGTTCGAAAATCGAATTGTTAGATAGAATGGACAGAAAACTTATAAAATGTTAGGTATAAGGAATTTATGGAGTTCAAAAGTACTTTCCAGATCACCCGAACTCCATAAAGTATGCCCTAAGAGGCACAATTAAGTTAGCTTTGCTTTTATTTAAGGTTTAGCTTGCCTGATTCTGCCTCCTGGAGGATAAATAGGAGTATAAAATATGAAGTGTAATAAAAGTGGAACAGGTATACTTGTTTTAGCAATTCTGCTGGTTGGTATAGTGTTGATACCGGCCGCAGGTGCACAGAAAGAGGATAATTATTCTGTAACTGCAGAGAAAGCCTTTGAACACGCGAATGCACAGATGCTACATTTTATAGCAACCAACACAGATGGCTTTGAAAACTGGACAGAGGCATCTATTGATTCAAAACCATTGGAACTTTATGATATAAATGGCCAAAAATTGTATTATCAATTTTCAGTATATAAAAATGATAAGGTAATAGGTCAAATTTATATCGGTGCCAATAAAAAATTAGGGCAATCAGTCCGACTTGTTGAACTTACTCCAATTCCTTTTAAAATCACTGAAGCCATGGAAAAGTCAATAGAAATCGCCAAAAATGAATACCCAGATGGGGAAATCAAATCAACCGTTATGGTTGTATATGACTATCCTGAAATCGGGGCGATGACTGTAGTAAAAGACAAAACCACAGGAGATGAATATCGGATATTTGTAGATGCATACTCCCTTAATGAGGTTGAAGATAAACCAGCAACTGAAACCGAGCCTGGAGTTTGGTCAATGTATGAAAAGAAATCGAAGAACGAAATAGACGAGAACCTAAAAAAATGGCAAAATAGTGATGAACTTACTAAATCTATAGAGCAAGCAGCAAGTAATAATGGAATTAATATTAATCTGCCAGTCACTGAAGAAAATATTAAAAAACTCAGAAAACGATAGCTGTTCCTGCAGATGATTTTACTAAAGAAAAAATTCTCGATGTTCCCATATATACACAAAGTACCAGTTATTACTGCCAACCAGCAAGTGCCCAAATGCTTACCAAATACTACAATGATGTAAAGCCTTCCCAAAGTTCTATATATCAAATGATGAATGGAGTAGCTCCTAGTGGAGTTAATAATCCTAACGCATTACTTTATTATAAATCAAGTAGTGGAATGAATAAACCTAATTCCGTTAGTACGTCTACTGTCATTTATTGGGGTACAGTTGTTAATGAAATTGACGATCATGGGCCATTCAAGAGCGGGACATCTACTCATGCGCGAGTTTGCCGTGGATACCAAGACAATGGTTTTCTGACATCTTATTTGCGCATCAATGATCCTTGGCCGATCGGTCATGCTTATTGGGAAGCATTTGGTGAGGAGGATAACCGCATATATGTGAGGAGTTAAAACTCCTCATTTTTTAGGGGTAAAGTATATGAATAAAATTAAAAAGAAAATGGCTTTTTTTATC
>NZ_LMVP01000205.1 GCF_002287235.1 Methanosarcina spelaei
GGAAATGCTAACATTCAGGTGTTTTAAAACATCAATCGGATAAAAATGGATTATCAAATCGGGTCGTGTACTATTAGTTAGTTGATGTTATTTCAAAAACACTTTTAGTGGCGCATCATATCTTTTTGCAATTCAGTATTTGATTATTTTCAGTCTGCTTGTCTATTCTTTATATATTAAGGCTACTCTTTATTCTCTGAGTATAGAGGGAAAAAGATGTTTATAAAGGCGCGTTGTCCAGTTTGCGGTACGAATGTGTACCATAACATAAGGTTACATACTCTGGAGTACCTCAACTTTGAAGGGGATAAACAGGCTTGTAGATATATGGTTGAAAATATTGAAGTGACTGATTCTCTCACAGAAGAAGAGTTTGTTAGGAACATTTTGCAAGGCCTGCAAAGAGTTATCCATGATGGAATTGAGGTAGAAGTTCTGGCCGGGATCTTGAAGGAAAATTATGGGATTACAGGTACTTGCTGTAGTGGACTTATTGAGAGAATCCAGCTTGAGCTTGATATGTATTGTCCAGACCGAAAAAAGCTTTATTTTGCGGATCCTGAAGAATTGGGAAGCTATTCAAAGAGAAATAGCCTTTTCATTTGTATATAATACTTAACCTTAACTTTTAAAATATAGTAATTTACTCAGCAGTATTATAGAAGGTTAGTCTTATTTGTGAATCTTTTTACATACGAATTTTATTTACTTACCTTGCAGCCATTTCAAATAAATTCAATAGAACTTGAAATTAAATAAATTATAAGGAGTTTTCAATAAAAACTCTATATAATTTTATGTTTATCCTACATTCCGCAGATGTACACAGATGTAGAATTTATTTGCCGATTTGCCATATTATCTCATCAAATCCGATTTTAAGTTTTTAGCTTATTGCCGTATTGAGATAATAAGTGGCATTTTTGTGTACATCTGCGGAAAGTGGGTTTATTAAAATTTGTTGAGTTTATTTTGTCTTATTGCCTATGTCGGAAACATTAGTATATCCGCGAAATGAGAGATCTTTATGAGAATCTTTTTTGTTTGAAAAGTACTTTTTCAAATTAAACTCAAGGATCTGCAGGTGGTACGAGATGATGACCAGAACTGGTAACGCTACGAAGATAAGGATGACATCATGCAGGATTGGACTACTTATAAAGTGTGTCCCTGAATTCCAGAGTGCCAGAAATGGCCTGTGGAACAAATAGATACAGTATGAAGCTGTAGCGACATATGTAAACGCAGAGCTCAGAATACTTGAAAATTCGTTATTTATAAATTTCATCGCAAACCTGTATTCCAGAACACAGAATATTATTACGAATAAATTAAGAAGCACAGAATCAATAATGAATTTTAAAATAAGGTAACTCAGGCCCAGTGAATTTGCAATACTTTCCAGCATCGATACCACTGTAGAAGAGCCTATAGTGCCGCTACCTGCAGACGCAATAGTAAATGAAGTTTTTGGGTCCAGGAGAAGGGTTGTTCTTGAGTCTAATACGATAACCAGTACAAGCATAACAGGGAGAGCTGCCAGCAGTATCTGGATAAAAGGATTTTTCCGGTTAATTATCATTGATTTTTCAAATAGGCTTTCTTTACAGGTAAGAATCCCAAAAATGAATATTGGGAAAAACATAAAAAAGCGGGGCTCAATTATGTTAAAAGTTCTTGAGACTAATAAACATCCAATAAATATAAGAAAAGAGCAAAGTAAGATCTGTTTTGAACTTTTTGAAAGCATAATGATAAGCGGGTAAATTGCATAGAAGACAATAATTAAACCTACAAAGTATAGTGTCAGCATCGGGGACACATATCTAGGAGCAAGGAAGATTTGTAATCCCAGTATATGCATGATTATATTGTGAAAACTAAACACATTTTCTGCATTGGGAAATTCAAAACCTGAGTTTATCTTTGGAGCAAATATAAAGAATACAAGTGTAAAAGCGGCGATGGCACCCCAGTAAAGAGGAAAGATCCTAAGGAGCCGTTTCCTGTAGAAAGACAATACGCTCTGGAACGAGTTTATTGAATGGTTGTTATAATATAGCAAATATCCACTCATAAATATAAATAATCCCAGTCCCATATTTGCAACAAAAGGATCAACGGCATACAGGGCTAACTTGATGTAAGTAAAAGATAAAAAGTTACTTAAGTGAGCCGGAATAATCATCGCTATTGCTAAAGCTCTCAAAAAATCAAATGCAATTATTTTGTTTTTCATAGTCTCGATTCCTATAAATGAAACTCCATGTATATGTAAGACTTTTTATATTCTATTTAATGGTGAGTCAACTCACAAAAATAATTATTACTTAATAACTTATCATGTTAAAAAATGATCAACTTCTTTATATATATAAGTTACACCGCTTTTTTATTCACATTTCTATAATAATTATTGTAATGTTAATTTGTATGTAATTTGTATGATATTTTCAACAGCCATCTGTTTTAATAATGTCCTCTCTATAACGTTTTCGCTGGAAAATACATTGTCAATGATACTCGAATATTACTGAAAATAGGTATCCTCTTCAAATTCAATGGTTTTTCAACCGCATAAAAAATATAATAGTTTTTCCATTTTCCCTTATCATATTTTG
>NZ_LMVP01000206.1 GCF_002287235.1 Methanosarcina spelaei
ACCGGGGAAGTTTTCCATCCCCGCAGCAAGCTAGCGGGGTATTCGACTGAAATAATTCCAAACAATATCTAAATGAATTAAAAAGAGTTTTAAAATAACTTCTAAAAATCTCTAACTCAAGAAAAATTTATAAAATCGGAGAATTTTCAAGATGACCGACTCAGGCCTAATTGTAGTGGGGATAGGAGCCTATGCATTATCTAAGAGTCCGGTTAAAATTAAAATTTCTGGGTTGGGTTCATGTGTCAGTATAACACTATACGATAGGCGGAAGAGAGTAGGTGGGCTTGTCCATACGATGCTTCCAAGTATAAGTGATGCAAAAATAAAAGACAACCCTTTAAAATATACGGATTCCGGTATAGAATATCTTACAGCTGAGATACTAAAAAAGGCTCATCCAGAAAAAGGCTCGAAGCAAAAATTGTCGGGGGAGCACATATGTTTGGAAATAGAAACCTGAAAATAGGTGAAAGAAATGTAAAATGGGCCAAAAACACCCTGGAAAAGTTCGAAATACCAATTATCGCTGAGGACACCGGCAAAAACTACGGACGTACAGTAACGCTCGATATTTCTACTGGCGATCTCCTAATAAGGACTATTTTGAGAGGAGATAAGATAATCTAAAAGAACCAATCAGTTTCTATCTTTAATTAGTTTTTATTTTTACTCTACTTTGCCTTTTTTCTTTTTTATGTTTTACTTATTTTTTACTCTCAATTTGTGAAAAAACTTTTAAGCCAGAGCCTGGAATCGAACCAGGATAGAATGAGTCTGCAGTCCACTGCGTAACCTTTCCGCCATTCTGGCACTCAGATTCGCAACTGTGAACTGTCAACCCATAATCCTAGACTTTAATATTTAGACCTATTTTTTGAGGCAAAAGCTACATTTTATGGAAAGAGGATTTGATATTTTTCTTCAAGATTTTCTGCTTGTATTAATAAGGAAATATTTAAGTACAGTAAATTGCTGCGTACTATCTGTACAACATATAGCAAAAATATTTTTGAAAAGAATACAGTAAGCTATAATATTCAAAGAAGACAGAGAGATGAATAATGGATAAAGAGCAATTGCAAGAAATTTATTTGAAATCAGATTACTATTGGGGTAAAGAACCTAATGAGTTGGTAAACAAAGTTTTAGAGTTTATTCCTGATAGCCAAATAACCAATAGAAAACTGGTTGATTTAGGTGCTGGAGGAGGTCGGGACAGTGTTTTCTTTGCTCTACGAGGTTTCAATGTTTTGGCTGTTGATATTGCACCTGCAGGTTTAGAAAAAGCGGTTAAGCTAGCCAAAGAAAATGATACAATTATAGAAACTATGGGAGCAGATATAAACGATATTGTTTTACCAAAAATGTTTGATGTCGTTTATTCTATTGGAACTTTGCAATACATTAGACCAGAAAATAGAAAACGCCAGTTTGAAAACATAAAAAATAATACCGAAAATGGTGGCATCAACGTAATGTGTACATTTGTCGAACATCCGGATGTTGAGATTGCCCCTGATTGGGGTAAAAATGAATATCTTTATGAGAGTGAGGAACTTCAGAGCTGTTATTATAAAGATTGGGAACTGCTTTACTCTAATGAGTTTATATTTGATTGTAAATCTAGCAATATTCCCCACCAGCACGCAGTAAGAACCATAATAGCCAGGAAACCTAGTAATTTGGGGCGATTAGGTAAATAAATTCTACATATGTGTATCTCTGTGGAATGTGGATCAAGCTATTGACCCGATCAAAATTCGCAAAAATATATTTTTTGACTCTATTTATCTTGAACTTGACTGTAAGTGTCAAATTCTTCAAGCTTTTTTAATGAATTTTGTATATATATATTTTAGTTCTTCAAACTCATATCTCATCAGCGATATGAGTAATTGCGATAAAACCAAGGATAATAACTCCATAAATGCTATCATCCGACCACATCCCCAACGGTTTAATGTTGATTTCGTTCTTCAACGAACAGAATATTGGTAGTGTACTTGAGTTATTGATCAATTCCTAAAAAGCAAATACATCCATCTTATTTGAGGAAAATGTAGAGAGTCCTGTGCATATGTTTTTCAATAAATCATGTCCACTACTAGAATATTTTCTCAATAGAATTCTTTTTCTGTAGGTTATCGACGCATTTTAAAATAATTTGTTACTATTCAGGTAGCCTTTTTAGGGCTACACAATTTTTCCTCTTTTCGAGGAAAAATTGGATTTACAATGAGTTATTTCTATCTTTGATGAAACGTGAAGAGATTCTTGCTCTGTGTACTTCAAACCCTGAAGTTATTGCAACTTACATTGAGAGTCTTGAATCTCAAATAAAACAGCTTAGTGAAAAATTGCAAGTTTTAGAATCTCGCTTAAATCAAAATAGCAGAAACAGCAGTAAACCTCCTTCTACTGATTTTTTTGTCAAAGGAAAACCTAATCCCAAGAGTCTCCGTAAAAAGAGCGAAAAGAACCCTGGAGGTCAAGAAGGTCATCCAGGAACAACTCTTAAAATGGTTGATAATCCTGATTAGGTAATAGAGCATTCTTTGAACTGCTGC
>NZ_LMVP01000207.1 GCF_002287235.1 Methanosarcina spelaei
AGTTCATTGAAAATCTTCTGATAAATACCATGTTCACACAGATATAGATGGAATCTATGCACTGTTGACTTAGATCCATATTTCCTGGGAACGTCTTTCCACGTACAACCTGTCATAACAACGTACAAAATACCGTTCATTAACTTTCTCATATTTGCACGTGGCCTTCCTGTATATGATTTCTGTGGAGGAAGATAAGGTTCCATGGATTCCCATAGAACATCATCGATTTCACGAAATGACATAAAAGTAAATTTATAATTTCAACATAATATTACTTTTGGGATAGGCTCATATAATGAATTGGAAATAACAAACTGTTCAGGAGAATAAGCATCGGTAGTTTCTGTTACCATATTAAGAGATCCCTGCTCTCTGCTGCAAGTACTGGCATGATATTCGCTGCAATGATCGGTATCATTATTGGTATTCTGATCAGTATTATCATTAGTATTCTGATCAGTATTATCATTAGTATTCTGATCAGTATCAGGTCCAACACAGGAAGACATACTTTATCCCAGCTGTTTCATTAGATTGAGAATTTTCAGGCCCGGATTTTTGGCAAAATCTTGTATATTTCTATTTCCTAGCAATGGTAATGAAGTTTTGCCAGGGATTTACTTTTAAGACAGTGTGTTTGGCTCAATTAACATATTGAAAGAAATATTTTTCAAGTTATTTTTTCCCGATCCTGGTTCCACTTAACTTAGCGGTGGTTGTGTAACTGTCGGGTTGAAGAAATCGCCGTATTTTTTCGAATTGCTTTTTGGGTACCGATGCTCTCACCGGCTGCCAGGCAGCCGGCTTTTCCCTTAAAATAAAAAGAAAGAGATTAAAATTCAAAAAGCAGCACTGTTATTTTTTATTTTTTCCTTTCTCTGCTTTTATTCTCTCAAGCAAAACCTCCGCCGTCTCATAATCTCTGCCTTCTCTTTTTGCAATCTCAAACTTCTGTCTCTAGTCCTCAGAAAATAAACTTATTCAAGTACCAGAATTAAACAGAATCTCGAAGAACCAAAGCTCCCTTCTCGCTCTCTTCTTTTCGAAATTGACACTATAACTGCGTAAATTCTTAGGGGACCTAAAACTTAATGTTACCGTAGAAATCTATAATTCCGTTAGAATTACATTTAATAAATTGATTAATTAAAAAAATTATCAAGTTAAAATTTACAAAAATTTGCTAACTAAATGAGATCATATAAAAGTCAAATGAAAAATTCTATTAATATAAACAAGCAAGATATGGTAATTTAATGAAAAATCTAAATCATAAACAAAGAGCTCTTCTTTACACTATAGACAGACTTCACGAGAGGGACTTGTCTTCCAGGTTAATGATAACGAAGAGTCTTTTTTTGTCATCCCATGTAGAAAAAATAGACAAATTAATGAAATTCTATCATTTTTTTCCTCACCATTATGGACCTTTTTCCAATGTTTGCTATACTGATATATCTACATTACAAAAAGCAGGCTATATAATATAAAAGGAAAAGAAAATCGAATTAACCGAAAAAGGAAAAATAGCTTTGAAAAGAATTGACCAGAAAGCAACATTGAAAATAAATCGAGTTATAAGAAAACTCAACTCAGAAGAAGAAATTAAGGAATATGTATACCAAAAATTTCCTGAGTATACCATAAGAAGCAAACTTCTTCCTTCTCAAAAAAATGTAAAATATGATCCTGGCCTTTTCACTATCGGTTACGAAGGAAGGGATATTGACCTTTTCCTTAATATCTTAATTCAGAATGCCATAGATGTTCTTGTTGATGTCAGGAAAAACCCTTTCAGCATGAAATTCGATTTCACAAAAAATAGCCTTAAAAATTATCTCGAAAATTCGGAGATTCGATACCTCCACATTCCTGAACTTGGTATAGAAGGGGAAAAAAGAAAAGACCTTCTCACACTCAAAGATTACGAAAAACTCTTCGAGTACTATGAAAAAACGACAATAAAAGACAATCCCGAGCTTTTAGATAATATTGCGGAATTAAGCCGAAGCCACCGTGTTGCTCTAATGTGTTTCGAAGCTGATGTAAACATGTGCCATCGTGGAGTTATTGCAAGAAATATAGTTCAGAAAGAAAATGTGGAAGTTTTAAATATCTGAAACACATAAAAGCCATGTAAAACTATTGTTCTATTTTTTGGAGGCTTTTCCTGATTGAAGCAGGAAACCGAGAAAATCGTAGTTCTGGTGAGGGCTACACCAGAAGAAAGTAGAAAGCATGGATATCTTGTATGTGTTGCCGGAATAAACGAAAAAGGAGAATTCAGGAGAGTTTATCCTTTCGAATTTAGCTATGGGGAAAAGTTAATCGATTTTAAGAAAAAAGACAGGATTGAAGTCATCCTGACGGAATCGGATAACGACCAAAGAAGAGAAAGCAGAAAGCAAATTCGCTACAAGAACCTGCATTCTCCTATTGAGGATGAAGAGCTAAGAAATTTACTCCAGTCAAAAGTTAGTTCAATTGAAAAATTAACCTAGCTTCGGCAGGTTAACGCAACTAGAGGTATATATTTTCATATTCCTCTCCC
>NZ_LMVP01000208.1 GCF_002287235.1 Methanosarcina spelaei
TTTCTAGCTTCAATTTATATCTAAATCGGTTAAATTCCTTTTTTGCCTTTATACTCCATTCTTGATGCTTTTCTTCATTCATAATTACGTTAAGTTCTTCAGATAGAATTTTTTCCAGGAATTTAATCTCATTTTCACGATTGTAAAATATATTCAATAACCTGTATTTTAATAGTTCCTGTTCAATTGTTGTTTTCTTCGGAAAATCGCTAACTATAAGCTTGTTTAAGTGCATCAAACAGTATTGATGCACTAACTTATCCCCAAAAACTTCCTTTAAAATATCTGGGTATCTCTTATCAAAATCCGTAACAATAAACACAGGTTCTGATGTATCTAGATTTTTTCGTAGAAACGTTTTGATGGTTTCTGAACTTTTATCCTCAAAAAGTTCATCTGCTATTGTTCTTTGAGTTTTTGCATCCAGTAATGTTAAACGGTATTTCTGACAACGTCCCTCTTTTGGATGCTGTTCGTCATAGTGCACCATATGTACATTTTCTAAAATTGGAACATTTTCCTGTTCCATTTCTTTGTTGAATGTTCTAAAAATAGTGCTTCTTGATCTTGGAAATATGAAGCTCATTATATCAGAAATTCCATCATAAGAAACTTTATGGTATCTGAGCACCTGGAAAAAATTATTGAATGAATCAAAAAGTAAAGTTTTCAGACCTTCCCAAAAACTATGATCTTCTTCGTCTGTACTACCACAATTTTGGCATTTGTATCGACCAATGCTGATTTTTCCAAGACCTTTTTTGATGTATAGATTATAGCCGTTATGAACCATAGGAGCACTGCAAATAGGGCAGGCTGGAGGAATTTTTCTACGAAAAATTCCTCTTGTGGTATATTCGTAATCATTGCTATAACTATCAAAAAGGTATGAGAGAGCAGGGAGTTCCGATAAGTTATTAAGAGTAAGATTTATAATTACCATTGTTTTTGCCGTAACATCATTACATAGTTATAGAATTATAAATTTATATAGTGATGTTACACTTACTTTCATCACTAGATTTTGGAACTGAGTCCTAAAAAGGCTACCTGAATAGTAACAAAATAAGTAGCAAATCGAAGAATTTGCAGCTAACAAAATCCTTCTTCTACTTGTGATTCTTTTTTGGCGGATCATCAGTAATTAAAGCAACACACTGTGTTATGTATATATACATCATATACCCATTATATACATGTGGTATCTATGGTACAAGCTAAAATAAATATCAGCTCGCATTCTAACCAGTTATTGAACATTGTAAAAGCTAAGTACAATTTAAAAGATAAGAGCGCTGCTATTGACTTAGTTATGTCTCAGTATGAAGAAAAAGTTCTTGAACCTGGATTTAGTCCAGAATATATCGATAAATTAGACAAAATAAAGAAAGGAAAGCATATATTCGTAGGTAGTATAGATAATTTTGATAAAATCATAGATGACGCTGTTGATGATAAAGATGACTGATGCCTACGATTTGATTTTTAGTGATGCATTTATAAGTTCAGTCAAAAGAATTCAGAAAAAAGATAAAAAGTTATATGATAGCATCAAGCACAAAGCGAGTGAAATAGTTAATAATCCTTATAGATATAAAAATCTAAGATATGATATGAGCGGCTTAAGTCGTGTTCATATTGGACATTTTGTTTTGTCTTTTTCGATTGACGAAGACACGAAAACCGTTACTTTTGAAGATTTCGAGCATCACGATAACGCATATTGATATATGTCTTTAATCTCGCGATCTCTCCCTATTTTCTCCTTACTTCTATTCTTAAAAGAGAAATCAAAGAAAAAGAGTAAATGGAAATCTTGGAAAAAATAAAAACTGTGTATTCTCATAGCTATGAAATACCCTAAAAAAGCTTATGAAAGGGACCCAGAAGTTTTGCATCTGTATGTTAAAGGCATAAGAATTCTAACCCCTAAGGAGTACGAGGCACTAAAAACAGCGATTCCAAAAGAAGCCCACAAAACAATTTTGGATATTCTGCTCATAACTGGCATGAGGTACATAGAAGTCTTGAGACTTTATGACCACAAAGAATGGTACAATGAAAAAAGGAACCTGATCCATTTACCTGAATCAGCTCAAAAGAAGCAAAAGAGGAGACAGTTAGAGAGAACAATTCATCCTCTGCCTTCAATGTTTTCTTATCTTTTACGGGATTTCTGGCAGGCTAACAGGCCTCCACAAGAAACTACCTGGAACAAGAATCTTCAAAGATGGGCTGTTACTGCAGGCATCAACCCTTATGGCCTTTCAGTAAAGACCACAAGAAAAACATTAGAGTCCTGGATGGTTGCAGCAGGAATAATTGAATCTGCAGTCTGTCTCAGGCAAGGGCATGATAACTTAACAAGCATGAGGCATTACCAAGGACTTGTTTTTTCTGATGATGAACTACGGGATATTAAGAAAAAGTTGACTGCATGGGGAATAGTAAAATCAAAGTTGCGCTGGCGCACCCCGCTGCAAGCAACGGGGTATGTCCGCGCCA
>NZ_LMVP01000209.1 GCF_002287235.1 Methanosarcina spelaei
TTATTTCTTCGGAGGCCAGTTCTTTTCCATAAAGCCAGGGAGCCTTCCCGAATCCATTGGGCCTACAAGAACCTTTGAACCGAGTTTGTCCTCAAGGTCACCCTGGAGACGGGCAGCAAGACCAGGAGTAATTACGGTGTTATGGGTAACATCTTTCTTGAGGTCAAAGCCAGACTTCTCAAAGGCATCCTTTACTTTGTCAGCAGTAAGCTGCCCACCAGCAACTGCAGCTTCTACACCGATACCATCGGTGTTAACTGCAAGCAGCCAGCAGTTGATGCCGTTTGAGGCAAGGTCGCTCTCGACTGTGTAGTAGGTAAGAGCAAAGTTTGTTGTGAAGAGAACTGGGGAATTCTCGTCCGGAGTTCCTACCTTGTACATCTTAGAGTCCACAGCAACAGGAGACCTGGGGTCGGTGTAGATTGTCTCGGCCAGGTGCACTTCAGGCATGGTGGCGTATGGATCCATGCTGTGGAGAAGCATAACGTCTCCGTACCTGATGGTAAAGACAGAGGCAAGAACTGTTTCCCAGTAGGAAGCACTGACAGGGTCAGAAATTCCAGACATCCAGGCAGTAAGCGGCATAGCCATGACTGGATATGCGATCTCGGTATCGCCCATAATGCCTGCTCTCCGGATCTTAAGGAAGTTAGTAAAGGTATCTTTAAGACCTTTGCCACTTGGATAGGTTCCGGGGTCGAGAACAATGTCCTTAATACCGGCGTCTGCAAAGGTTTTCGCGAGGCTCTTAAGCGCATCAAGGTCGTTGAAAGCTGAGACTACGACAGGCACCTTATATTCAAGAGCCAGTTCTCCTACTTCCTTCCAATTGTCTTTGTTTGCAGCATAAAGAAGAGGGTTCTTGTCCTTTGCAACCTCAAGTCCTGCCTTCAGGACTGCAGGGTTAAAGGAACAGAGAATAACTGGCAGTTCCGTGTTTTCGATAACTTTCTTGACAGCTGATGCAAACTTTGCAGGGTCATTGGATGCAGCTCTTATTGCCACACCGTCAAGGAGAAGGTTGCGTCCGACATAGAACTTCTTGTAGTCAGTAATTTTCTTAACTCTTTCAACAAGGGCAGATTCTTCCATTGTATCAGTAACATCGAAGAACATCTTTGTCTTATTGAAGAAAGTCAGCTTGTGACGGTAAAGTACATCGTCGCCACCAATCTTGGCTACTCTGTCGCCTACACCTATTGCAACTTCACGAATTTCCGGGGCAAGGAGCTTGTCAAGCTCTGCAAGTTTCTTTGCAAACTTCTTCTCCTTAATAAGGGGTGGGCAGTCTGTTGTCTTCCCGGATCTGTCGATAAGCTTGGAGGCAAATGCCATACAGGTAGGCTCACCGCATTCTCCACAGTTGGTCTGAGGAAGGTATTTGTAAGCTTCTAATGGGCTGTTTATTTTCATGTTTTACACCCCCGATCCGATCCAGTTAGCAAGGTCAATAGGCTCTGCCTCAATTGTACCGAAAAGGGTCTGAGTTATGTGCTTCAGGACAGCAACCGAAGTTGGGTGCATCATCATGAAGAGGTCGTTCCCTGCAATGGCAAGAGAGAGACCTGTAACGATTTCCCAGATAGGTCCTCTGTATTCTCTGGGACCCCAATCCGAGTCTTCCTTAAGTGGGGAGCTAACCATCCAGGATTCACGGGCACCCCATGCATTGGTAGTACCTGACGACATTGGGAAGGTCAGTTCCTCATCACCCATAAGGGCTGCAAGGCGGATACGTTCCATGTTGGTGTAAGCATAGTCAAGACCATACCCAAGAGCTGCAGTTGTCGGGTCCATAATGATCCTGTCTCTGGGTACATTGCACTGCTTCATAAGCTTCCTGTTTAATTCCTTCTGGGCATTCATGTCCAGCTGAGTCCAGGAGAGTACGTCATGGTCATGTTTTAATGCAGCTTCTGCAATCTTGGCATAGTCCAGGTTCAGACTGGCAGATGCAAGGAGACAGCGTTCGCCTTCGGCAACTTCTGCGGCTTTTGCAAGAACAAGTGGGTCTTTCTGTGGGTTACCGGAACCGCCTATCGCGATTGGTACGTCTACAGCCTGAAGAACCTCTTCAACGGTCTTGGCTGCATCTTTGGGCGAGGTGTCCTTGACGAGAGGGTCGGTTGAAATCAGGTGGATTGTGATCATGTCAGCGTTGAACTTTTCAACGTTCTTCTTTGCCCATTCTCCAGGGCTATCCATGACCTCATCATAGTTCTCCTTGACAGCTTTTGCAAGACCGATTCTCATATCGAATACGTCAATGGTAACCTGGTTCCTGTTGGGCATGGGAGCATCAGGGAAGAAGGGAAGGGCTTTTTCTCCACCAACCACCACTCTCTTACCACGGCTTCCGCCGTCTGCAGAGGTGTTGCCTATTGGGACTTCCTGAATCTGAGTTGTCCATTCGGCAATATTTGCAACATCGAACTTGGCAGGAATGAGATCCTTAAATTTAGGGGCTGCAAGAGCAGGGGAAATTCCAGGAGCAG
>NZ_LMVP01000210.1 GCF_002287235.1 Methanosarcina spelaei
ATCCCCAACCTAAAGGTTGGGGTATTCGTGACCCTCTGCGCTCCCTTGTAATAAACAAATTTTACCTCAAACCAATGCATAAATTGGAGTTAGCTTAATAACCTAAAAAGCGAAATAATTTTAGGATAGAATAAACTCAAATACAGTCTCAAACATTAAATTCAAGTATTGAAACCTCTAAATGAGTAATAGATGAGCAATCTTACCCCGATTTACCAAAAAAGTATAAGAGATTTGAAATCCCTCCTTATTGAGTTTTTCAAAGAAGAAAACGCTATTGTAATACTTTTTGGTTCGCGAGCAAGAGGGGATTATAGTAGAGTTTCGGACATAGACATTGGAATTCTTCCAAAAAATAGATTGGACAGGAAAAAACTGGTCTTATTGAAAGAAAAGATTGATAATCTTAATTTTCCCTATACTGTTGATGTGGTAGATCTTTCCAAAGTCTCGGAAGCTTTTAGAGAAAAGGCACTTAGAGAGGGTATTGTTTGGAAAAGTTAAGGCTTAGATCTGAAACTGCAATGAAAGCATTGAGAACTTTAGAAGAAATTGTTGATGAACCCTATTCAACAATAGTTAGAGATGCTTCAATTAAAAGATTTGAGTACTCATTTGATATTTTCTGGAAAGTCATAAAAGATTATCTTCGAATTAAGGAAGGCATTGAGTGTGCTTCACCTAAGTCTTGCTTTAGAGAAGCATTTAAAGTAGGTATACTTTCTGAGGAAGAAACTGTAAAAGTTCTTGAAATGACCGACGATAGAAATCTCAGTACTCATACTTATGATGAAGAAGCTATAGAAGAAATCTACCAACAAGTCAGAGATTACTGGGAGCTGATGGACAATATTTGCAAGCGAATTATAGAATCTTCAAAAAATCACTAACAAACACATGAAGTATATTAAAATTATAAAGCTCATAGGTTTTTACACAAAATACACAGGTTTTACAATAAAACCTGTGCATTAGTAAAAATCCGAACATTTTATGCTAAGACGTTGCCATAGTTTTAATCTTCTGATGGAAAAGGCATTATTTGATATTTCTTTACATCTTGCATGTATGATTTCCAATGTTCATTCATTTTTTTTATTGTGTTTTTATCTGTTATAGTGAGATCTTGTCCATATATTGGGTTTTTTGAAAAAATTATTGGAGTAATTCCACTTACGTGATCCCATGTAAATAAAATGCATATTCCGTAATAAACTGGCTCATTGGTTATACTAAATTCAGGTAATAGGTAAATTGTAGTTTCATCTCCTGTTGAGGCCTTATTAATTATTATTAGTTTGTTTCCTCTTATCCCTGCTTCAGAAATATGGTCTTGTTTTTCCATAGTGCTAGGAGTAGTTATTGTCACTGTTGCATGAAGATAACCTGGAATTGATGTTTTAGAAAAATCATAGGTAGCATATCGCCAACAAAACTCTTCATTATATTTTGTAACATGATATAAGTGCCATGTTTGTCTTAAATTTAATTCAATTATTCGATCTTCTTTTGATGAGCCTATCCCAAAAGTAATATTATGTTGAAATTATAAATTTACTTTTATGTCATTTCGTGAAATCGATGATGTTCTATGGGAATCCATGGAACCTTATCTTCCTCCACAGAAATCATATACAGGAAGGCCACGTGCAAATATGAGAAAGTTAATGAACGGTATTTTGTACGTTGTTATGACAGGTTGTACGTGGAAAGACGTTCCCAGGAAATATGGATCTAAGTCAACAGTACATAAATTCCATCTATATCTGTGTGAACATGGTATTTATCAGAAGATTTTCAATGAACTTTTAAACAAAGGTTACGATTTGAATAAAATAGGTCTTTCTCACTGCTTTACTGATACAAAGGATGTTCCGGCTAAAAAAGGGGGAATATCGGTTACGATGGACACAAAAAAATAAAAGGAATAAAAATAAGCGTTTTAGTAGATCTACAGGGTTTACCTCTCTCGATTATTATTGTTCCTGCAAATAAGAATGATTCTACACTTTATATACCTACACTTAAAAATTTTAATATAAAGAGACCTGTAGGAAGGCCTGTTAACAGGCCTTCCAAAGTAACAGCTGATGCAATGTATGATACAGCTAAAATTAGAAAATATAACAGGAGAAGAGGAATAAAGTCCAATATACCAGTAAATAAAAGAAATAGGAAGAAAAAGAAGAGAGGAAGACCAATAAGTGCGACAAGAAGTTAAATCATGAATTGCGGAAACGCTACTCCTTCCATTCGGAGCAATCCTACCAGGATGTGCGTCACTAGTAATGGTGGGGTGCAAAGCTCCTGGGACAATGTGAAGACCTCTGAAAGTCCAATTCAGAATACTTGCTAGGATAAGGGTTCTATGGAGAACGTAAAGTGAATCATTGCAAGAGTCGTTACTTCCAACAAGCGAAACTGGACTTGCGCTTGAACCAAAAGGTACGGAATCAGACTGTAGTGGTTTTATT
>NZ_LMVP01000211.1 GCF_002287235.1 Methanosarcina spelaei
AAATTCTTGATCGAGAAATCTCTCAAAGTGCTGCATTCAGACTTCAGATCTGTCTGAAACTCATAAAGAGTATTGATGATGAGATCGAAGCTTTAGAGAAAGAAATTTTCAATTATGCTTATAAAAAGCATAAGCGAGAAATGGAGATTTTAATGTCAGTTCCAGGTATAGGAGAACTTGGTGCGGCAATTTTACTTGCTGAAATAGGCAATTTCAAGGATTTTTCTTCTGGAGATAAGCTTGCTTCCTGGCTTGGTCTGGTTCCTAATGTGTATCAATCTGCAGATAAATACCACAACGGAAGAATCACAAAGAGAGGATCAAAGGGAGCAAGATGGATTCTTACGCAGATTTCTCAAGCAGCGGCAAGAAAGAATAACAGTAAGTTAAAAGAGTTTTTTAACAGGAAAAAGAAGTCAATTGGGCATTCCAAGGCAATTATTGCCTTGGCAAGGAAAATTGCAACGATAATATGGCATCTTATCGTAAACGATGAGATGTACGAAGATGGAACTGGATATAAAAAAGGAGAAATTCAAAATAGGAAGATTGTTGAGACAGAAATATTCTCAGTTGATGAACGAATAAAAATAATTAGTGAAATATTTGCGATAATGGAAAAAGAAGGTGAAGAGAGCACGTGAGGAAGATATCCTCATGTACTTTCATGCTAAATAGGGAGTATTTATTTACTAAGACTTTGAATTATTTCCAGTTTATTTCAGTTTACTCAATTTAGTTTACTCAATTTAGTTTACTCAATTCAGTTTACTCAATTCAGTTTACTCAATTCAGTTTATACGGTTTAACTCCTGTTTCTTCTTGCCTTTATTCTAAATATAAAATTCCAAAAAATCGCTAGGGATCGAAAATGTCTGGTCACTACAACCTCATTTCCTGGAATGTAAATGGTCTTCGGGCTGCAATGAAAAAAGGTTTTCTTGAACTTTTACTGGAACAGAAATTTGATATTGTCTGCATTCAGGAAACCAAAGTTTCTCCTGATAAACTACCGAGAGAAGCAAAGAACATTCCAGGCTACTATAATTATTTTGTCTCAGCAGAACAGAATGGCTACAGCGGGGTCGGACTCTTCTCCAGGAAAAAGCCATTGAAGCTAGAAACCAGCATGGGACTCGAAAAATTTGACAGGGAAGGCCGCTTCCTGCGGGCCGATTTTGAGGACTTTACCTTAATGAATATCTATTTCCCTAATGGCAAAGCCTCTCTGGAGCGCCTGGAATACAAATTGAGTTTTTATGAAGCTTTTTTAGACTATGCAAACGCTCTCAAAGCCGAAGGCAAAAGACTTGTCATTTGCGGAGATGTCAATACCGCCCATAAAGAGCTCGACCTTGCCCGTCCCAAGCAAAACGAAACTATATCCGGGTTTCTTCCTGAAGAGCGGGCATGGATGGATAAATTCCTTGCTGCTGGCTATCTTGACACCTTTCGTATGTTCCATCCTGAAGGCGGAAACTATTCCTGGTGGTCAATGAGAACAGGTGCACGTAAAAGAAATGTCGGGTGGCGTCTGGACTACTTTTTCGTAAGCGAAAACCTGCGGGACAATGTAAAATCTTCCTCAATTTACAGTGAAATCATGGGTTCTGACCACTGTCCTGTAGGGCTTGAACTAGAATTTTAAGAAAAAGTGTTCACAATAGCGTCAAAACAAAAAACAACGTCAGAACAAAAAACAACGTTGAAACACCGTTAAGAAGGAAAAAGAACAAATGAGAAAGAGCCAAGAGGCACTGAATCCATTGACCGCATCCCCAATACAGTCTCTCCGAGTTTATGCTCCCCCAAGCATACTGCCTCGAAGAAGGACCAGTGGCTTCCAGGCAACCTTTACACAGTAGATATCTGTTTACCCCTCTACTCCGACTTCCCAACTCCAGAATATACTAATAATTAAGATTATTTTAAATTATTTATATCAAAAATTGATTTCAAACAAATAATAGTTTAATTTAGACAATTTTAAGATCATTATAATTTTTAATGTAAATTGTCCCTTTTATAGATCTATAATTTTTAATGCAATTAAATTTTTTAATTAAATATAATTATTTAAATATATTAAATCATAAATCCATAAACAATCTTTCGTAACGGTTATGATATATATCTCCACCCCACTATAGTGGTATAGATTAGGAGCAATAGTATTTCCTCTTAATCTTTGGGTTGGATCGCAGGTAGGGACCGAGAATAGGGACTCAGCCCCTATCATCTACTTCTTAACTGATTTTCAGATAACTTATCTTAAAAATCGTCGGGTAATTTTACAATTTTTAGATATTTATTTATATATTATTATAATTTCAGTAGTTCCGATCAGACTGACTTCCGAATGATAAAAACACATTGATCTTAGTTTTCATCTACGGATTTTAGAAGTGAACTTTATTTCAGTCGAATACCCCGCTAGCTTGCTGCGGGGATGGAAACTTCCCCGGTAAC
>NZ_LMVP01000212.1 GCF_002287235.1 Methanosarcina spelaei
TTAACCGAACCGACAAAATCCTCGTCAGACAGGAAAAAACTCCTGACTCCATTAAAAGATGAAAGAGATTTGTGATTTATTTACCTACGCAATCAGTTTGCGCAGGATCATATATAAGGTATTTCTTGTATATAAAGCTTTGTGTTATTCACCTCGACACAATAGCTTTGTGTGAGGGATACATACAAGGCATTTCTTGTATATAAAGCTTTGTATTGCTTTTCTCAGAACATTGAATATGTACGAGGAAAATATACAACGCATTCATTGTATATAAAACTTCTCCTGCAAAGGAGATTGAACAATTTTGAAAGAGGGAAATGAGAAGAGTTAAAAGGTTTCAAAAGAGTTGTACTTTCGAATCTTTAACTTTATCCGTTTTTATGAGCCACTGTTTCAAAAAACAATGCCTACAGGCGCCTTCTGTTTCCGTTTTTCAGATTCGTTTTTTCGGCACCTTTGAATTCGTTTTTCAAGTCCCGTTTTTCAAGTTTCGTTTTTCATTCTCTTAGTTGTCGTGTGACACCTTGAGAAGCAACCCTAGAATGGGGCATCTATTATAAATAATTTTCCGTCGAGAAATTAGAAAACAAAACCTAAACTTAAACATTAAAAAACTCTCGTGGGATTTATATACTAGAAATCTACATTCAACTAGATGATTACCATGAATGTAACAACTGAAAGAAGGGATCGATTTTTACATCGAACCTATGAGGAATAAAAAAGTAACTGTTTTTGACACAACACTGCGTGACGGAGAACAGACCCCTGGAGTATCTCTAACTTCTGCCCAGAAGCTGGAAATTGCCTATCAACTTGACAAACTCGGGGTAGACATTATAGAAGCTGGATTTCCTATCTCATCAGAAGGAGATAAAGAATCCGTAAAATCTATTTCTAATGCCGGACTTGGCCTTGAAGTTTGTGGACTTGCCCGTGTATTGAAAAAAGATATCGATGCTTGTTTTGATAGTGAAGTAGGACTTGTGCATACCTTCGTTCCCACTTCTGAAGTACAGCGGACATATACCATCAAAAAGAGCCAGGAAGAAGTAATTCAAATGGCTGTGGAAGCTGTCCAGTACATTAAAGATAATGGGAGAAAATGCATGTTTTCTGCAATGGACGCTACGAGAACCGAACCTGAATATCTCAGAAAGGTTTTCAAAGCAGTGCAGGAAGCAGGATGTGATATCATTAACGTGCCGGATACTGTTGGGGTTATGGTTCCATCAGCAATGTACAGGCAGATAAAGGATATCGCGGCTGAGATAACTATTCCTATTGATGTACACTGCCATAACGATTTCGGGCTTGCTGTAGCAAACAGTCTCATGGCAGTAGAAGCAGGCGCATCGCAGGTTCAGGTTACAATAAACGGAATAGGTGAAAGGGCAGGAAACGCCGATCTTTCCCAGACAGTTATGAGTCTGACTTCAATCTACGGGGCAAAGACGAATATTCACACTGAATATCTTGTAGAAACCTCGAAAATGATTGAAAACTATACTGGAATCAGGCTGCCTCCAAATACACCTGTCGTAGGTCAAAACGCTTTCTCCCATGAGTCGGGAATCCACAGTCAGGGAGTACTCGAAAAATCCGATACTTTTGAACCGGGGATAATGACACCGGAAATGGTAGGACACAGACGGCGTATTGTTCTTGGTAAGCACACAGGTAAACATGCAGTCAAGCAGTCTCTTGAGTCTGCAGGCATAATCAGCAATGACAAGCAGCTTGATGAGATTGTATCAAGAATTAAGGAGATTGCAAATAAGGGGAAGCAGATCACAGATGCAGACCTTTATGCTGTTGCTTCTGCCGTGCTTGGGAAAGCAAGTTCGGAAGATGAACTGATTAAACTCAAAGAAGTTTCCGTGATGACAGGAAATATCCTGACACCAACTGCAGTAGTCAAAGCAGATATCGAAGGCAAAGAAATAATTGCAGCAAAGACAGGAGTTGGCCCTGTAGATGCCGCCCTCAAAGCAGTAAGAGACATCCTGGGAGAAAGTAATCATTTCAAACTCCAGGAGTTCAGGATCGATGCAATTACAGGTGGAGCAGATGCCCTTGCAGATGTATACATAGGTCTCGAAAATGAGAAAGGCAGAGTTGTAACTGCAAGGTCTGCAAACCCGGACATAGTTATGGCCTCTGTAGAAGCCCTTGTAAACGCTATGAACCTGCTGTATAAGAGAGAAGAAAAAAGCTAAATTGACAATTTGGGCCGGCTAAAACAGACTGGCTGTCTTGGATACTATAATTAAAAAACAAAAAACCGGATAAGAGCTGTATGCTCATTTTCGGGTCTGTATTCCATAATCATGTGTAAAAAGTAAATAAAATGAGATGGAATACAGATCCATGCCTTATCCAATTATTGATTCTCATTGTCATCTTGATTTTCCTAAATTTAACCGTGATAGGGAAGAGACTATTCTCCGAGCCAGAAAGGCAGGAATTGTCGGAATGGTCAACTCCGGAATTTCCCTGAAAGGAAATCGTATTAGCCTTGAACTTGCTGAAACAAATGAAGATATTCATGCTACACTTGGCCTAAGTCCTGATATTGGCAGGGAAGGTACGGATGAAGAGATAAATGACATTCTTGCCCAGATTGAAGCCAATGCAGAAAAAGCAGTTGGAATCGGAGAAGCAGGACTGGATTTTCAAGACTGTAAAACAGAAGAGGAACGTAAGAGACAGACTGCTGCGTTCGAAAAAGTTATTGAACTTGCAAAAGATCTTGACAAACCTCTTATAGTGCACGCCCGACTGGCTGAAGCAGAAGTTCTGAAGCTTATCAAAGACGTGGATATGGTTATCTATCACTGCTATAGCGGTTCTGTTGAGACCATGCGGGAAATTGTGGATATGGGATACTATATCTCCCTGGCAACTCTTGTCTGCTTTTCAGAACATCACCAGACTCTTGCAGAAGCCGTGCCGCTCGAAAACCTGCTTCTGGAAACCGACAGTCCCTTCCTTTCTCCCCGCAAAGGCAGAAACGAGCCTGCCTTCATAGTAGATTCCGTGCCGGTAATAGCACAACTTAAAGATATGGAGCCAGCAGAAATTGCAAAATCCACTACCGAAAATGCACGAAGAGTTTTCAATATGTAAATTTTCAGACACAATTCTCAAACATTAATTCCCAGACATCCAGACATTAGTTCTTAGATGTATTAACCGCAAAGAATGGACTACCAGTAAAGAGAATGTAAGAAAGGGAAGTAATATAGAAAGTGTAAGAAAGAGAAGTAACAAGGAAAGTACAGGAAAAGGAAGTAACAAGGAAAGTACAGGAAAGGGAAGCAAGAAAAAAAGGAAAAGAGAAGTGAAAGAGGAAGAACTATGGAAGTCCGGTACATTTGCCCTACAGCTTACGATTCAAGTGTCTATCTGGTAAATGGAAAAATCCTGATCGATGCAGGAATGAACAGCGACCTGATTATCAAGCAACTGGAGAAATATATAAAGCTAACCGACATTGAATTAATAGTCCTCACACATTGCCATTATGATCATACCGCAGCAGCCGCAGCTATTGCAGAAAGAAGCGGTGCAAAAATCGGAATACATAAAGCTGACCTTGAAGGCATAAACGATGAGTATCTTAGCGTGGCCGTGATTTTCGGAGAGCGAGCTCCTGAGGTCAGGCCCACAATTACATATGAAGAAGGAGATAAAATTGATATCGGAAATGGGGAATATCTGGAAGTGATTCATACGCCGGGTCACTCAAAAGGAAGTATCTGCCTCTATGAGCCGATCTCAAAAAGTCTTTTTTCAGGAGATACTGTATTCCCAGGTGGGGGTTTCGGAAGAATGGACTTTGAGGGCTCGGAACCTGAAAAGATGGCTAGCTCAATAGAAAAACTCACAAAACTGGATGTAAAAGCTCTGTATTCTGGACATGGAGCTCCTACGGATAGAGATGGAAACAACCAGATTATGGCCTCGTACAGAATGTTAAAAATGATGATGGGAGAATAAAAATACGAGAATAAGGAACCTTAAAGCAAATTATGAACAAAGATATAGCAGTTACAAAAAGAAATAAGAGCTTAAACTCTGAAAAGCCGAATAAAGAAAAATCAAGCAGGAAAACTGGTTTTTTGGAGGCAAAAAAAGCTGAATTAAGACAAAAAACGAAAAACGGAGTGGAACTCAGGGCAGAATCGGGGATAAAACCTGAAAAAGCCGACGGAAAAGAAACAGAAATAAAATTTTCAGAAATCAAGCTTTCAAAAGTAAGATCATCGAGTAAAGCAGGAAAAACATCGAGAGAAGCAGGGAAATCACCAAAAGGAGCAGGAACAAAACCCGGAAAAAAATCAGAAACCAAACAAAGAAAGAAGGAAAGAAAAGAAAAATCTGTTTCTCACCGCATACCTGCATCGAAATTTCTTCCGATGAGCCTTGAAGAAGTGAAAGCTCGAGGCTGGAAAGAACTTGATATTATTCTGATTTCTGGGGATGCTTATGTAGACCATTCCAGTTTTGGCACGGCAATAATAGGAAGAGTTCTTGAAGATGCCGGTTTTAGAGTAGGAGTAATTGCCCAACCGCGCTGGGACAGCCCTGAAGATTTCAAAAAACTTGGAAAACCCAGACTCTTTTTTTCCGTAAGTGCAGGAAATACCGATTCGATGGTCAGCAACCTGACTCCAGGCCTGAAGCCGCGAAATAAGGATGCTTATTCCCCTGGAGGCAGAGCAGGGATTCGTCCGAACCGCGCCGTGATAATTTACTCAAACAAGATAAAAGAGGCTTTCCCTGAAGTGCCTATAGTTCTTGGGGGCATTGAAGCTTCCTTACGTCGTTTTGCTCATTATGATTATCTTTCGGATAAGGTCAGGCAATCCATTCTGGCTGACGCACCTGCTGACCTTATAGTCTACAGCATGGGAGAGCTTCAGATCGTGGAGATTGCAAAAAGGCTGCAAGCCGGAGAAGATATCAGAAATATCAGAAATATTCCGGGTACAGTCTGGAAAACGGAAGTTAAAGCCTGGAAGGAGCTCAAAGAAAGGGCCGAAAAGTCAGATAACAGGTTGAATGAAAAGGAACAGGAAAAATCGGAACAGGAAGTAACGGAACAGGAAAAATCGGAACAAAAAGACGAAAAAATAGCTGAGGACGCAGCCACATTTTTAAAACAATATCTCGAAATTCCCTCCTTTTCAGAGGTTTCTCAGGATAAAACGGCCTTTGCAAAAGCTTTTCGTATATATTTTGCGGAACAGAACCCTGTTACTGGAAAAGGAGTCGTTCAGCCTCACCCGAAAACCGTAATCGTGCAGAACAGGCCAATGCGCCTTTTGACCGAAGCTGAAATGGACCATGTATATGAACTGCCATTCACTGGCGAAACCCATCCTTCCTACACCGAACCCGTTCCTGCCCTGGAAATGGTTAAATTTTCCCTGACAACGCACAGGGGATGTTTCGGAGGCTGCGCTTTCTGTGCAATTACGGAGCACCAGGGGCGTATGATTGCAAGCCGCAGCATCGAATCTGTCCTGCGTGAAGCAAAAAAGCTAACGGAAAAACCTGATTTCAAGGGCATTATAAACGGAGTCGGCGGCCCAAGCGCAAACATGTACGGCATGGAGTGTAAAACCTGGGAGAAAAAAGGAGCCTGCCTGGACAAGTCCTGCCTTTATCCTCGCGTTTGCCCTGCTCTGGATACCAGCCACAAAAAGCTGCTCGAACTCTTACGCCGCCTGCGCGAACTTCCTGGAGTCAAGCAAGTCTTTACAGGTTACGGCGTGCGCTATGACCTGGCTCTTAAGGACGAAGAATACCTCGAAGAACTTTGTGCTTACCATATAAGCGGCCAATTGCGAATCGCACCTGAACACTTTTCAAGGCAGGTCACGAATGCGATGTGCAAGCCAGGAAGGGAAGTTTACGAGAAGTTTACCCAGAAATTTACAGCTCTCAACCGGAAGTGCGGCAAAGAACAGTACATCGTAAACTACCTTATGTCAGGACATCCGGCTTGTACTCTTGAAGATATGATAGAGATGGCAGAGTATGTACGGGACCATGGAGGCTACACCGAACAGGTACAGGACTTCACTCCAACACCTATGACCGTATCGACATGCATGTATTATACAGGACTGGACCCGTTCACAGGTAAAAAAGTATACGTTGCAAAAGGCAAGAAAGAAAAAGCAATGCAACGAGCCCTTATGCACTACAGGAACCCTGCAAATTACGAGCTTGTATATGAAGCTCTGGAGAAGGCAGGAAGACTTGACCTTGTGGGAAATGCACATAAGTGTTTGATAAGAAGGAAAGGTAAGTGGTAAAGGTAAAGTTGTTCGCATAGAAATTAGGGTAAATCAATGGTAGTTACTGAAAGTTCTGTAAATTCTAATTTGCGATACGTAGGCTTTGTTGTAAAATCTGTGTATTTCTAGGGAATTTTGAGAAGAATTCTGGTGAAGAGTCGCATACCTATTCTATTTCTAAGAAATTTGCTCGACAATCTCTAAATTCACTTGGTTATTACTTTTTTAACGATGTTTTTATCAATGTAACTAAAAGTATGAGGAGGCCTGAAGTTTTCTTTTATTTCTTTAGGATCAATTGGATTTTTGAATATATTGAGTTCTTCAATTGAAACTGCAAAACCTCTTTCCTTGTTCTCAAAATATTTAAAAAAATCTTCTTCATCTATACCCGCAAAATCCTTAAGCTCTTGCCATAATACTCTTGGGTGTTCTTCCAAGATTTTGCCGACTTTAAAACATCCAACGATTTTTTTTCACGGGGGAAGACTCAGTACCAAAACCTAGTGATGAATTTAAAGTTCAAAATCACTAGGTTTTGTAATTAGTCATGATCCTTGTGACATAACTTAAAAATTGAAGTCTTTAGATGTAGAATATTGATTTTGATGATAACTGGACTCTTCTTGCTAACTCAGGTCTTCAATTAAAAAATACGAAAATCACTGGATTTTGGAACAGAGTCCGGGGGAACTTGAATATATAAATACTCTATTTGTGTCTTCGAACAATTTGAAAACACATTTTCTAAATTCATATTTTTTAGTTCTCTTTTCTATTTCTTCGACGTATTTTGGTTTAATCGATAGTAAGACGTCCATCTAACTTTCCACACTTTTTTATTTTTTTGTATTTATCATGGTCAATTTCACTAATCGACATCGGAGAGGAGATTCCAATGGATCTGAGATATTTAATACCAAGTCCTTTACTAAAATAAGTTTGATGCGTAAATAAAATTACAGTTGTGGGTTTTTCAGCAATTTTTTTTATTCTTTCTTTATCGAAAGCAGTTCTTTTTCTAACAAGATTGTATATTTCTTCAAAATTGTTTAATCCAACTTTGATAGATTCTACAACTCCTAGAGCTATTATACTTTTAAAATCCTTTGATCTATAGCGTAATATGCAATCTCATTTAGATATTTATGGTAATGTATCTCTAAAAGCAGTAAACAAAAATTCAGTGCGGAGACAAGAATGAATACAAAACCTGAGTATTGAAAAGCGAAGCCTAATATTACTATTATGGCTGTTATGTCTAAAGATCTAACGTTTGATAATATGTGATCAAATTCTACTATTGTAGATCTGACAACTTTCCACTCTTCTATTTTATTCTGTATGCTTTCTTCCATACTACCATGATTTAAAAATAGTATCTCCAGTTTTGCGCTTTCAATAAATAACTTTTTCGTAAAGTGGATCTTACAAATTCATGAAAAAAATAAATGAATATATATTGTATGAATAAACTCTCTGAATCATGAATCTGTACATAGCTCCTTCATTTAAATTAACAGCTTTTTCATGTCCTCATTGTAGTGCCATTGCTCACCAGTCATGGATTGATGTTTATGAGTACAATGAGTATAGTGGTAATTTTGGAGCCGTTGAATGTATATGGTTAAGTCAGTGTGAAAATCCTAACTGCGGTAAACGATGTATATGGATTAACGAAAAACTTGTGTATCCCGGCCTATCTACAGCTCCGTTTCCTGAAGATGACATGCCCTCAGATGTGAAAGAGGATTTCTTAGAAGCTAGAGAGGTAGTAGAAACATCTCCAAGATCGGCAGCAGCGTTGTTAAGGCTTGCATTACAAAAGCTCATGAAACATTTAGGGCAAGAGGGAAAAGATATTAACAAGGATATTGGGGAGCTGGTAAAAAAGGGTTTACCAGTGAAGATTAAATTAGCACTTGATTCTTTACGAGTTTATGGAAATGAAGCGGTTCACCCAGGAGAAATTGACTTAAAAGATGACAAGGAAACTGCTTTAAAATTATTTAAATTATTGAATATAATCGTACATGATATGATAACTCAGCCTAAAGAGATTGAAGAATTATTTTATCGCCTCCCTCAATCAAAACTAGAAGGAATCAAAAATAGAGATAACAAATTATCTTGATTATTCTTACTTCTATTAGGTTTCTTGACACTGTCATGAATTTGCTGTAAATTCGAAGTCAAATTTTTGTATTCTCTGGTAAAAATTGATCTTCTGACATGAAATCTTCTACCAATTACTTTCTGAAACTTGTTATTTTACAGAAAATCATGCACACTGATGTAAGAGTATATAATATAAAGTTAAGTCTTCAAAAGTTTTGGAATTCATAAAATCGAATAGAAGCTACTCAATAACTCAAAAGATGGTATTTCTATCTTACAGTTGCAAAAAATAAATGCAAGAGGATTTAAAAACGTATACTATCTTATTGATACGATCTATCTGAAATAGGAAGCTAAAACTTAAATTATCCACATGAAATAGCGAAGAGCCATATTAAAATTTACTTTCTATTTGTTGTTATTTCAGTCTGTCTGTTTCTAAAAGATACTTTTCTTCCTTTTCTGTGAATTAGAAATCCTCATAAGTTTGTGTTTTGAGAATCAAACATCAAGATAGCTGAATTTTACTTAGTATACAAGATTTGACGTTTGAATTTACAGAAAATTCAATAAATTACCAAATGTTAATATGAATTCGCCTCTATCGATGTAGAACCACCGTCTGCATTACCGCCGTTTCCACCCTTTCCTCCGGGCATTCCAATATTCAACCCAACGTGTCCTCCATTACCACCACTGCTGCCTCCTCCATTTGCAATATCTTTATTTCCATAAATATTTCCATTTCCACTGATATGGATACTTCCACCATTTGAAGAGCCGCCGTTACCGCCATTACCGCCATTACCACCGACTCCACTACCAGTTGCGTCACCGCCATTGCCGCCGACTCCACCTTTCGAAATCCCACCAATTGCTAAGTTCAGGTTTTGTAGTGCATTTCCACTGTTGCTGATGCTTCCACCATTTGAAGAGCCGCCGTTACCGCCATTACCGCCATTACCACCGACTCCACTACCAGTTGCGTCACCGCCATTGCCGCCGACTCCACCTTTCGAAATCCCACCAATTGCTAAGTTCAGGTTTTGTAGTGCATTTTCACTGTTGCTGATGCTTCCACCATTTGAAGAGCCGCCGTTACCGCCATTACCGCCATTACCACCGACTCCACTACCAGTTGCGTCACCGCCATTGCCGCCGACTCCACCTTTCGAAATCCCACCAATTGCTAAGTTCAGGTTTTGTAGTGCATTTCCGCTGTTGCTGATGCTTCCACCATTTGAAGAGCCGCCGTTACCGCCGTTACCGCCATTACCACCGACTCCACCATCAGTTGCGTCACCGCCATTACCACCGTTACCACCGTTTGCGGAGCCTCCATTTTCTGTTTTGTTATCACCAATTGCAATTCCACCATTTGCATTACCGCCATTACCGCCGACTCCACCTTTTCCTCCATTTGTACCAGCACCATCAGATCCAGAATCTCCACCGTTGGCAGATCCACCGTTAGCACTGCTACCAGTACCGACAACAAGGCCGCCATTAGCAAAACCAGCGAGTCCACCATTACTTCCATTTCCATTAACTGCGCTTCCGCCGTTAGCAAAACCTTCACCTACGACAATACCGCCACCTCCGGTAACACCATTACCGCCATTAGCAGAACCTTCACCTACAACAAGACCACCAGTTGCACCACCAGTTCCACCGTCAGCAGATCCATCGCCATATACAATTCCAGCAGGTGTACCGTCAGGTCCAGCATTTGCAGAACCGTGACCGATAACAAGACCACCACTTCCGGTAGTTAAGATAAAATTTTCAGGTGTGTTGTTTGCTAGAACGCGTCCATCTACAGTAAAACTATTAGCACTTACTGCAGACACTGTTACTGATACCATTAAAAAAGCCGTAACACAAACTGTCACCATTTTTGTTATCCAATCAAATCCCCGTCTCTCCATAATCCTCATCCTTTGCTTGTTAATTGTCAAACAAAACAAGAGTGGTGAGAATGCAGTCTCACCCACTTTTAACATCAATTTTTAATAAATCATCTTAACAGATCCACCTCAATTATGAGAGGTGCCTATAAAACCAACATATTTCCACCGTTTCCACCATTCGCTTGCCCGCCACTGGCGTCTAAAGTGTTTCCGAATACCAATACTGGAGCACTGTTATCTATAGTGGAGGTTGCACTGCTGGTTGGAGTGTTTGTTACAGTGGATGCAACGTTGCCACCAGTTGCATTTCCTGCATTAGCATTCTGGGAGGCTGTCTGATTATTTGAAACGGCGCCGCTAGTTGCATTTCCTGCTGCACCACCAGTTTGATTATTTGATACATTGGCTGTATTGCCTCCAACAGTTGCAGTTCCTCCTGCACCACCAGTTGCAGTGGCTGTCTGATTAGCTGCATTGGTTCCAGTTACAGTTGACGCACCACCAGTTTGATTGGCTGTTTGAGTATTTGTAAGAGCGCCGCTAGTTGCAGTTCCTGTACCAGCAGTTTGATTCAAACTGGACGTAGAGGCGCCACCAGTTGCATTTCCTGCTGCACCACCAGTTGAATTGGCTGTCTGAGTATTTGTGAGAGCCTCACCAGTTGCATTCGCTGCACCACCAGTTGAATTGGCTGTCAGATTGGACGTAGAGGCGCCACCGGTTGCATTTGCTGCACCAGCAGTTTGATTGACTGTCTGATTACCTACAAGGTCGCCACCGGTTGCATTTGTTGCACCAGCAGTCTGATTGATTGCTGGATCATTTGTAAGGGCGCCACCGGTTGCATTTGCTGCACTAGATGAATTTGCTGTTGCTGCACCACCTGTATTGTTATCTGCAGTGGATGTTATATTCACTGTACTGTTGTCGACTGTAATGTTACCGACTGTAATGTTACCGACTGTAATGTTCACCGGGTCCACCGGAGCGGGTCCGGACACAGAACCACCGGTTGCATTTCCTGCTGCACCACTAGATAAATTTGCTGTTGCTGCACCACCGGTTGCATTGTTTGTCTGAGTGGCTGTATTGCTGCCACTAGTTGCATTTGCTACACCAGTTTGATTATTTGGTAGATCGGCTGTATTGCTGCCACCAGTTGAATTTCCTGCACCGCCAGTTGAATTGGACGATCCAGAATTTGTACTGCTGCCACCAGTTGCATTTGTTGTACTAGTCTGATTGGATGATGGAGTGGCCGAAGAGGCCCCACCAGTTGAAGTTGATGCACCACCAGTTGAATTGGACGATCCAGAATTGCTGCCACCTGTTCCATTTGCTGCACCACTAGTTTGAGTGGCTGTCGGATTGGCTGCATTGCTGCCACCAGTTGAGTTTACTGGACCATTTTGATTGGTTGAAGTTAGATTAGCTGCAGCGTTGCCACCAGTTGAATTTGCTGCATTTGCCGTACCACCAGTTTGAGTGTTTGGTAGAGTGGCTGTATTGCTGCCACCAGTTGAATCTGCACTGCTAACTGCAATGGATGACGGATTGGCCGTATTGCTGCCACCAGTTGAACTGACTGCACCGCCAGTTGTAGTGGTTGATGGATTAGCTGTAACGTTGCCGCTATTTGTTGCACTGGAACTGACATTGTTTACCGAGGGAGCTGAAGTTGCGACTATGGAGGCAGTGCCGCCAGGAGCGCTTCCGCCGTTTCCACCGTTATTATTCACGATTGTCGTGCCTGGGATTGTCATGACTGGGGTTTTGTCTTTGCCTATATTCAGATTATTGCTTCCAAAACTGCTTCCGAAACTTTTTCCAAGAAGGTCTCCGAGATTGCTTTTAATATTGTTGTTATTGGATTGTTTCAAAGAGCTCTGGAGGCTCTGAAGATTTATTTCTTTTGCACTCGCAGATGCAACAGTAACCGATACTAAGAAAAAGGCGACCATCAATAGAACAAGTGCCTTCTTCACTTTTCCAAGTGTTATTCCCATATTACCTCTCCAAACGAATTTTATCCAAACGAATTTTATCCAAACGAATTTTATCCAAACGAATTTTATTCGTCACATTCGTCATCTCTTTTTTATTATCGATAAATATGTTTTTTATTTTTCTAATTGGATTATTTTATTATATAATAGACTTTTTTTTATAGAATTTTTATTTATTTAATTATTCAAGAATAACAAATTATTATTCTTGCATATATTTATCTAATACCAAAATGCATTTCAGTACGAAATGAAAATAAATCTACAAGTATATAAGATTAATAGAATAGTTTCTCCTTAATAATTGTACTTTTTCGTAATTTAACTTTATTTATCTAAATTATACCATTAATTAATAATAATAGACATGATGGAACTTTAATGGATCATAACTAGCAATATTCCGGACTCTGACCTTTCAATTTAAAAGGGCCAAATCTGGGTATTTTTGACCAACCTGCGAAAATGTAAAATAAGAAATGAATTTATAAATTGTTTTTAATTAATCATACAACCTTTAGGTTCCGTTGTAAAAAATATCAAAATCAGCATGTAAATCTACAGATAACGAACAAAAGCCAAAATATTCAAGAAGATTTCTCAATATTATAGAACTATTTCAAATAATTGATTTATATATTTTAGCTTCATCACACATTGCATCAGCTGTTACTTTGTAAGGCCTGTTAACAGGCCTTCCTGTATGTGGTTTATGTGGAGGAAGATAAAGTTCTATAGAATTCCATAGAATGTCATAGATTTCACGAAATGACATACAAGTAAATTTATAATTTAAACAAAATATTACTTTTGGGATAGGCTCAATGTAATTAACGGCAGTTTCACGAATTTGCTGTAAATTAGAGGTCAAATTTTTGTCTACTATGATAAAAATTGAGCTTCTGATATATCACTGCCCAATTACTTTATGAGATTTATTATTTTACAGAAAATCATGTACACTGCCAAAACTGGCAGTGTCACGAACTTGCTGAAATAAAAGTCAAATTTTGCATTTATTTAATTTACTGTTCTACGTGGTTGTCCCGATCCCTTTCAAAAGTCTTATTACGAGCGCGATGAAGACAACGATCACTAGAATCCCTACGATTTTTCTCCGGTTCGATTTTTAGTGCTTTCTCAAATGCTTGCAAAGCTTCATTGTACTTTTTAAGTATTCCCAGAATAATTCCTTTATTGTGCCATGCCTGTGCATTTGAGGGTTCGAGTTCTGTCACTTTATCAAACACTTGCAGAGCTTCATCATATTTTCCGAAATTTCTCAGATTTACGCCTTTCTCAATCAAAGCATCAATGTCATCTGACTTACGTAGAGATAGTTTGAGAGCATTGTCGTTAATCATTGTATCATGCTCTTGATCCATTTTGATTTCCTTAACGAAGATCCTCACATCATATCGTGTTTTACCGTTTTTAGGGATATAATCCCGTCCAACGTAGCAATTACCAGTAACGCCTATTACCCTATCTGGAACCTCAATCCAAACATCGGCATCAAGGCAATAAAATCGGTTAGGAGATTCGGACATATTTTTACATCTCCATAGTACTCATGTGTTTTAAAGATATATAAATACTAGTATCATTGTATATAAAGAATTAAAACAAAATAATCATGAAAAGTAGACATTCAAATAACAGACAAAAAACAAAGTGAAAAAGAAGTGTGAAGAAGACATGTGAAGAAGACATGTGAAGAAGACATGTGAAGAAGACATGTGAAGAAGACGTGTGAAGAAGACATGCGAAGACATGCGAAGAAGACTACGAAACATGCGAAGATGTGTGAAAAAGACGTATTAAGTATCTCAACGAAGAATTTAAAACACTTCTCGCTTTTACTTTAAAAAACATTTCTGAATTCATTTATCTCAAATAAATACGCGGTTTTAAGGTAAAAACACACATAATCCTGATATAGGCATGACTAGGGTTCAACTTCATAAACCCTGACACTCACGCCAGAAAGCCCTGAATTTCCCACTTACCTGCCCGCAGTAAGTGTCCAGAGGCCTTTCTTTGATCTCAATTGACAGGTTTGCCTCACCATCCCAGCTAAAATGGGCAATTATTCCCTTTCCTTCAAGAACACCGGAATTTCCGGATTGAACTTCGATTCCATAGTTCCGAAATTTTTTCTTCATGCAAGAAAATACATCAGGAGTTACATTTTTGAATTTAATCCCCTGGCAGCCCTCTGTGTCCAGTTTCCTTTCGCCCATAGTCTTAATCCAAAACTAATTCCTATGATATGAAACTGATTCTTATATTAGTCCTAAGCCAATTTCTAAATTTCCTAAAGAGTTGAGGCAAAATATTACGAGCCATGGCAAGCTCTTACGAAAGCTCTCATTTTCTGGGCTGCAACTTCACAGCTGACAATGAAAGGTTTTCCGTAATTGTAATGGTAAGATTAGACTGTCCGTCCCATTCGAAACTCGCAGTAATTCCTTTGCCAGATAGTTCTCCTCTATATCCTCCAGGGACGTAGATTCCATTGTCCTGAAGCTTTTTCTTCATACAGTTAAACGTATCAGGCTTAACGTTACGAAATATTATCGGTCTACAACTCATTATCCTGTCCTCCTAACAGATCTCTAAATACCCTTAACAGATCTCTAAATACCCTTAACAGACCTCTAAAACTCTTACTCAACCGTAAAATCCAGTAAATAAGAATCTTATTTTCCGGAAATAAAAGTGTGATGTAATATGCCGTAAAAAAAGAATGAGTTGGGTCGAAGGCTGACCCTTAGTAAATTAACTGAGAAGCAGCAGTTGAACTTAAAAGTAGCCGGACTTTGAAGTTAGCCAGACTTTGGAAGTTAGCCAGACTACTCTATTGCCATTGCTACGAGTTCTACAATATCTATAACCTCGATATTCCCGCCTGCATCCCTGAGGTTCCTTACGCAGAGAGGACAGGAAGTAACAATATAATCCACACCTTCCGGCACGTCTTTAAGCCTGTTTCTTGCAAGCTCAAGGGAGATGTCAGGATAACCTGTCCGCACTCCACCTCCGCCGCCGCAGCAACGTGCGTTTTCTTTAATGTTTTTCATTTCCTTGAGAGTACAGATCGACTGGATAACCTTCCTTGGAGCGTCATAGACCTTGTTATGCCTGCCCAGGTGGCACGGATCGTGATAAGTAACTGTAAGGTCAAGTTTCTTCAAATTAAGTTCTTCCAGGTGTTCGGCAAGGAATTCAGGGAGACTTATGACCTTAAGTTCTTCAGGATAGTTATTCTTAAGCGTTGTATAACAACCTGCACAGCTAGTGATAATTGTGTGCGCCCCTACTTTCCTGATCTGCTCAAGATTGTGCTGCATAACCTTTTCTGCATCCTCCCTAAATCCGGTACGTAGGAGTGGAGAGGCACAGCAATGCTCGTCAGGCAGAAGAGTTACGCCAAAACGCTGCAGAATATCAAAGGTTTTTTTGGCAAACTCCGGATAGCGGTAGGAATCGAAACAGCCCACGAAATAAACATAATCTGACTTTTCAGGAAGTTTTGAACGTTCTGTTCCGGAGAGCCAGTGCTTTCGAGCTCTTGTTTCGCCAAAAGAGTTACCATATGTTATAATAGCCGATTTCAAGTTTTTCTGGGCATCAGTTGTGATACCGCATTTCACAAGCTGAGCACGAGCAGCTTCCACAACCTCAGGTGGGTTTGCTCCTGCAGGGCATTTGGAAGCGCAGATTCCGCAGGTTGTACAGGAAGCAAGGCTTGAGAGGACATCTTCGGAAGGAGGTCTTCCTTCAAGCAGGCTTTTAATAATGAGCATTCTGCCTCGTGTGTTGGCAGATTCCCAGCCTACTACGTCAAACACAGGACAAACAGAGCGGCAGGTTCCGCACTGTACGCATCTATAAACCGACCTGCGATCAACCTCAAAGGACTGCTTTTCGCTTTCACTCTCGTTCTCGTTTATGTTTTTGGGGGTTATTTTGATTTTTTCTGTCTCTTTTGTCTGTTCAGTTTCCTTTTTTCCTTCGTTTTTCATTGTTCTCACAACCCCAGTTTACCCGGATTCAGTATACCTTTCGGGTCAAGGACGTTTTTAATCGCACGCATTACCTCAAGTGCGGGGCCCCATTGGGCTTTCATGTATTCGGCCCTGGCTGCACCTATCCCATGTTCGGAGCTAACTGTGCCTTCAAGCTCAATCGCTGTCCTGTGGACCAGGTCTGCAGCTTTATTCAGGCGATCCCATTCATCTTTATTTAAAACATCAATGAATAGGGCGAGATGCAGGTTTCCGTCTCCTATATGCCCATATTTCATGGCAGGAAGGTTGAATTTCTCAGCGATTTCCTGTACTCTTTTTAGCAGTTCCGGGATTTTCTTTATAGGAACTCCAACATCTTCTCCTACATAGATGCGACTCTTTGTAGGGTCCAGACGAGAAACCGCAGCCCCTACGAGTTTTCTAGCTGCCCAGATATCTGCCATTTCCTTTTCACTTTCCGCAAGCCTTATGGAAAGAGCCAGAGGAGCACAGACTGCCATTATTTGTTCTGCGGCTTCACGTGCCGAGTTTTCTGTGCCATCAACCTCAAAAAGAATTACATCACCTTCTGAAGGAAGCACAAGTTTCGGGTCGTAACGTTTGAGAACCTGCAAGGAAACTCTGTCCAGAATCTCGCAAGCTGAGGGAATAACCCCGTGTGAGAAGGTTTTTACAACTGCCTGTCCTGCAGTTTCTGCATTCTCAAAGGAAGCAATTACCAGTTTTCGAATTTTGGGGAGAGGGGCAATCTTTAGTCTGGCTTTTGTGACAATGCCTAATGTGCCTTCCGAACCTACAATAAGCTGGGTCAAATCATATCCTGCTGCGGATTTAAGCATCTTTGAACCGGTATGGATAACTGTTCCGTCCGCAAGCACTACTTCAAGGTCGCGAACATAGTTTCTGGTAGTGCCATACTTAACGCAACGCATTCCGCTTGCATTGTAAGCTATCATACCCCCGATAGTGCACATGGCTGAACTGCCAGGATTGGGAGGAAAGAAAAAACCATACGGTTTTAGTGTTTCATTTAAAGTATCCTGAATAATCCCGGGTTCTACCAGGACCTGAATATTATCAATATCGATTTCAAGAATCCGGTTCATGCCCGACATATCCAGCACAATGCCACCTTTAACAGGAACTGCACCACCTGCAAGTCCGGTGCCTGCTCCCCTTGCAGTCACAGGGATCCTGTTTTCATAGGCAAGCCTGACAATCCGGCTTACTTCGTCTGTGCTTTTCGGGCGTACCACGTAATCAGGTATTCCCTTGACCTGGGATGCGTCAGAAGAATAACAATAAAGTTCCGAAGGAGAGACAGAAAGTCGTCCACCAACGATCTTTTGAAGTTCTGCAGTTATATCCATTCTAGACCTCAAATTGGAATTCAGATGTGAAAAATAGGATTTCTGTCACAGCTTGAGACAGACAATGACAGATAAATGAAAGATGAGTTGCAGCAGATATCAAGATTAATAATATATAAGAATATACCATCCTCCTTCCCGCTAAAGAGTACCATTCTTCTTCTGAAGAGTACTATTCTCCTTCCAAAGAATATCATTTTCTGAAGAATATCATTTTCCTTCTGAAGAATGTCATTTTCCTTCTGAAGAATATCATTTTCCTTCTGAAGAATATTATTTTCCTTCTGAAAAGTTACCGTATAATAAACCGTAAAATTGAGCATCCTTCAATTTCAGAAAAATGGGAAATAAAAGAAACTTTAGGAGAAAGTGCAGGACAAACCTTTACATTCTGGTAGACATAAGAGGACAAACATGACACGATACTTTGAGATAGAACAAAGAGACGGAGCAGCAAGGATCGGAAAACTTCTGCTGTCTCCCGAGCTTCGTACGCCCTGCATTTTAAGTACGGCAGAACTCGGAAAGCTTGAAAACCCTGGCCCTGTTGTTGATGCAGGGAGTTTCTGGGGTGTGAAATCCGATGTAGAGCTTGAAACGCACATAAAGCAAATCCGTGAAAAAGCAGGAAATGGAACTCTCATAATCCTGCCGCATCAAGCTTACCCACCTGCAATTCCAATCGAATCCCTCCGAAAAGTCGAAAAATTTACTGCCTTTAATAGCGAAAACACCGAAGATACAGGCCCTACAGGCTCTCTTCTGAGAGTAGGAGGAAAGCCTGAGAAAACAGATCTGTATATAATGGAAGGGGCAGGTACTATGGAAAACAACGCACGAAGATTTCTCAAGACCGTAATAGAGCTTAGAAACCAGATTCCCCCTGATACAGCTCTTTATGCCCCAAACCTCGCACTTCCTGAAAATATAGCTATGCTGGTCTACTTCGGAATTGATGTTCTGGACGATACCAGAGCGGAAATCGCAGCTTATTCTGACATCTACCTGACAGCAGCAGGTAGATTCTATCTCGACTCCCTAACAGAGTTTCCTTGCAGATGCAGGGTATGTGCTGAAAGTACGCCCGTAGAAATTGGGAAGCTTCCAAAAATTGAGAGAGCAAAATTCCTTTCAGCTCATAACAGGAATACTCTCGAAGCCGAACTTTCCCTTGTGAGGGAAAGGATCAGGGCCGGAACATTGAGGGAATATATCGAAGGCCAGTGCAGGGTCAGGCCCTGGCTCACAGCCCTGTTAAGACTTGGAGATTTCGAATACTCTTACCTTGAAGAAAGGGTTCCTGCTTTTCGACAAAACCAGTTACTTGCAGATACCTCAGAGGCCCTATCCCGAATCGAAGTGGCAAGATTTGCACAGCGCATACAGGAAAGGTATACACCTCCAGAGCTTGAGATTCTCGTACTTTTCCCCTGTGCAGCCAAAAAACCTTATTCAATATCCCAGTCTCATCAAAAGTTTATTCTGGCCCTGGGAAAGTATCGGAAATTTGTCCATGAAGTTATTTTAACATCGCCTCTTGGAATAGTGCCGAGAGAACTGGAATTAACATACCCAGCAGCCCATTATGACACTGCGGTTACAGGACACTGGGACGAAGAAGAAAAAGCCTGGGTTTCCGGCTGTCTTGAGGCATATCTCTCAAAACACAGATACAAGGCCATAGTTGCTCATGTAGAAGGGGCATACAGGGAAATCTGTGAACGAGCGGCAAGCAAGCTTGGGATTGAAATAGTCTATACTGCCACAGGAAGCCTTGTGTCTATGGAAGCGCTTTCGAATCTCAAGAGGACAGTTGAGTCTATTTGCACATCCGAAAGCTTCAGCAAGAAAAGCTTGAATGCTGAAGAAGACAAGAAGAATTTCGTGAGAGCGATTGCAGAGTATCAGTTCGGAGAAGATGCTGCACTTCTTTTCTGTGAGGAAACCGGAAAGCTTGCAGTCAAAGGCCGATTCCCCAAGCATCAGCTCTTTTCCGGGAAAAAACAACTTGCAACTCTGGTTCCGCAATACGGAATGCTTGCTCTTTCCCTTGAAGGGGCTGAACTGATGCTAAAAAATGAAAAATACCTTGTAAAAATTGATGATTTTCTCCCACGCGGTTCCATCCTTGCCCCAGGAGTTACTGAAGCCGATCCGGGAATACGGCCTAATGATGAGGTAATTGTACTCGGGAAAAAAGCGCTCTGTGTGGGGAGAGCTGTGATGAGCGGAGAGGAAATGGTGAAATCCAGTAGAGGAGTTGCAGTGGATGTCAGACATATCAAGAAACTTTGAGATTAAACACGGATCTTTAAAATAAGTTCTATTGAAATTAGTAAAACTAATTTCAGTTTTACAAAAACAAGTTTTACAACAGTTAATTTTATAGAAATCTGGACTGAAGAACTTCGGAAAGAGTCTATAAGAAACTTTTTCTTTAGAAGAAATAATAAAATGGCAGGAATATATTAGATATTATGATAAGGCGTTTTGCACCTGAGGACTTCCAGGAAGTAGTTGAAATTGAAAGTGAGGCCTTTTCGGAGCACAACTCCCTCTTGTACATGAGCTTTTATGAAACCGTGGGAGATAGTTTCCTTGTAGCGGAGCAGCATGGAAAAGTCGTGGGGTATGTAGTAGGCTACCGTTCTGGAGAAAACGAAGGGCATATTTTTTCTGTCGGTGTCAAAGAAGAACATCGGGGGAGAGGAATAGGTACATCACTAATTCACACTATCTGTGACATATTTGTTGCAAACGGACTTCGATACGCAAGGCTCGAAGTAAGAAACAGTAACAAAGGAGCACAAAAATTATATAGGTCCATAGGATTTGTATCCTGCTGGACCGAAAAGAAATACTACTCAGATGGAGAGGACGGGGTGGTGATGAAGATGCACCTTCACCCTTATCGCCTCTTAATTTCAAAACAAAAATATCTGGAATCTATAATTTCAGATAACGAATTCTTTGTCACCTTCAAGGGCCCTATCAGTTATTACCCATGAGTTTGATGACTGAATTCAGCGAATCCCTCACGTGAGCTGGTGTTTCCTCAAAGATAGGGTCGTCCCGGGACATGAGAGTCGCAAGCTCGCCTCCTAAAATAAAAATTGCGCGCTTGTGATCCGCCTTGCTCCGGTGAATGTGTACAGGACTTATGGATAAAGCCTTGTAGTCGTCGAATTCGTGTGTTACCCCGTGTCTTTCAAAATATCTCTTCATCTGGGCCATATACGTGTGTAGTTGTATTAGCTCTTCCTTGTGCATAGCGAACAGACCTACAATTTTACAAGATCAATTTAATATTATCTTGAATCGGATAAAAGAATTATCCGAGGAAATGAACTTCCTAGTTCTACATCATAAACTTTTCCATATAATGTATATGATAAATAATGAAGGATTATGGCAGAAAGTGTGAAGTTTAACACTATGGTGTGAAACAATACCAAATCGTAGTGATCCTATGAGTTCCATGTATAAATATTACATATGGGATGACACTCCAGACGAAATTGACTTTAGAAGATGGAAAGTATAGGAATATTAGTTATAGAAAAGCTAGAGTGGAAAAGTCAAGATACATGGAAAAAAGCCGGGTTTTCAAAAAATAAAAACATTTGAGTTAAGAAAGTGAAAAGGAAGGGAAGATTAAGAGAAGAGAAGTAAAAAGGAGTGGAAATTAAGAGAAAGGTACTAAAAGGAGTGGAAATTAAGAGAAAGGTACTAAAAAGAGTGGAAATTAAGAGAAAAGTACTAAAAAAAGGAGAAATTAAGAGAAAGGTACTAAAAAAGAGGGGAAATTAAGAGAAATATGGGTCTCTCAAAGCATGCTTGCGGTCAAAACTTCCATATCAGCAGGAACCTTGGCTATGTTTCCTATCTTTACACCTATAAGGTTCTTAATTGCGTTACTTGAGGCAATATCAACGAGTCTCTGAGTAATTACGCCATCAAAAACTACACTCTGGATATTGTCTTTATAAGTTTTCAGCCTGCTCGCAAGGTCCCTAACTGCAATCTCCTCTATTATTTTATCCTGAGAGTCAAGAATTCTGGCCGTTAAAGTTCCTTTTAGAGCTTCGACATGAGATCTGAACCTGGCGGCTTCACGCGAAACCGGGACAGTTTTTACTGGGGCAGGAGAGACCCTGACCGCCTCACCTCCAGGAACTTTAACGGTTGCCGGAACTTTCTCAACAGGCTTTTCTCTGGGAACTCTGACAGCAGTAGTAACTGCCCTTGCTGAAATCTGAGGTTTTGCGACAACATATCTTGTTTTGACTTTTTCTATAGTCGCAGGAACTATTTCCGAGACTTTTTCAGCAGTTTTTTCAGTAACCTTTTCAAAAGCTTTTACAGGCACTGTTCCTTTCGTTTCTTCTTCCTGGAGTTCCTCCCCATAAAGATCTGGCTTTGAAGAGACTCTGTGAACTTTAATACGCTTGTGCAACTTCTTTTCTGCAATCCTGGGAGCAATTTCAGGTGCCCTGATCTTTCTTTTAGAGCTCCTCTCCACTCTGCAGGGGCTTTCTTCATTTTCTCTCTCCTGGATTCCGTATTTCTCGATAATCTGCTCTACAGGAACTTTCCGACGAAGAGCTCGTATAACTTCTTTCTGGACAAGATCTTCAACGCATTTTCCGTCGGGGGCACGGGAAACATAGTCAATGTCTGCCACTTGAAGGAGTTCACGTATTATAAGTTCTCCTCCACGGTCTCCGTCAGTAAAAGCTGTTACTGTTTTCTTTTTAGTTAGCTCTGCAACTTCCGGAGGAATGTTTGTCCCTCCTACACAAATGGTATTCTTTATACCATAACGGAGCAGGTTCAGAATGTCAGCTCTCCCCTCAAGAATAATGATAGCGTCTGAGTTAAGTACATTCGGTCCACAGGGAATTCTGGACTTTCCATAGTAAGTAAGTTCATCAACTCTTACAGACTGTCGGACTTCATCCGCCAATTCCTGGGATTCGGGCACGGTTTCATCAAACATCTTGGTAAAAATGAGTTTTGCCCTTTCGATAATCTTCTTTCGCTTTACAGCTCTTACATCTTCTACCTGGAAAACCTCGATTTTGGCGCTGCATGGCCCCACTCTGTCAATAGTCTCAAGTGATGCGGCAAGAATTGAGGTTTCGACTTTATCAAGGCTTGAGGGAACAAAGATATTTCCTTTGGTCTTTCCTCCTTTAGCCGTAACCATTACCTCGATCCTGCCAATCCTGCCAGTTTTTTGCAGGTCACGGAGATCAAGATCAGCCCCAAGTAATCCCTCAGTTTGCCCAAAGATCGCACCTACGATATCAGGACGTTCAATTACCCCATCCGCATTAATCTTAGAATGAATGATGTATTTTGTAGTATCTGTATTTTGCATGTGAATTCTCCTCATATATTGTGAATGATTTATCGTGATAATTTTATTAAATTAAATTCACTAGGAATTCCATTCCTAACAATTATAATCATCGCAATTGTGAACTTGTTCTGATAATTGTGCCTTTTGGTTTTGTGAATTATATCCGCCGAGTTTCCCGACATTATAAACTATTCGCTAGATTCCGAAAACTCGTAAAGCTCTGAACAATGCAAAAATAGTAAAAAATCAGATTTATATCAGATCAGGGATAAAACACCCTTGAAGGAGCAGGTTTGAGAATTAACTATGGCTGTAGCCGGAAGGATAGTTCCGAACCTGCCTGGAATTTTCATTATACTTATGTCAGGAGACCTGATCCTAGTATAGTGCCAGAAATTTATGCTATCGAGTGGAAGCCCTTACCTTATGGGAACCTGGTAAAGTTCCAGACCTGAATTAGCCTGGCTTAAGTCTCTCTTAGATCGACAATTTCTTAACTTTCAAGTGAGCAGACAATAACCTTCGCTGTTCCTAAAGCTTTCCAATGTCTTCCCGAAAGCCCTTTCCCTAACATAAGTTTTTATTATGACCCTAAGATAAATTTCAGAGCCAGAAGTCAAAAAATGTGTTAACTTTTCAATTAACCTGATAACTTTTCAATTAACCTGATAACTTTTCAATTAACCTGATTCTGCGATTCTCAAGAAATACCCTTAAAAACGGGTAATTCGGGCACGAAGCCGATATATGCCAGATACCTTATCCCGTGGTTTAGGGGCTCTGTAGTGGTAACTGATAAGCGGTAAGTGAAGTGAAATTTATATCAGGTTTATCGAGAGTACTTTTTGACTTAGCACTTTTTGACTTTTACTTCATGGGTGAAGATATATGAATTAAAGTTCTACGTTGAGTGGTTATTTTAACCCTGAGTATAATGTAGTTAATCTGAAGTTTTTATTATATTTGCATGTGAATTAATTACATTGGATTATCTTTACGAATTTAGCAATGGTGATTAGGTGAAGTTGTTAATCAATGATATAATCTGACAGAACAGTTCCTCCCACCTTTAAAGGAGTCTTGGCAACTGAGGAAACCTGTGCGTCACGTATTTTTAAATTCATGTAATTAATGCCTGCAGGATTTAAGAACTTTGTGGTTATTTAAAAAGTTTTATCAAATTAAAGTCATTTTTCATGCCGATGTCTTGAAGATAAGATACTTTCAAAACAACTCCAGAAGAAGTCCTTTAGAATAGGTCAGAAGAAACTCAAAAAATTTAAAGAATAATAGAGTCGAAAATTTAGAAAAGTATATATAAAAAAAAAGACTTGTAAAAAATTGAACGGGCGAGACATAGAAACTTTTTTATGTACTAACCCCCCACTCCCAAACTCGCTCGTTCAGCCCCCCTGAACACTATAGGTCCTTTTCACGATTTTCCGGATTATGCCAGAGACCTATTTTCATGTCGGAGAGATAGATTTTTAAGTAGTTCATCCTTCAAAAATTCCTGATTAAATAATCTTGATAAATCGCTTTGAGATTTTCCACTTACTAACCTCAAAATTTTCGGTCACTTAAAAACTTATAATAGGTGTGAAACACAATTACTGAGAGTATGGGAAGCGATTTTGGCACAGAAAGTATTATACATGAAACCCAGAAACCAGCCGAAATTGATGGAAAATTTCAGGGAGTAGTATCTGCACAGAAACTAGAAGAAGATCCTGTAAAAGTGGTTATTATAGGAGGGGGAGCCTGTGGCATGGCGGTTGCTACCAAAATTCGAAGACAGAGCGATTTTAAAATTACAGTGATTTCAAGGGATTCACATACTGCTTATAGCCATTGCGGAATCCCTTTTGTTCTGGGACGGGAAATTGAGAGTTTTGAAAAATTAATAGTGAAACCAAAAGATTTTTTCAAAAGAAGTCAAATAGATGTCAGGCTAAACGAGTGCGCCAACTCAATAGATCTGGATTTAAAAGTTGTTCGGACAGGAGAAGGGATTTATCCTTTTGACAAACTCGTTATCGCCACAGGCAGTCTACCCTTTATACCTCTAACAGGCAGCACAAATGTTCTCCCTTACGGTGTTTTTACTCTGAGGAGTCTTGATGATGGAGTACTTTTCGAAAAAGCCATGGAAACTGTTAAGAGAGTCTGCATAATAGGTGGAGGGACAATAGGAATAGAGTGTGCAGTGGCACTTTCAAGAAGGAGAATTAAAACCTACCTCATAAGCCGAAGTAAAAACCTGCTTTCCAGGCAACTGGACCCAGACATTTCCGAAATCGTAAGAGAACATTTGAAAAGTCTCGGGATTGAAGTCGTTTCTGGGGAGCCTGCAGCTTTTCCTGAAAATTTTCGGAAAGAAAAAACACTATATGTAGGGAATAGGCAGCTTCCTGCAGATCTTGTACTTCTTGCAAGTGGAGTTAGACCTGAGATATCCCTTGCCCTAGATGCTGGTATCGAAATAGGAAAGGCAGGAGGAATAATTGTAAATGAAATGCTCCAGGTTAAGGCAAGAAATAAGGCAGGAGAAGAATTTCTTCCCTACGTGTATGCAGGTGGGGAATGTGTAGAGGTAATAGACCTTATAACAGGGGAAGCAAAACTAGGTCAGCTGGGTACAACAGCTCGGCATATGGCCGATATAATCGGCAATAATATCACAGGAAAATATACTCCTCTCGGGCCGCTTGTCAACCCCTGGGTAGCCGTGGCAGGAGACTTACAATTTGGCGGAGTTGGTATTACCTCAAAAGAGGCTGAAAGCCATGGAATAAAGATAAGCACAGGATTCTCCACTGGGCGTACAAGAGCTTCCTATTATCCGGGCTGGAAAGATCTGTACATTAAACTTCTGTTTAAAGACGATGTTCTGGTAGGTGCACAGCTTGCCGGAGGAGAAGGGATAAAGGAAAGGATCGATACCTTTTCCCTTGCAATTCGAAAGACAACTACAATTAGAGACCTTCTTGACCTGGAGACTTGCTATGCACCACCCGTCTCTATGCTTGTGGACCCTCTCAGACCAGCTGTAAAAGCTGCAGTTCGAAATAAAAAAGAAAGGAAAGGAAACAGAAGAAAGGTAAAAAAGGAAACAGAAGAAAGGCAGTCGGATAACGTAAGATGAAATCAGTAAAATATGGGAGAAGCAAATGTTAGAAATCGACGGCTCTTATGGTGAAGGAGGAGGGCAGTTGGTCAGAACGGCTGTTGCTCTTTCCGCAGTTACTGGAAAAGGGATAAGAGTTACGAATATCAGGAAAAACCGACCAAATCCTGGCCTGAAACAACAGCATTTAAAAGCTCTGGAAACAGCGGCCAAGATCTGTCAAGCTCAGATCTCGGGACTTTTTCCAGGCTCTACTGAATTTTCTTTTGTTCCAGTCGAAATAAAGGGGGGTAAGTATGATATTGATATCGGGACTGCAGGAAGCATAACCTTGTTTCTCCAGTGCATTATGCCAGCCTTGCCTTTTGCGAAAGAGGAAGTCGAACTAACGATAAAAGGAGGAACTGACGTTGCCTGGTCTCCGACAATGGACTACCTGCAGCATGTTACCTTCAGCGCTCTGAAGCAGCTTGGATACTCAGGCAGCGTAACCCTGAAAGAACACGGGTACTACCCTAAAGGGGGAGGAAAAGTTTCAGCTTATTTTAAACCGTGCAGGCTGCAAGGATTTCATTTTTTAAAAGAAGAAGAAAAAATCAAGGGAATTTCTCATGCTTCAAATCTTCCGGCTCATGTACCTTTACGCCAGGCCGAAGCTGCCAGTACAAGATTAATGGAAGCCGGATACCCATCTCAAATTGGAACTCAATCCTTTGAAGCCTTTTCCACTGGAAGTGGGATAACCGTCTGGACAGGCTATATGGGTGGGAGTGCCCTTGGGAAAAGAGGACTTCCAGCAGAAAAAGTAGGCAAAGATGCTGCAGACGAAATTATTCTTGAACTTAGAGCAGGAGCCTCTGTTGACACATATCTGGCAGACCAGCTAATACCGTACATGGCTCTTGCAGGAAATAGTTCTTACACTGTCCGTGAACTCTCTCTTCACACTAAGACAAATATTTGGGTTACTGAACAGTTTCTGGATGTTAACTTCAGGATAGAAAAAAAAGAAGGGCTTTTTGAAGTGTCCGTGAGTTGAAAGAGAATAGGAAAGGTAGATACAGAAAAGAAGAACAATAGGTAAAAGAGAAAAGAAAAGGAGAAGAAAAAGAAAGGAAAGAAAAGTATCACAAATAACTTACTGGAAGTTTAATAAGTATCTTAAAGCTATTTTTTAAGGGCAGCTTCAAAATCAATCTTCAACGACAAAGAGGTATTCAGAAGGTATCTTTTCCGCAAGTACGATGTCATCAGTTGCAAGTTTGAGAGAGATCCCATCTTCTTGAGCTTTAAAGGCGTCGATTTGAAGGATGACAGGACTTTCAGTATGAATAAGAGCCACTTCTACTGCTTTTTCATACGAAGTGCTGAGGTGGACATACCTTTGCTTTATTGGGAAAATTCCGTTCTCCATCAGGACATCAACTTCTTCAGGGCTTGCACCATAATACAGATATTGAGAATCACTTTCCCTATAATCCAGATCAATGTTGACAGAGTGCCCGTAACGTGCCCTGATTCTTGAATTGCGGATCTCGTACCTTCCTTTTTCATCAGATTCTACAAGCGCGTAAAGGTACTCCTTCCTCATCCAGCTGTATCGCTTTCTCATAATGTCACAGAAAGCATTGATATTGACCCAGCCGAATCTGTCCATTTCAACTCCTACAGATTCTGGGAAATGCCGGAGAGTACCAGATACAAACCTACCAAGTTTTTCTTCCTTGTTATCGTCCAGCAGGTATCTTCCAGGGCGTTTACACTGCAGACAGCTGCCTCCTCTAAAATAGCCGTGCTCAGTGCATTTTCGAATCATGGTATCACGTACATAACGAAACTTTACTATAAATAAGGTTTGTTTTAAGTTTTGTTTTGACAAAGCTACAAAGCTAAAATTTTATGTCTCTCAATTATCCTCTACCCCAATTTATTCCCTGGTTTTTTGTATAACAGGAAGCCTCTGAATTCTTTAGCAGGATGACCAAGGAGAAATAGAAAAGTATCAAGCATCAAGCTTTAATTTTAGATTATCTTTAGCTCGAAAGCCTGAAAGAAGCATAACAGATAAGCATGGGCATAGTTTATTATATTGATTCTACTTTGTTGAGAAACACTTTCATCGGGTACACGGTAATTTTTAGTAGGACCGCTTGCATACCCGTAGCGTATATACCTAAAGTAATTTTACGACAGCTATATTTAAAGTAATTTTACGATAGTTATATTTAAAGTAATTTTACGATAGCTATATTTAAAGTATCTTACCAGGACTTTGGAAAGGACTATTAGAGCCTTGATTTCCGGTTGAAGTTCAATTTAACAGTCTATTGAGGAATATTTGTGGACTTAATTTCAAACTTACTGTCAGGTTACAATCCGTAAGCTTTATAGTAGAAAAATTGGTGGACTGCTTGCAGTACGTTGCCGAAGCTGAAAGAAAAGGAACACGAAACACAACTTAAAAAATTAAACTTATAAAAATAAGCTTAAAATAGCTGGAATTTAGAATCAAAAAGAATAAAAGAGACTTCACAAGATATTTGGTTATTACCGTTTTTATCATTCATTAAATGATGCGATTTAAGAATTAATGTGCTCAGGTCTGTAAATTTATATTTACTAGCTGCAATTTACTGGTCTCTTAAAACAGCTTTTGAATTTTATGCCATAATGATGAACTGAATTCAAGGTAGCAACACACTAACAATTATTAATTAGAGTTGAAGCAAATAATAGACACTGAAAACAGAAATTATACATTAAGGGGATAATATGACAGATATCGAATCAATCTATAAGAAGCTCAGCCACGTTATCAGTAAAGAAGACTTCCTGCAGCATGTACAGGAAAAGGTCGAAAGCATGGGAGGGCTTTGCGATGAACCCATGGCTGCCATGCTAGTTGCCAACGAACTTGGGTTTTCAGATGTAGGTCGAGACAGTGTGAAAATTGAAAACATTACAGCTGAAAGCGGACAAATAAATTTTATTGCAAAAGTTGTGTCGGTTTTCGACACCAAAGAATTTACTCGAAATGATGGGACGATAGGTAGAGTCGGAAATATAATTGTTGGAGATGAAACCGGAAAGATTAGGATAACGCTCTGGGATAACATGGCAGATCTTATAAAAGCTGAAAAAATCAAAGTAGGGCAAACCCTCCAGGTTAGCGGTTATGCGAAGCAGGGGTACTCAGGAGTAGAGGTCAATGTAGGAAATAATGGAGTCCTGGCCGAGACCGAAGAAGAAATCGATGTGGCTGCCAGCAGCCAGAAAATAAAGGATATAAAAGACGGCATGGGAGACCTGAATTTGACAGGAAAAATCCTGGAAATTTCAGAAGTAAGGACCTTCCAGCGGAAAGATGGTACTAGCGGACAGGTAGGAAACCTGCTTCTCGGGGATAGTACAGGCACAGTCAGAGTAACCCTTTGGGACGACAGAACCGAGTTCCTGAACCAGGTAGAATACGGAGACACTATTGAACTGGTCAATGCTTATGCGCGAGAGAACGCCTTTACTCAGAAAGTTGAACTACAGGTGGGAAATCGAAGCATAATAAGGAAAAGTGAGAAAAAAGTCGAGTACGAAGAGGAATTTATTCCAATTGAGGACATCAAGGCTGATATGAGCAATATAAACATTTCAGGTAGAGTACTCGATATAGGAGAAATCCGGACTTTTGAGAAAAAAGACGGGGCTACCGGAAGAGTTGGAAATCTTCTTCTTGGAGATTCCACTGGAAAAATCAGACTGACTCTATGGGATGAAAAAACCAGTTTTCTGGATGAAGTCGATTTTGACGAGACCATAGAAGTACTTCATGCTTACTCTCGGGAAAATGCATTCAGCCAGCAGATAGAACTCAATCTGGGAGGGCGAGGAATAATCCAGAAGAGTGAAAAGGAGATTGAGTACAGAGAAAAGTTTACGGATATTGCTGATATTATCCCTGGGGAAAGCTATTCGGTTCAGGGTAAAGTTTCCGAAATAGGGGAACTCAAAGAGTTTGAAAGGGAAGACGGAACCGAGAATGTAGTTGCAAACCTTCGATTAAAAGACGAAACCGGCAGCATAAAAATAACTCTCTGGGGAGAACAGGCTTATGTGATCGAAGATCTTGATATTGACTCCGAAATCCAGATCATTAATGCTTATGCGAAATATGGTCTGAACGAAGAAATTGAACTGAGCATCGGGAATCGGAGCAGAGTAATTATGCTCTAATCGTTTTCCTTTTTATGCTTTAATCGTTCTCCTTTTTCAGTGTCTTCTTTCTGGTTTATTTCTTAAACCATGCTTTTCACGGTAAAAGCTTGTGAAGTATTCTCCAGTGGAAATGAGGGGGTCTGAAAAATTTACTGTGAGAAAAATAGAAAGCATTACAAATATAATTTTGATTTTTTTAAACTGTATAAACCTGTTTTCTAAGATATACTTCTCTTCTGCGCTTCTTTCTAATACTTCTTCCAGATAATGGAGCATTTTTCATTCTCAGCAAAAATCTCCAGTGGAAACATGGGGGTACTTAAAAAATTCCTGTGTATATCTTATAAATTTTTTTATTATGAATTCGCCATAAACAAGCTAACTGGAGATTTAAAGTGAATGTCCTTGATTTCATAAAGATTTATGTGTTTTATGAAAAATGCAAATGCCGTTATCATTATGTACCATTGACTCGTATATATAGATGCTGTAAAAAAATCCGAAAATTATGGGGAAAACATCTTAGAGGATGCGGACAAAAATAGATTCGGGATAACGAGCTTCTCCAGAGTATCGTCTCTAAAAAACTAATAGTTTCAGAGTCTAGACTAGAAAGAAAACTAAACCAATATGGAGCGTTTTCCTAGAGAGTGGATACTTAAAAAGCTTCAATCGTAAATTCTACATTTTGGCTTTTTATACTGTGAATTTTATACTGTGAACTTTGTATTATTAATTGCCGACATACAGGACAAAGGGGGAATGGCAGTAGATGGCAGATGGGCCTGAAAAGGACATAGATGCTGACAGGGGAAAATATGCTGGCATTCATAATAAAGAGATTGAAAGAGAGCTCTCAGTTGCTGAGGTTATGAATAAAGCAGTAATAGTAATGGATATCAACTCAGATATTCCTTCTATTGCAAGAGAAATAGTCAGTCGTGATGCAGGAAGCGTTATCGTCACAGAAAATGGTAAAGCTATGGGGATCATAACTGAAAGAGATCTTATTAAAAACATTGTTACAGAGAATAAAAAACCAAGTGAATTGGAAGCGAAAGAAGTCCTCTCAAGTCCTCTTATAACCATAGAGCCTGAAAATAGCATAATAGAAGCTTCCGAAATCATGCTAAAAGCAAAAATTAAAAGACTACCAGTCCTGAAAGATAGGACAGTAATAGGAGTAATTTCGAATACAGATATCCTGATGGTAGCACCTGGACTTAATACTATTCTTCGAGATCTTATTGATATGAACAGAGAGGCCCTACTCTCTATTCCCTCGAGAGACGAGATTCCAGATTTAGAGAATTCCAGAATGAATGTATGTGAATCGTGTGGTTCTACTTCCATTGACCTCAGGTATGTAGATGGCAGATACTTATGCGGAAACTGTCGGCACGAAAAGGATGTAGAGGCTGACAGGGGAAAATATGCCGGCATTCATAACAGAGACATCAATAAAGTTTCGGTTACTAGGGCTATGAATAAGGCAGTAATAGTAATGGATATCAACTCAGATATTCCTTCTATTGCAAGAGAAATGGTCAATCGTGATGCAGGTAGCGTTATCGTCACAGAGAATGATAAAGCTATGGGGATCATAACTGAAAGGGATATTGTTAAAAATATTGTTACCGAAAATAAAAAACCAAGTGAAGTGGAAGCGAAGGATATTTTTTCGAGCCCTCTCATAACCATAGAACCCGAAAAAAGTATTGCAGAAGCTTCCGAAATTATGTTAAAGGCAAATATCAAAAGACTGCCAGTCCTGAAAGACAGGACAGTAATAGGAATAATTTCGAGTACTGATATCCTGGCAATAACACCCGGACTTGATACTATCCTCAGAAACCTTGTTGATATGAATAGAGAAGCCCTATTCTCTATTCCCTCAAGAGAAGAGATTTCAGAAGATTTAGAGGATTTTATAACTGGTATATGTGAATCCTGTTTAGTTTTTTCCGTTGACCTCAAGTATGTACACGGTAGGTATTTATGCAGAAACTGCAGGCAGGAAGAAGGTGAGGACTACGAATAACTCACAATCTTTATCAATTTCCAGAGACATCTTTTTTAAAGAGAGTATAAGGAGGTATACAGTGAACGTTAGTGAGATTATGACAGATGAGCCTGTGAGTATCAAAGAAGGAGAGTTTGTGACTCGTGCCCGTCAGCTGATGCGCGATTACCTTCTTCGAAGTCTTGTTGTTGTTGACGAAGAGAACAGGCTTGTGGGAATGCTGAGTGACCAGGATATCTTGAGGATTACCTCTACACGCTCGAATGTCACAGTAGGCGGGTATGCAAGCCAATCCCCTACAGTCACTCCGGATATGGATATTATAAAGGCCGCAAAACTGATGGTGCAATCGAAGCAGAACAGAGTTCCCGTTGTTAAATCAACTACGGATCGTACGGTGGTTGGAGTCCTGAGTAATGTGGATATTCTCAGAAATGTCGAAGTCCCAAAAAATGTTCCTAAAACACTGCAGACCATGATGACGAAAAAAGTCAAAACGTGTTCACAAGAGGACAAAGTCAGTGTAGTCTGGGCGCATATGCTCGAGACCGATTATACGGGTATTCCTGTAGTTTCAAAGAAAGGCGAGCCCGTTGGAATGATAACCCGCAGGGACATAATCAAATCAGGTGCTGTGCGCACTGAAACGGAAGACGAAAGGCGAACGAGGCCTAATGAGAGCCCAAAAGTTGAAAAGATAATGTCAACCCCTACGTATACACTGTCAGAAAATGATTCCATTCAAAGTGCAATTAAGATGATTATTTACTATGATATTGGAAGGGTTACCATAGTAAATGAAAAGGACAGGGTATCTGGACTCGTCGACAGACAGGACCTTCTGGAATCTATCGTCAATTTATGGCCTGAAAAAACCTTCGAAAATCGCCTTTGAAAAAAAAACTGTATAATGAAGGTATCCGGTGAAAGAATAACAGATAATCGCAAAATTAAACAAAGAATTAACTGAGAATTAAACAAACAATTAACTGAGAATTAAACAAACAATTAACTGAGAATTAATGCAATGCGAAAAACAGCAGCAAGTTTTCACGCAAAAAGATTATAACATCAAAGATCATCATTAATAATAATTATAAATCTAAAATAAAGGAAACCTTTCGGAAAGATTCGGGAAAAATTGCTTTCAGGTTTTATTTTTTCCGGGAGCAAATCTGGGTCTGTTGAGGAATGAACTGCAGATTCCAGGGAAGTTTCCGCAAGAAAGCAGGAAAAGAAGAAATGGAATACTAAAAAAGCAATTAACTGCAACTCGAATTCGGTGGTCCTATTGAACAAAAATACGACATTTTCGTCCGTCGATAAGATGAAAGTTCAGCCAGGCGTGAGCAAATCCAAGAAAGCACAGCAGAAAGACCCGCACATGATTAGCAGCATGGGCACTATGCGAATAGGTCCTGAGTTTAAATCCCGTATTTCAGAACATGAAGGAAAAATCCTGGCCCTGGCAACGAGGAGTGTAGTAACCCTTCCTCCTACTGCAACAATTATGGAAGCAATCAAGATTATGACTGAAAAGAGGTTCAGACGCATTCCTATTACAAACGCCGGAACGCGGAGGCTGGAAGGAGTTGTTACTTCCGTAGATATTATCGATTTCCTGGGGGGCGGAAGAAAGAATCTGCTCGTTGAAAACCGCTTCAAAGGTAACCTTCTGGCTGCAATCAACGAAGAAGTACGGCAAATCATGGAAACTAATATTCCCTACCTTAATGACCAGGCTGATTTTAAAGATGCTGTTTCAATGATGATTGAAAGAAAAAGAGGCGGCCTTCCAATCGTGAACAATGACATGCAGGTCGTTGCAATCTTTACCGAAAGGAATGCAATTGAACTGATGGGCGGAATCGTGACAAGCCGAACTGTTGATGAATATATGACCAAGAACGTCAAGATGGTGTCAACTGAGACATCCATTGGACAGGCAGCAAAAGTAATGGTAGATAACTGGCTCCGAAGACTTCCTGTAGTTAAAGATGGCATCTTCGCAGGAATTATCACTTCCACTGATATTGTCCATTTCCTTGGAAGGGGAGACGCTTTCAGTAAGCTGACAACAGGAAACATTCATGAAGCGTTTGACCAGCCTGTAGGATCTATTGTCTCAAAAGAACTGATATGGACTGAACCGGGTACAGACCTGGGAAAAGCGATGGAAATAATGCTTGAGAAAAAGATAGGTTCACTTCCAATTTTGGAGAATGGACTGCTCCGTGGTATCATTACTGAAAGGGATTTCCTTAGATCTCTGAATGAACCTGGTAAATAACCAATTGAACAGAACTGGTTTCAATTGATCAAAACCGTCATGCTAGTTCAAGCTAGCTCAAACTATCCTGAAACTTAACAAAGTTTAGTGAAACTAAAGTCTAACTGAGCCTTAAGTTGACTGAGCCCGAAAAAGCTTCGGGCTTAAGCTTTCAAGAGTTTGAGGTTTAAAGAAACTAAGTTTTCAGGAGTTTAAAATTTAAGGAGATTAAGCTTTCAAGAGTTTAAAGTTTAAGGAAATTAAGCTTTCAAGAGTTTAAGGTTTAAGGAAACTAAGTTTTCAGGAGTTTAAAGTTTAAGGAGATTAAGCTTTCAGGAGTTTAAGGTTTAAGAAGACTAAGTTTTCAGGAGTTTTAAAAAAGAAAAATTCTCTAGCTGGACCTGCCAGGAAATAAGCCTACTTTGTAGATAGGTCGAGAAGTAATCTGTACATTGAATATTCAGGATTTGGAGTGTAGTCTATTTTAAAACAAGGATTTTCAAAAATAAGAACTTTTAAAATAGCTCTCACTTCAACAAGAGGTACTGGTTACTTCCCAAAAAATTTACAGCCTATAGTTAAAAGTTGTAGCTTTCACATCCAATTCAAAAAGTATAATTATTGATACTTATATATTGTAAAAGTGAAGGAGGTACTTCATGAATGTGGCGGACATCATGAGTTCACCTGTGTATATCCTAAACGCAGACGAACCCGTGTCACGTGCAAGAAATCTGATGTTAAGGCATAGAATCAGTACATTGCTTGTCCTCAATGAGGGCAAGATGGTGGGAATCGTTACAAAATCAGACATCACTAACCGTCTGGCTCAGGCCGAACCTCTCTGGAGGAGAAGACCGATAGACCAGATCCCTATTAAGTTACTGATGACGGAATCGGTTATTACCATCTATCCTGAAGCCTCTATTTCCCAGGCAGCTGCCTTAATGCTTGAGAACGGGGTGCATAACATTCCGGTGGTAAAGAACGATATTGTAGGCATTATCACTAGGACAGATCTTGTGCGTTATGTTGCGGAAAATAGCGAGGAAATGAAAACAAAAATCCCCAAGTTAATGTCTGAAGATATTGTTTCTGTTCACAGGCATCACACTATTAACCACGTAATTGATGAAATGAACAGGAATGAGATCGAAAGAGTAATCGTCAAAGATGATGCAGGAAATCCTGTAGGGATAATTTCCAGCAAAAGCCTTGCTTTAAATCTCTTAACTGATTTTCAAGGCGAACTTTCCACGAAAAACATCAAAATGGCACGTAAATCCTCACCTGGAGGCCAGAAAACCTTTAGATACGTAAAAGAGGTGCCTTTAATCGCAGAGGACATCATGGTTTCTCCGATAAACTCCATTGACGTAAATGAAAATGTCAGTGAAGCTGCTAAAAAAATGATAGAGGAAGGAGTGACTGCATTACCTGTCAGTGACGGAGAAAATATAGTGGGAATATTAAGCAGAACCGATATCATGAAAGCCATCCTCTAACCATTATCTGGCAGTGTGGAGGTATATACTGCAAAAGTAGCAATAGAAAGCAATAGAGAGCGATAGATAAAACAGCTAAGAGCAAGAGAAGGATGCGAAATTGAAGTAAAGGAAAAACGGATGAAGAAAACACGCAAAAAATTGCGAACATTATGATTAAAAGTTCTGGATACGCATGAGGTGAATTGCATGCAAGTTAAAGATATAATGGTACAGCCATACAGGATTGACAAGTCAGACACCATATCTCACGCCCTGGATCTAATGGAAAAGAAAGATACAAAGCGCTTACTGGTAGTCCACGATGATCAGATACTTGGTGTACTTACAATGAGAAGTCTGACAGAGCAGCTCGGAACTCGCAAGAAACTGAGCAAACCTGCATCCTCTCTGCATGTTGCAACAGCCGTATCCGACAATTTCGTAAAGGTTCTGCCTGATACCGATACCAGGGATGTTCTTACCCTGATGAAAAAGAGTGGGGGCGTAATTATTGTCACTGATAATGGAAAAGCCCTGGGCTGGGTGACACCCCAGGAATTCATGAAACGAAACCACTTCACAGGCTTTGTCGGGGAAATAATGGAAAAAAACCCTATAGTTATCAGTTCATCTGATAGGGTTAGCCACGCTAGGCGACTTATCCTTGACAAAAACGTAGGAAGGCTGCCAGTAATTGAGAGCGGAAAACTTGTAGGCATTATTGCTGAAGACGATATTGCCTTTGCTATGCGTTCTTTTAGGGATCTAGTCGCTGATAATCAGCAGGATTCAAGGATCAAGAACCTATTGGTAGGGGATATTATGACCCGTAGTGTGATTAGTGTCTATACCAATACACCGCTTGAAGAAGCTGTTAGGATAATGTTGGAACGTGATGTCGGAGGTGTTCCAGTCCTTAGCTTGGATGATGAACTTGCTGGTTTTCTAGCTCGCAGAAATATAATAAGTACGCTTGAAGAATGAGCTCTAGTCTAGTGAGAAAGAGCAGAAAAAACTTGATTGGAATCCTGAAACCAGTAATTAAAAGAAGGCCTGCTTCTTAAAAACAGGCCTTTTTGAATTTCTAACTTTCTTTTGGATTTATTTCTTGTTTTAGAATAAATTCTACTTTAAAATGAGTTTCTCTTTAGTTTGATTTACAATTAATTATCATTTAGAGTAGTTTTATTTAGAGTAGTTTTATTTAGAGTATTTTTATTTAGAGCAGTTTCTTATTTTTAACGATTTTTTCATTTAGGACAGTTCCCAATTTTTAGAATGATCTATCTCCGCCAATGATGCCTCCAAGAATACCAGTCCCGGCAACGCCAGTTTGTTCGTCTCGGCGGCCATAAACAGAGGCTGCAAAGATTCTGTCAGCAAGGCGAGAGAAAGGAAGGCTCTGCATATACACTGTGCCTGGACCTGTAAGGGTTGCAAGAACAACTCCTTCACCACCGAAAAGGGCATTTTTAAAGTTCCTTGACCAGGTTATATCATATGTTACGGTCTCGGTGAAAGCTGCCACACAGCCTGTGTCGACACGATAAGTTTCACCAACTGCCAGATCTTTTCTTATAACTGTGCCCCCTATATGGAGAAAGGCCAGACCGTCACCTGTCAGCCTCTGCAGGATAAAACCTTCGCCACCGAAGAACCCTGCTCCGAGCTTGCGGGTGAAAGCTATTTCTATATCTACTCCACGCGCAGCACAGAGAAATGAGTCTTTCTGACAGAGGAGACTGCCTCCGAACTTTGTGAGGTCAAGGGGAATAATCTTTCCCGGATAAGGAGCCGCAAAAGCTACATGCCCTTTTCCGGAACCTTTGTGAACAAAGCTTGTAATGAAGAAACTTTCTCCTGTAAGAGCCCTTTTAAGTCCTTTTTTGAGACCTCCGAAAAATCCACCACCTTCATTACCCATACTGGTCTGCATCTCAATTCCGGGCCCCATGTATGCCATAGCCCCAGCTTCTGCCTGAACAGCTTCATTTGGATCAAGCTCAACTTCGACGATCTGCATATCGTCACCGATAATTTCGTAGTCAATTTCATCTGCCATATTTTACTCTCCAACCTTTTTGCAAGCTTAGATATAACAGACAATATAAGCCAAATACTTAAAAACATTTTCAATGTACTGAGACATTCTTTAATTTTTTGCCCAAGAAACAGGTGAAAATAGGTTATTATAAAGATGTACTGATACTCATACCTGAGAATCATACCACATATTCATACCTGAAAGTCATACCACATATTCATACCTGAGAATCATGCCACATATTCATACCTGAAATTCATACCACATATTCATACCTGAGAATCATACCACATATTCATACCTGAAAGTCATACCACATATTCATACCTGAGAATCATGCCACATATTCATACCTGAAAGTCATACCACATATTCATACCTGAGAATCATACCACATATTCATACCTGAAAGTCATACCACATATTCA
>NZ_LMVP01000213.1 GCF_002287235.1 Methanosarcina spelaei
TTTTTTAACGGTTTTCAAATCTACTTTTTCAAACACAATAGAAGGGAAATCTGCAGTCCATTTTTCTGCTGCTTTTAATGCATCTTCTTCACAGAAGAAGTCCTCTCCTACCAGTTTTTTAAGCGACTTTTCTGCTTTTTCAAGTTCATTTTGAAGCTTCTTTCTGAGAGTTATCTCTTTCTTTTCTTTCATTTTATGAGAAAGCAACAAAACCCACTTTTGCTTGACTCCCCCATAATCAACAAAGGTTTGATAAAATGAGTATCTTTCATCGCTTTTCAGTGGCTTCAGGTTTAGATTTGCAGTTAGCAGTTCCTTTGCCTCATTAATTGTTGCAGGAACACGACTGATCCAGAATGACTTTCCTATATTATTGATATTATTGTCAGTGTAAAAGGAACTATCAGCGACATAGTACACTTTGCTTTCAGGACTTAAAGCTGATTTGAGAGACTTTATTGCTTCCAGAATTGTGCTTTTGTCGGAAGCATTCCCTGAATGAGTGTTCATAAAAAGGGGTATTCCATGCTGATTTACAATCAAACTTAGCACAAATTGTTTGAGATCCCATCTTCCGTTTTTGGGAATTCCAAAAGTGATATCAATAGACTCCGTTTCTTCGTCTTGATAATCACCATAAACGCTGACACTTGTAGTGTCAGCGTGTAAACAATGGACAGGAATAGGTAGACGATTCATAATGTGAAGAACAATTTCCGTAAACAGTTTTGTAGGACCATACTTTACGATTCTGTCAAGAGTTTCTCCGATAGCATATTGATTCAGATCTTCTCGTGTTACACCTTCTCCAAAAAGTCTTTCTATAGAAATATTCCTGAAAAAGTCAGGAAAAAGGTACAGACGTTGACCTATGAAACCAAGACCATTGAGTACCATGGCAAGGATGCAGACTGAGTGAGGAATCTTGTGATCCCTTTCCTTTGGGAGTTTCTCATCGATCAGTTTGTCAACTTCAAGTTCTCGGAAAACTCCAGCAATGAGACCAAGGTGACCTAAAAATCTTGTACGTTTTATTGAGGATTCGACTAGTCGACTGTTGTTTTTGTCTGCCATGGAAAATCAAGAAAAAAGATGTGAGAATAATTATATTAACTTATATGTTTACCTGCCGAATCTAGGTTCCATCATTTTTTACCTTAATTCTAGCATTTTTTACCTTAATTCCATCATTTTTTACCTTAATTCTATCATTTTTACCTTAATTCCATCATTTTTTACCTTAATTCTATCATTTTTTACCTTACTTTTTAGATTTATATCCTGTCAGTCAGCTTTCTGTCAGTTTAACTTTTGTTCAGTTTTGATAACTAATTATTGTTCTGCTCTACTAGTCAAGCTTTATCTGGTTTCGTCAATCAAACACTTGTTTCATTAAGTTATCCACAAAAGTTAAGACAATTGCATGGAATCACAGGATATCTTCAAATCATAGAATAGCGACCACATTAAGTGTAAAGGAATTATTTTTCAACACTGGTTTTTATCAAAAATCAAATGCGGGTTTCATAGGTTCACCTGCTCTCTGTACCCGAACTTAATGCTGTAATCGAGATAATAGATAACTTCTGGTTCAATTTTTATCATGATACTATCCGGGTCTGGGGGCATGTCTGCCGCAACCGGAAATTTGGCTACCAGTATTTCTCCAATTTCTCGTAATTCATTTTCATCAGTAACTATTGATGCCTTGCCTTCAATCTGAAGAGCCTGCATCTCAAACCAGTCTGGATCGTCCTCGTCGACAGTATATGCTACATAAGGATTCTGCATAATATTCTGGACTTTCCGAGTATTTTTATTAGTTACTATATATACAACAGCGCCTTCGGATACATATGCCATTGTATGGGCCATTGGTCTGCCTTGCGGACTTACGGTTGCAAGGTTCAGATAGTAATGATTTGAAAGGTACTCGTAAACCTTATCTTTAAGCTCTTCTGCCATAGTCCCCACCTAAATATTTATAGTTCTAAACTAAAACCTCGTTTTATCGGATTTTGTCCTGGTCTGCCAGGATAATGTAAATTCTCTACAGGCTTTCTAATCCTGTGATATAATTTCCAATTTTTATACAATTTTTAATTTTTTAATAAATTTTAGCCATGTAGTAAATTAAGTCCTGCAACAACTTATAGTTTTATAATACAAAAGGGAAAACTGCGTTTTATACTATCTTTCCCCATACAGTTTAGAAGGACAAAATTTATAAATTTTACTTATCTGCAATCAATAGGGATATAAATACTATAGATTTATGATTTTTCCCATGTTATGTTAAAAAAATGGTATAATCTGACTCATATGAGTGATGAAGGACTTAAAAAACTAAAATCTGATAAAAAGAAGTCAAAATAGGTCAAAAATGAGTCAAAACGTAGCCAAAATCAAATTGCGTGCGGCCACCCCACCCTAAAGGATGGGGTATGCTTCGGGCC
>NZ_LMVP01000214.1 GCF_002287235.1 Methanosarcina spelaei
CCGTCTCCAAAATCCCATTTCCATTTCTTTGGTGTTCCTGTGCTGGTGTCGGTAAATTTAACATTTAATGGAACTCTTCCTGATGTGGGGGATACAGAGAATGCAGCAACGGGTTTTGTTACAACTTTTATATAATCTGCTTTTGTTGCTGTGTTGATGCCTGCAGCATTTGTTACTGTAAGTTTAACAGTATAAACTCCTGCTTTGGAATACTTATGCATTGGATTCTGTTTGGTTGAAGTTGTTCCGTCTCCAAAATCCCATTTCCATTTCGTGGGTGTTCCTGTACTTGTGTCAGTAAATTTAACGTTTAATGGTGCTTTCCCAGAAGTTGGAGATGCAGAGAAGGCAGCTACCGGGAGGTTTGAACCGAGAGTAGCCATGTAAATATCAGGACCTTCATTTCTCCAGTCCACCCATACTATTTTGTTACCATAAATATCAGGCGCTTCTGCTGTTTGACTGGTGGATATCTTTTTTCCCTCGGAAGTGAAAAGGTTATACATATAGATATCAGGGGACATGCCGCCAGCTTGAGATAGAGAATATATAATATTATCACCGTAGATTTTAGGGTTGCTTATTGGATCAGTGAAGTTGAAGAGTATATTTTGCGTTTTAGTAGAGAGATCCATCACATAAACACCGTAAACATGATCATCATCAGTAGTTGCACCTACCCACACTACCCTGTTCCCGTAAATTGTAGGTGAGGAATGGCCACCAGTGGTGAATTTTGTTGTTGATATTTTAGTCTCCTTCTTATTGGAAAGATCGTACATGTAGATATCAGCGTGGAGATAATCTCCATCGCGTTCGTCCTGCCACACTATTCTATTATCGTATATAGCAGGATAAAATGCTTTACCGCTGGTAGTAATCTGAGTTTCTTTTTTAGTAGATAGATCATACATGTAGAGATTCGAACTTCCACTACGTTCGTCCTGCCATACTATTCTATTACCGTAGATTGCAGGATTATATGCTTCTCCACTTTTAGAGATACGAGTTTGTATTTTTGTAGAGAGATCTTCCACGTAAATGTCATGACCTCCGTTGCGCTCATCTTCCCATACTACCAGATTTTTATAAATAGCAGGAACTGTCTGATTTGTTAAATTGGTAGTGTGAATTTCTGTTTTAGCGGCGAGATCAAATATATATATATCCCAGTTTCCATTACGGTTGTCCTGCCACACTATCTTGTCACCATAGATATCTGGATTGGATGCTGTTCCATGATTGGTTATCCGAGTTTCAGTGATTGCAGATAAAGAAGCTGCTGATGCCGTAGATGAAACCAGAATCAAAAATAAAACAAGGGCTGATAATGCTAAGACCACTGAATCCGATTTTTTGTTAAGTTTCAATTATCCTACTCCTTAATTTTTAATTTATTTTTCATATAAAAAATGTTAATAATTTAGAGATATATACATTTTTAAACTTTGTTATTTAAATCAAAAATTTAAGAAAATGTGTAATTTTAGAAAATTTGTTTTGAGAAGAAGAATAAGTTTACAGTAAATCCATACATAAATAGTAAAATTTTTCGGTATAAAAAAGGTAAAAGAAAAACTTTTGAGAATTTCAAATGAGCTTAAAAAAGTCAAGAAATTAGATAAGGAGTCGCTACTGAAAATCACAAGATTAAAACCCCTCTAAAAAATGACTAAAAAAACGGTGAGCTCATTTATTAATATCAAATCAACAACTTACAGACACTTTCAGATAAGAAATAAGGAACAATGAAAAAATGAATAAAAAGAGTGAGCAAAAGAAATGAGAACAATTTTTATTTACTTTCGGAGTATATTCTCAGTCTTGTGTTTGTTGTCACCTTTATGAAGTTGTAATCCTATAGAACCCCAGGAGAATTTCAACCATTTTCAAAGTTGCAGTCACTTTGCCACTTTTATATATTTCCATTTTGATTTTGTACTACTTCCTGCTTCATTTGTTGCTATGAGTTTAACCGTGTAAGTTCCGGCAGATGAATATGTGTGTGTTGGACTCTTTTCTGTTGAATATTTCCCATCTCCGAAATCCCATTTCCATGAGGTTGGTGATCCTTTGCTCGTCTCTGTGAATGTTACCTTTAGCGGAGCTTTTCCTGATAATGGCCAACCCCAGAAATCTGCAGTCGGAGCTTGCGAAGTTCCTGTCACAGTTATATACTTTGATTTTGTTGCTGTGTTGATGCCTGCCGCATTGGTTACTTTGAGGGTTACTGTGTATTTTCCTGCTTTGGAATACTTATGCGTTGGATTCTGCTTGGTTGAACTTATTCCATCTCCAAAATCCCATTTCCATTTCTTTGGTGATCCGGTACTTTTGTCAGTAAATTTAACGTTTAATGGAGATTTTCCTGAGGTTGGAGATGCAGAAAATGCAGCAACTGGTTTTGCTGTCACGGTTATATAATCTGCTTTTGTTACTGTGTTGCTGCCT
>NZ_LMVP01000215.1 GCF_002287235.1 Methanosarcina spelaei
CAAAATATGATAAGGGAAAATGGAAAAACTATTATATTTTTTATGCGGTTGAAAAACCATTGAATTTGAAGAGGATACGAAAATTCGACTCGTAGTGAACTCCAGCAAGCCATCTAAAGCATGAAGACATTGTAACTATTAAGCCTGTGAATCTAAGTTTTAAGACGTAAGAGACTACTAGAGAATTCCATAAATTTTTAAAAATCCCATAAATTTTTAACTGTTTCAATCTTTTTTGAGGTCTTAAGCAACGTTAAAATAAAGTTAAAAAGTAAATCAGTTTAATTCAATTTTCCATCTATTTACAAAATATTTATAAGTCAAACGCACTATATACTATATTACATATTAAATTGTTATGAATTATGAAACTGGACCAGGAATAGAATATGTTGTTGTTAGACATAACGACCTTTGACCCTAAAAATACTACAGAGCTATTTAAGCGATGGGAAAAGGTAGAAAGTATGGCTTTTCCAAAAGGTTTGAAGGTTATCAATCAGTGGTTTGATGCAGGAGGAGGGCGTGTGATAACTCTGTTTGACGTAGAAACTGTCAAAGACTATCTGGCTTATAATTTGCCGTTTACTGATTTATGCCAGATTGATGTTTTTCCCGTCATAGAAGCCGATGATGTTAAAAAGTCCATAATATATCGGATGGAAAAATTGAGTTATCTAGAAATTGGACAATATAAAAATTGACAATCCGGAGAAGTTATTGCGAAGAATTTCATGATAATATGTTCTTAAAAATATACTGCCGGAAAAAAGTTAATAGGCAAGAAAAAGGGAACAGTTCAGGAAAGTGAAACTTACTGACCTGTTGACTTGCCTTAAGAACCCTCTATAACCAAAAATATGCCACTACATTTGAGAAACCGAGGATTTGGAGATATATTCCCCGGCTATCAATCACCTGGATAAGGTGACTGGGTCATATGACATAAAGAATCTGAACAGAAAGTGAAGAAGCCTACGTTCAGATCCTTTTGTCCATTTTGAATGCTCCGTGCATACCTACTGCACAGTATCGCTCGACGAATTTCCCAAAAAACGTCGAGGATGACCGGATAAGGATATAAGTGAATCCATTCTCGGACAGTATAACATTATCTACATTATATATAAACTTGCTGGGTATGTCGCTCGGCTGACCCCACACTGAGCCGTCTGAGAACGGAACAGTACACTGGACGTTTTTGGCCATTAGGATGTGAGCTGATCCCAAAACTCAAAATTGCTTATCAGGATATCATATTTTGGATTATCAATAGATATTCTGATCTTGAAAACTAATTCTGAAACTCTTACTAATGTGGGAATAAAATTTGTTTTGGGATGCTGTGTCTAAAGGGTACATAGCAAAATTAAAAAGAGTATTAGTTCATGCAAAACCGATTGAAATGCCTTGTAAGTAATAATTCTTTTAAATTAAGGCTTTTGACATCAATTCTAACTATGTGAACACATTATATTTGAGATATATTTCCATGCTTACATATTATATAATACTTTCTACAATTTTTATAAAATTTCATATTATTTCCATTAAAATTAATGCTATCAAAAGGGGAAAATGTGTTTAATTGACATAAATAATCTGATTACTATTTATCGAACAATCATAATTAGTTGCCATATATCATCATCATTTATTTTATATCTAGAAACTATAAAATCGTTTCTTTAATTGGCTACAATTTTAATTTTCAACATAAGAAGGCATCAAGGCGTTATTCAGAGATCAAGAACAGGAGCATTATCCCTTCTGTAATCCAAAAGCTTTTGAATTTGATCAAAAACTGTCATCCAATAATGAATAAAATTTAATAATATCTAATTTGGAAATTAAATATTATATTAAATTTATTCACATTATACATATTAAATAGGATTAATGAAAAAAAAAGTAACACATACTCAGAAAGATTTAAATAAATGTTACCTCTAAAAAATATATTGCCGGAAAAAAGTAGAGGTAATGAAAAGTAGTTAGTTCCGTAAAGTGGAACATACTGATTTGCCTTAAACTTGTATAATCTCAATAAAATATGCCGATCCAGATTAGAGAAGCAGAAAAATTGGAGATATTCCGGCTATCAATCACCTGGATAAGGTGATTCGTGTTATATGGATAAGAAAAATCTGAACAGAAGATGAAAGAATACACGTTCAGATTCTTCATTGTCCATTTTGAACGCTCTGTGCATGTTCACTGCACAGTATCGCTCGACGAATTTGCCAAAAAACATCGAGGATGACCGAAAATGAATAGAAGAGAATCTATTCTCGGATTTCCTACTGTATTATCCATACTATATAAATTTACTGGATAATGTCTCTCGGTGGCTCCCCAAAAACCTCGAGGATGCCCGAAATAAGTAGGGATCTTACAAAAGTGGAACAGAGTTGATAGGTCGTAAAAAG
>NZ_LMVP01000216.1 GCF_002287235.1 Methanosarcina spelaei
TTTGAGAATAATCAAGCAGAAAGAGATGTCAGGATGATGAAGCTACAACAGAAAACATCAGGAACTTTCAGAACTACACGGGGAGCGGAAGCTTTCTGCAGAATTAGAGCATATATTTCCACAATAAGAAAGAATGGTTTACCTGTTTTAGAGGGTATTCTCGCGGCGCTCAAAGGAGCGCCGCTAACTATACCCTGAATAGTTACCTTAGAGATTTAATTGAAAAATCAACAGAATTAAACATCTTAGCTAGATGAGGATTATATACATTTTAGATTATACTGATTAACCTACTAATATATAGAATATATTCAAAAACTATATAATATCGTGTATCTAATTATCTCGTGAAGGCTTTCTAGTACTCGCAAATAGATCTTATGAGCCGTATAGACAGTTCTCATCTGTGGCTCATAAGATCAGATCTCTACTAATGTTGGTAACTACAAGATTTAAAGGGTTTTACAAGGTAATAGCTGAAGGAAACTTAGAAAATATTCGAGATTCAGGTAGGGCAATGTCAAAGGGAAATGTCAAAGGGAAATGTCAAAAGGAAATGTCAATATTCTTGACTATGATAAATACATGAGAATAATTTTTCTTTTAATTAATAAATGATACAGGATAAAACTTTGTGGATAAGGAAAAGGGTTGTGGAATGTTTACTATCAAAGAATCAAACCTTAACGAAGGTTACTTTGAAGGGACTAACCTTAAAGGACTTAACCTTCCAGGTGCTGAGCTTATGGAGGTAAACCTTGAGGGAACTAATCTTAAAGGGGCTAACCTTAAAGGAGCTAATCTTAAAGGAGCTAACCTTGAGGGAGCTAACCTTGAAAGAGCTGACCTAAGTTGGGCTATACTTAGAGGAGCTAATCTTGAGGCGACTAACCTTATAAAGGCTAATCTTAAAAAAGCTAACCTTAAAAAGGCTGACCTTTTTATGGCTAATCTTGAGGGTGCTAATCTTAAAGAGACTCATTTTTTATCATTTAACCAATTTTCAAAAGTAAAAACGCTTTATGATGCAAAATTAGACGAAGAATTCCTCACACTATTAAAAGGAAAATACCCTTGCCTATTTAGATCACTGGAGCAACAGTTTCTAGAACATCAGAACAACCTTTTACTATAAAAAATGCTATTTTCATTGATTTTATTCTTTTTTCTTCAAAACTCAACAGCAAGACAGTTGAAGGTTTAGTATATTGGTTTTTCAGTTAAACTACTTAAATTCTGTTCCTGTTAAGTGCATCTAAACGGTCATGACGGTATTATCCCTTATATCTTGTAAATACTTTATAAATCCAATTAGAGACATTTTTATATTGAATCATCTTATCAGAATACTTTATAAATGCAATTAGATACTTTTTTATACTGCATTGTCTCATCAGTTTACCAGATTTAACTTCCTGTTCGGCCTCAGTTAATAGTTCTTCCGGTGTTTCTGCGGTCAATTCGGTAAGGTATTTAATAGCTAACCAGTAATTCTTTTCCGTGTTCGATCGCGGGTTTTGAGTGTCAGAACACTCCCAAATTACCGGATCATTACGCAAGTCGTTAAAGTCTATGAGAAAAATACTCAGGCTTATAATCTATTAACTTCGTTATAATCTATTAACTTAGGACCGACACTTTAACAGGAGTATTCCGCTTGGTAATTTTCAAACAGGCTATATTACAGAATTGTGTACGCGGAACAATTTTTACAGGTATATTAGAGGTATACGATGGAGACTAGAGATACAGTATTTCTTGTTGTGATGGTTCTGTCATCCTTTCTTCTATCCTTTGAGTGGCTTAGAAGGTTTACATATAAACCCACAAATCCCCTGATTATTCTTTCGGTCATGATTCTTGTCGGAACATTAGCTGTCATGCTTATCTCTGTTAACAATAGGCTTCAGGAACTCGAAAACAAGATGGAAGCGAAGGACCGTACCCTCAAGGTCAATATGGAAAATACAGAAACAAAGATTGAAGAAAGGATGAATGAGCTATCAAGCAAAATTGACAATGCAGTTTACGAATTCAACCGTAGAAAATATCACTAATCTCATATATAATTTTATTTTAGGGCAAAACCTTTAATTTCCTATATTAAAGAAGCATATTTTGAATCCCCAGGGTTTGATAACAATCAAATCTAATTTTTTTATTCAGATATATTTAGTATTTTATTATAAATATGCCCTTTATAGGCCGTAATCCTCTATATGTGCGGCGTTAATTAAAAGAAAAATAACTCAAACACTTTTTGAATGGACTCTCAAGCTTCATTCAATTTTGAATTTAATTTATTGACATTTATCTTAATTTTGATACTAAAATATGCTAATTTTTGTATCCTCTTCAAATTTAAGGGATTTTCAACCGCATAAAAAATATAATAGTTTTTCCATTTTCCCTTATCATATTTTG
>NZ_LMVP01000217.1 GCF_002287235.1 Methanosarcina spelaei
TTTTTTAACGGTTTTCAAATCTACTTTTTCAAACACAATAGAAGGGAAATCTGCAGTCCATTTTTCTGCTGCTTTTAATGCATCTTCTTCACAGAAGAAGTCCTCTCCTACCAGTTTTTTAATCGACTTTTCTGCTTTTTCAAGTTCATTTTGAAGCTTCTTTCTGAGAGTTATCTCTTTCTTTTCTTTCATTTTATGAGAAAGCAACAAAACCCACTTTTGCTTGACTCCCCCATAATCAACAAAGGTTTGATAAAATGAGTATCTTTCATCGCTTTTCAGTGGCTTCAGGTTTAGATTTGCAGTTAGCAGTTCCTTTGCCTCATTAATTGTTGCAGGAACACGACTGATCCAGAATGACTTTCCTATATTATTGATATTATTGTCAGTGTAAAAGGAACTATCAGCGACATAGTACACTTTGCTTTCAGGACTTAAAGCTGATTTGAGAGACTTTATTGCTTCCAGAATTGTGCTTTTGTCGGAAGCATTCCCTGAATGAGTGTTCATAAAAAGGGGTATTCCATGCTGATTTACAATCAAACTTAGCACAAATTGTTTGAGATCCCATCTTCCGTTTTTGGGAATTCCAAAAGTGATATCAATAGACTCCGTTTCTTCGTCTTGATAATCACCATAAACGCTGACACTTGTAGTGTCAGCGTGTAAACAATGGACAGGAATAGGTAGACGATTCATAATGTGAAGAACAATTTCCGTAAACAGTTTTGTAGGACCATACTTTACGATTCTGTCAAGAGTTTCTCCGATAGCATATTGATTCAGATCTTCTCGTGTTACACCTTCTCCAAAAAGTCTTTCTATAGAAATATTCCTGAAAAAGTCAGGAAAAAGGTATAGACGTTGACCTATGAAACCAAGACCATTGAGTACCATGGCAAGGATGCAGACTGAGAGAGGAATCTTGTGATCCCTTTCCTTTGGGAGTTTCTCATCGATCAGTTTGTCAACTTCAAGTTCTCGGAAAACTCCAGCAATGAGACCAAGGTGACCTAAAAATCTTGTACGTTTTATTGAGGATTCGACTAGTCGACTGTTGTTTTTGTCTGCCATGGAAAATCAAGAAAAAAGATGTGAGAATAATTATATTAACTTATATGTTTACCTGCCGAATCTAGGATGATAGTCCATATAAATTTTGTTCCTTATCAGTATAATATACTTCACGTCGTTAAATTTCCTGCAGGTTCCCATAAACGACCAAATATTGACCCCAAAAACGTATGGAAATATTCATTTTTGTTCTAGAGCAAAAATTATCATATACAGGTTTTACAATAAAAATTCGTACATTATATTTAAAGGGAATTTGCAACAAATTCACAACAATGCCTAAATATTGAATGCTTTTTAGTACTGATATTCGGAATTTCAGTTAATAAGAACTACTGATTATTGAAGAAAGTAAAGAATTGTCAACGCCGATTTAATTTTCCCCACATTGGTCGGTTTAAAATTCCTCACCTTTTGATATAAAGTTTACTCAATTTTTCATGAATTCACTCAAAATCACTGGTACAGATTTCCTGTTTTTATTCCCTGTTTCTTTCTCTCTTTCAGCCTGTAACTTTCTCCTTTGATGTTAATTGTCGTACAATGATGGAGAAGCCTGTCAAGTACAGCAGCCGCTATAACATGGTCCTTGAATATCTCTCCCCATTCTCCATATGACTTATTCGATGTCAAGATCACTGAACTCTTTTCATAACGTCTGGAGATTAGCTGAAATAGGCAGTGAGCTCCTTCCTCATCAAACGGGAGATATCCAATTTCATCAATTATCAACACTTTAAATTTCATCAAGTCCCTGATCTTCTTTTCAAGTATTCCTTCTCTATCTGCTATTTTCAACCTATCAATAAGGTTTCCTGTATTGGTAAAGTAAACCGAAATTCCTGCTTTTGCTGCTTCAATCCCAAGAGCAATTGCAAGATGAGACTTTCCAACTCCAGGAGGACCGAGCAAAACAATATTCTCTGCATTATGAACAAATCTCAACGTTGCAAGGTCTTCTATGACTTTTTTATCAATAGATGACTGAAACTCAAAATCGAATTCTTCAAGCATCTTTTTAACAGGAAAAACTGCACTTTTCATCCTTCTCTCAACTGCAACAGCTTCCCTGTGTTTCTTTTCCTGTTCAAACAGATAATCAAGGACTTCCATTGTTGTCTTGCTGTCCCTTGCAGCAATTTCAAGATAGTTATCAAGAAGCTCTTCAATAGTATTCAGTTTCAAGTACTGCAGATTAGTGTGAAGTCTTTCATAGCTGAAGTTGTTCATTCAAAACCACCTTCACTAAATGTTTCATAGACATCAAGAGACCTCTTTTCAACTTCAGGACCTGAGAACTTCAATGGAATCTGTGAATCCTTCCTGTATTTTGAATTCTCTTT
>NZ_LMVP01000218.1 GCF_002287235.1 Methanosarcina spelaei
TTGAAGTTCTCGAATATCAAATGGAAGCCAGAGCTCCGGATGCCCTTCAAGAAGGTAAAAACTTAGAAGTTAATCTGGACCTGAAGAATGCACCTGCAGAGAAAAATTATACTTACTGGGCTGTAATGATAAAGGATAGTGCCTATACAGCATCTGAAGACACGAACTCAAGGTGGAGGATGACAACAGGAATCAGGCCTATTGTGAACGGAGTTGACATTATCGGTAGTTTGGAAACAAGTCTGAACAGACATGAATCTGAAAATGGAAATGACGAGCTTGAGGACGAAATCCAGACTATTATAGGGAAAGATAATGGTACGATAAGTATAAGTGAGAAGAATCAGAGGAACCTTTCCCTGAAAAGCCTGGAACTTCCTTCAGGAGACTACCTCCTAGTTACGGGCGCATATGAAGATAGTGAAGGTCTTACAGGTATATTCCAGAAAAAGGTAAGAATGTCATCCGAAAACTTACACGGGTTGGACCTGAAATCCATATCCGGAAAATACCTTGGGGAGTACATCTTCAATGAAATTAAGAGCATCTCCGCTTATGTAAATTAAGTCTATTTCCTGACTCCACAATTACACATGTCCAAAGATGTCAGTCCATACATTCAGACAAACTCATTAGCAGAAGTCTTAGGAAATCTTCTAAAATTTCCCTTCTTCCTGTTAGGCTCTGCAGTAACTCTACTGATCTGATGAGACTTGCGGTACTGAGAAAAAAGAAATAAAACAGGTAAATAAACTCGGAAAACCAAAAGAAAAAGTTTTTTCCAGTCTTAATAAAAACCCAAAAACTCGAGAATAAAAGGAGAAAGAACGTACAAAACTACAATCCTTTCCTTTTTACAGCGGCATGTAAAAACCTGTACATTGGGATGCTTTACTGCAAGCAATAAGGAACACTAAAAAAGCAAAATATATAAACCAGTTTTATCATTTATGTTTATATCTGTCTAGAATTTTTATAAATAGTCTTCTGGTATAATAAATATACATATAGTACAGCTATTCAATGGACAATAGCCTTTCTAGTCAAGAAAACATCACCAAGAAGAGAGGTTAAAAAAATTGTTTTCCGAAGAAATTGAGTCAGTAAAGCCAGTTTTCACATTTATCAAAAATCCGAAGAATAAGGAAAGTTTGAGACTCCTGTTTTTGCTTCTTATTTTCCTGTTTCTGATTATTTCTCCCGGAGCAGCTGCCTCAAGTAGCTGGGAACTTACTCCCCAAAATCCTGCTGCTGGAGATATAATTGAAATAAAAGGAACCGGTTTTGAAGGAGATAGTGCGAAAGCACTGGTATCTTTCGAAAAAGATGTAACGGTCCAGGGTGGAGAATATGAGTACACGCTTGAAGATGTAGTGATCCCCTCTAGCTCCTACAATAGTTTTACTGTACAGGCAGAAGGAGTCGAGGATCTGAATGTGAGAGCAAAGATGCTCTTATGGTTAACTAAAAGCGCAGAAGCAAAAGACGGTACTGCTACTGTTTCTCAGACAAATGTTCCTGGAGGAACATATGAGATCAGGATCGATGGAAAGGCAAGTAGTTCCGAGGTCAAGCTCAAGATAACAGCCATGCAAGAAGTAGAGGTAGAATCTGACGGAAGTCTCAGCTACCTATATAGTACTAAGTCTATACCGGGAGGCGATTTTGAAGTAAACATTGGAGGCATTACAAAGCAGATAGAATTACAGTCTGCAGAAAATCTGTCTTCGGAACAGAACTTGAGTGAAGAACAAAATAACGAAAGTCTGCCTTCAGAAACAAATTCTTCAGAACAGAATTCAAGTGAAGGAAAAGACAACGAAAGTTCTGGAAATGCAACCCAGGAAAAGCTGAAAAAATCCGACGGAAACTCTCGAAGATCGAGCTTGATATCCAGCTCCGAGAAGGCTATAGGAGATAATATCTCCTCAGTGAAAAGCAAAATCTCTTCGCTTATGAAAGTTAAGTCCATTCTCGAAAATCCAAAAGCATTCATATTCGAAGATATCAAGCCATACATTCAGGCAAACTCGTTAGCAGAAGTCTTAAGAAATCCTCCAAAAATTCCCTCCTTCCTGTTAGGCTTTGCAGTAACTCTACTGATAGGGCTTGCGGTACTGAGGAAAAAGAAATAAAAAATGTAAATAGATCCGGAAAACAAGACTGGAAAATTTCCAACCTTAATAAAAACCGGAAAATTTGAAAAATATAAAGAAAAAGAATGTAGGAAACTACAATCCTTCCTCTTCACAGCAATATGTAAAAACCTGTATATTGGGATGCTTTACTGAAGTGATATAGGACACAAAAAAGAAAAAATATATAAACTAGTTTTATTATTTGTCCTAT
>NZ_LMVP01000219.1 GCF_002287235.1 Methanosarcina spelaei
TGGCGCGGACATACCCCGTTGCTTGCAGCGGGGTGCGCCAGCGCAACTTTGATTTAAGGTTTAGCTTGCCTGATTCTGCCTCCTGGGGTGATAAACACTCGGAGTATAAAAATATGAAAATTGGTAAAAGAGTTTGGATAGGAATACTGTTATTAAATATATCTTTGGTGAGTATTGCTCTTCCAGCATCAGCATATGTATATAATGGATATTACTGGCACTCAGGATATGCTCAAATAAGCAAGGCTTCTACGATTCCAAGTAGTTGGGCAACTTCTTTAAATAATGGAGCAAATGTATGGACTAATGCTGGTGCAGATTTTCACTTTTCTTGGCTAACATCAAGCACAAGCCGACTGTACTACTCATCACTTGGAGTAGATGGAGCTCCAGCATCAACTATTGAAACATCTAGGGGGACTTCACTGACAAAATGTAAAACTTATTTTAATAGTGATACGCCGTGGTCTACTTCAGGAGAAAGTAATAAGATTGACGTGCAGAGTGTTGCTGCTCATGAATTTGGACACTGGTTGAGTTTAAACCATTCTACAAATCCTGATGCAACAATGTATGCGTATGTATATCGTGGTGACATAAAGATGAGAGATCTTCATTCAGACGATATAGCCGGCATTCGTTCTATTTATCCTTGAAAGGTGATGACTCATGACAATTCGAAATGGTGGAAAATACGGGATTTTGTTTTGGGTTCTTTCTATAGTGGTGTTCATTTGTATTCGGTTAAGGATTTTGAGCTGCTGATCTCGATTTCGACGGAAAAACTCAAACCCAAATGTTTAGTGTTTAAATTGAAATCGATATCAGATTCCAGTTTTGCATTTGATGAATAATTTAATAAATTTTATGAAAATCAATGCAATTGATAACGATTTTTCCTTAACCGATGACCAATGTAGTGGTGTTAAGCTGTTTAGCATTATCTGAGTTCTCACATGATGGTATTAAACTAGAAAAATAATATTGATGAGCCTTTAACTGGAAGCATGAGTTCAATACTTGAAAAGTACACCTATGAGGATTTAAGTAACAAATCTGATACTATAGTCATAGGCACAGTTATGGAGACACTTCCAAGTAGATGGAACTCTATCGATGGAACAAAATCTGATACAATAGATGAGTTCACTTTGGATAACCTAATTTACACTGATATCAAAATAAGTGTGGATAGTTATGTTAAAAACCCATTATCATCCAAAGAGATTATTGTAAGAGTGGTTGGTGGAAAGGTAGGAAAAGATAGATTTGTATCAGAAGATGAACCAAGCTTCAAATCTGGTGAAAGGGTTTTACTTTATCTACACGAGGACGATAATCCGGCTACAAAGGATACTAGCCCTGACCATTTTGTAGTTACAGGATATATGCAAGGGAAATTCACGTTAACCGGTGATGGTAAAGCTGTGGGATGTGATGAAACTATTAGCCAGGACAAGTTATTGAGTACAATTGAAAAATAATCTAACTATTCAAGTAGCCTTTGAAGGCTACACAATTTTTTAGAGATTAATAGGTTGAATATAAATTAATTTTTTATCTATTATTTAATCATGGAATAGTAACAGGAGATTATTATGAAAGAGTTGAACTTATTCCCCATATTACTATTATGTTTCTTGCTTCTTCTAGCTCCAAATCTTACAAAAGCCATACTGGAAGGTGAAGTTGCCGAAATTCCATACCAAATAAACCACTCTGACCGCATAGTCATTGGTACAGTAAGTGAGATTAATACTTCTGATGATTACACAATTGCTGTAATTACAATAGATGAATGGCTCTATAACTCTCTGCCTGTAAAGAAAACGTACATGAAATTCTTCGAATAACATGCACAAATCAATGAAAATACTCTACGCCCTCTTTTTTGACTATTAAGCCCTTATTACCTTGGGCAGTAAGGTTGTCCTTATTTTGGTTTTTCAAAACCGTCAGAAAACTAATCAGTGAATTGCCATCGAAGGCTCAAATGTGACTTTGATCACGGATGCTAAATTGGCCTTTTAGGCAATTCGACTGCCCAAATAAATTGGGTGATGTTATATGATTGAAGTCATAAACAAAGCTTGTGGTCTAGACATTCACAAAATCTTTTTCATTGCTACAATTCTCAGTAGATCTGGCGAAAAACAACAGCAACGTTTCAACAGAGATGACGAAGGAATTTTAGCCCTTAAAAATTGGGTAATATCCGAAAAATGTAATGTTGTTGCATGTGAGTCAACAAGTGATTTCTGGGTTCCCATCCATGATTCTTTGATAAAGCATCTACCTGTAATAGTTGGAAATGCTCGAGATATGAAGGTATTTACC
>NZ_LMVP01000220.1 GCF_002287235.1 Methanosarcina spelaei
TTACCTTTACTGATAAGAGTACAAATAGTCCAACTTCCTGGAAGTGGAACTTTGGAGACGGAACATCGTCAACAGCCAGGAATCCAACCCATAAGTATTCAGCAGAAGGAAAATACACAGTAACACTGACAGCGACCAATTCTGCAGGTAGCAACACGGTAACAAAATCAAACTATATAACAGTAACAGCAACTTCGCAGGCTCCTGTTGCGGATTTTTGGGGTTCCCCACTCTCAGGAAAAGCTCCACTAAAGGTTACATTTACAGAGGCAAGCAAAGGATCGCCAACGACGTGGAGATGGGATTTCGGAGATGGGACATACTCAACACAAAAGAGTCCAGTACACACATATTCAGCTGCAGGAACTTACACGGTTAAACTTACAGCAACAAATGCAGCAGGAAGTAATACAAAAACAAAATGGAATTACGTAAAAGTGTCAGAAGCTTCCCAAATTCCAGTTGCTAGTTTTAGCAGCAATGCAAACTCAGGAAATGCACCGTTAAGTATTACCTTTACTGACACCAGCACAGGGTCCCCAACTTCATGGAAATGGGATTTTGGAGATGGAACATATTCAACAGTTCAAAATCCAACGCACATATATTCAACCGCAGGAAAATACACGGTAACACTGACAGCAAGTAATACGGCTGGAAGTAACACGGTCGCTAAATCGAATTATATAACAGTGACAGCAACTTCACAGGCTCCTGTTGCGGATTTCTGGGGATGGCCGCTTTCAGGAAAAGCAGCACTAGAGGTAGCATTTACTGAGACCAGCAAAGGATCCCCAACTTCATGGAGATGGGATTTTGGAGATGGGACATACTCAACACAAAAGAGTCCAAAGCATAAATATTCAGCTGCAGGAAATTATACGGTTAAACTTACAGCAACAAATACAGCAGGCAGTAGTACAAAAACCAAATACAAGTATGTAAAAATAACATTGTAATATCTAAAAAATAAGCTTGAGATTGAAAAGTAGATTAAAAAAATTAAAGGTAGAGAGGAGTGGGGTTCATTAATCAAATCTAATAGGAGAGTTATATTCAGTTGATCTACAAAATCTCAGAGTGTCGTGCAAATGATTGTTCATCACCCTCTTAAACTTAATTAATTTACACTTTTTTGAACTTATATGAGTATTTAAATCCTGCTTTTATATTTTGCAACAAAAACGAGACTGAGAACCGAGTTTTTCTTGTAAATTCAGTCTGAACTTGGATTTCATAGTATAAAGCCGTAAAGGTAACACATAAGCAACACATAGAACAAAAATTGAGACAAAAAATTAAATTTTTGGACAAGAATTAGGAACTTTTTAATATAAAGTATCTAAATATAGAACGAACCAGAAATCATGGGATAAAAAAGATATGTTCCACATAAGATCTAACATATATTCGATATAAATAGAATTCTTATAATGGCTATTTCGTATGGAGAATGTGGAAAAGATATAAGTGCCGAAAGTTGGCGAATTTGAGACATAGTAACGCCAAAATTGAACTAAAAAAGTTTGGTACTTAATAATTTTTATTAGATCTGCAGATTATCTGTAGCTACATCCCAATTTTCACGATTTTAAACTCCTGTTCAATCTATCAATTAAAAGTAAAATAAATATCACTACATAATGGAACTGAGTTTAGAACGATAAAACCTGTATTCGGCAGCTCGGCATTGATATTTGAATGTTTTTCAGGATAAGTATTCTCTTCAAATTTTATGGAAAAACAGATCACGCATATTTATTAAGTTAAAATTTACTCAGGTATACAAATAAACTAAGACTAGAAAAATTAAGACTAAAAACGTATTAAGAAACCAGTTTGCCTTTAAAAATATATGAAAAAATATTCTAGGTTTTTAGCTAGAGTATCTTCCCCTGAACTGAAGAGGGTTCTATGATAGCGTTTTTCAGATATCCTATTGGTTTGTCCTGTGTTTAACAATGTTAACATATTGCTGAAACATTATAATAAAAAAATAACAGGCCATTATTACAATCTTTTGGGATGGAGTTGAATACAAGTTCCCAAAAAACGTTATCAGTGAAAAGTATTTGGAAAACAGATTTACCTGCTGGCTGTAGGACTAAACATAACGGAGTAAGACAATGAAAATGAACAAAAAACTGTGTTCAGTAGCCTTAGCTTCAACAACCATTGTTTTATTTTTAATTTTAACGTTGTCTACTACATCGGCAGCTACTGCACAGGGCACTTCTAACACGGCTAAATACGCATATATTACGAATAGTGGGGCCACTACAGTCTCTGTAATTGATACAGCTACAAATAAGGTTACAGCCACCGTGAATGGAG
>NZ_LMVP01000221.1 GCF_002287235.1 Methanosarcina spelaei
ACCAGCCCTTCTTTAGCCTTAGTTGGCTTTTGCTTCATAAGCCCTCTGTCAGGAGCTTCCATGGAAAGCGCCATTGGTGGTAGGCCGTCCGTTATAAGGTTAATCCAGAGGATCTGGACCGCAATGACAGGCAGAGTATGCCAGGCAAGTACTCCTACAAGGACGATGAGAACCAGTCCTATGTGACATGTAAGGCCGTAGGCAATAAAATTTTTAATATTTTTCAGGATATTTCGGCCCTCTTCGACTGCTGACACGATGGATGCAAAGTTATCATCAGTCAGGATCATGCTTGAGGCTTCCTTACTGACATCCGTGCCTGTAATTCCCATCGCAATGCCCATATCGGCAGCTTTCAGGGCAGGAGCGTCATTTACTCCGTCTCCGGTCATTGCAACTATATATCCTTTTTTCTTGAGAGCTTCAACTACCTTCAGCTTATGCTCTGGATAAACCCTTGCGTAGACCGAAACTTTTTCCACAATCTCATCAAATTCCCTGTCTCCAAGGGCCTCCAGTTCGGTGCCTGTAAGGACAAGGTCTCCTTCCCGGAAAATCCCTAGTTCCTTTGCAATTGCAAAAGCCGTGGTCTTGTGGTCGCCTGTAATCATTATGGTTCGAATGCCTGCACTGGTACAGGTGGCAATTGCAACCTTTACTTCTTCTCTTGGAGGATCGCGCATACCCATGAGTCCTGAGAAAACCATATCTTTCTCAGTTTCTTCGGGCAGAATATCTTCCGGAACCTTGCGATAGGCAAACCCCATAACCCTTAATGTCTGGTTTGCAAGGTCGTTTACGATATTCAGGATTTCCTGTTTCCTTTCAGGAGTTAGATCTTCCTCATGCCCTTCAAGGAAAATTTTCGTACAGGAGGCAAGGATAACCTCAGGAGCTCCTTTGGCATGCGCATACAAACCATCTTCAGAGGTGTTTAGAGTAGTCATCATCTTCCTTTCGGAAGAAAAAGGAACTTCGCCTTTACGCTCATGTTTCTCCTCAAGGACGGCTTTCCAGAGACCTCCTTTAGCTGCAGCGACTACAAGAGCACCTTCAGTAGGGTCGCCTATAATATCCCATGTGCCTTCTTCCTCAACCAGCCCTGCATCGTTACAGAGGGTTCCCGTAACCAGTAACTTGTGGAGGTGTATATCCTTGGAAACAGGACTGTCTCCCCTGAAAAAGTCCCCTGTGGGTTTGTATCCTTCACCTGTAACAGTAAAGAGAGTCCCGTTTGCGTACACCTTCTCAACAGTCATCTTGTTCTGGGTAAGTGTCCCGGTCTTGTCGGTACATATGATATTAGTTGAGCCAAGTGTTTCTACGGACGGCAGTTTTCTTACAAGCGCATGCCTTTTTACCATTCTTCGGACACCAAGAGCAAGCCCGACTGTTACAACCGCAGGCAGAGCTTCCGGAATCGCAGCAACAGCAAGGGCAACTCCCCAGAGAAACATCTCAAAAGGATCAAAACCCTCGATAATTCCGAGTATAGCCACAAAAGCTACAATTATTAGGGTTGCGGTTCCGAGCCAGCGCCCAAACTGGTCAAGTTTCTCCTGAAGAGGAGTTTTATCCCTTTCAATTTCTCCCAGAAGCCCGGCTAGTTTTCCAAAAGCCGTACTCATACCTGTCGCCGTAATAACGGCTTTTCCCCTGCCGTAAGTGACTGAGGTCCCGGTATAAACCATATTTTTCCTGTCAGGCTGCGGGGTTTCAGGAGGAAAAATATTGATACTCTTTTCTACAGGAACAGATTCGCCAGTAAGTGAAGATTCGTCTACTTTCATGGAGAGCGCTTCAAGCAGTCTCGCATCCGCGGGAATCCTGTCTCCTGCTTGCAAAAGCAGAATATCACCTGGGACAAGTAGAGAAGAAGGAACTTTTCCCTCTTTTCCGTCTCTTAAAACCAGAGCTTCGGGACTGGTCAACGATTTCAAAAGTTTTATTGACTCTTCGGCCCTGTACTCCTGAACAAAACCGAGCACACTTGCAAGGACTACAGTAAACAGGATCACAAAAGCGTCAACAAGCTCTCCAAGGAAAGCGGAAACCAATGCTGCTGCAATCAGAATTACAATCAGAAAACTCTTGAACTGTGAAAGAAAAAGTTTTACAACCGAAGTCTTTTCTTCTTCTTTAAGCTCATTTTTTCCGTATTTATCAAGCCGTTTTTCCGCCTCTTCCGAACTCAGCCCGACTTCTTCGGAAGTGCTCAGGTTATTTAGAACCGCATCTGCGGCTTCATCATAATACATTCAGTTTTTCTCCAGTCAATCAAACAAATACTTT
>NZ_LMVP01000222.1 GCF_002287235.1 Methanosarcina spelaei
ACGAATACAAATAAATATAATAAAGAAAAATAATTATATACAGATAATTATCAGGCAAAATAGGTAAAAAACCATAGTCCAGGACAGCGGATAAAGCTCATTTTGTTGAAACGTGAGGATAAACAGTTTCTAAACGCTGCCCAAAATGTATGAATCCCAAAAATGTATGAATTAACCCACCTGCACAGCTGCAGAAGTTGCCGAGATAGTAAGATGTCATCCCTCATTGGTAAAAAACAGGCTTTCAAATAAGCGGAACAAGGTAAATCAAAGAAGAAGCAGATAGGTAGAACATGGGTTTTTAGATCCTTAACTGGAATTTAAAAGATGACAAAAAATAAAACATATTTTTCAAAAATGGTCTTTATGGTATTACGGAGAATATATACGTGCAAAATCTTGATCTTATCCTCACGTTGACCGGAGGATTTGTTGCAGCTCTGGTGTTTGGCTATCTTACTCATCGCTTCGGGTTATCACCTATTGTTGGCTATCTGCTTGCCGGGATCATGGTAAGCCCGCATACGCCGGGTTTCGTTGCAAATACGGAACTCGCTGAACAACTGGCCGAGATCGGGGTTATCCTGCTCATGTTCGGGGTCGGCCTGCAGTTTCATTTTCAGGAATTCTGGGCGGTCAGGCGCATTGCCCTGCCTGGGGCTCTTATCCAGAGCCTGGCGACGGCGGCATTTGGAGCAATCGTGATGCATACGCTCGGCTGGGGCTGGAAGGTAGGGATCATCTTTGGTCTTGCCATATCGGTTGCAAGTACCGTTGTCCTGACCCGGGTCCTCTCGGACAACAACGAGATCCATACCCAGACCGGGCATATTGCCTTGGGCTGGCTGGTAATGGAAGACCTCCTTACTGTATTTGTCCTGGTGCTGCTCCCTGTTGTACTCGATCCGGGGATTGGCGGAGTAACCGGCATCATGGAAGCTTTCATGCTTACAGCCATAAAAATCATTATTTTGCTGGTGTTCACCTTTGAAGTGGGAGGACGGCTTCTTCCACGCTTGCTTACTCATATTGCAAATACCAATTCACAGGAACTATTTACCCTAGCAGTGCTGGCAATCGCCCTAGGTATCGCCGTGGGATCGGCTTATATGTTTGATGTCTCAATGGCCTTGGGGGCGTTCCTTGCCGGGATGGTGGTAGGACGATCAGAATTCAGCACACGGGCCGCAACCGAGGCACTTCCTCTGCGGGATGCATTTGCCGTGCTCTTCTTTGTCTCGATTGGGATGCTCTTTGACTGGAACAGCTTGCTCGAGTCCCCGGTTCTCGTGATAGCCACCCTTGCAATAATCTTGCTGGGCAAACCGTTGGTGGCATTTCTCATTGTTGTCCTGATGCGATACCCACTCCGGGTTGCGCTCTCTATTGCCCTGATACTTTCCCAAATCGGTGAGTTTTCGTTCATTCTGGCAACGGTAGGAACGAACATGAATATTCTTCCTGCAAATGCCCAGAATATCCTCGTAGCAGCTGCAATTATCTCAATTACCCTCAATCCACTCCTTTACCGGGCCGGTGGAAAGATAGAACGTTGGCTAAATCGGTGCATGCCGGGTCTTACTAATTGTATCCATGCCAGGTGTGCTCCAGCACCGGCTACGAACGGGCAGGAGAACAAGCAATCTGGACAGACCCATGTCATTGTGATCGGGTACGGGCACGTAGGCCAGACCGTGGTACGGCTGCTCTTGGAGAACGATATCTGCCCGACGATTGTGGAACTGAACATTCAGACGATCCAGTCTCTTCGTTCCCAGGGGTACCGGACAGTATACGGGGATGCTGCACGCTTCAATACGCTTTCCGAGGCAGGAATCAAGAATGCACATGCACTGGTGCTCAGTGCCTCCAATGTTAAGGGAGAATGCGAGATTGTCAGGCAGGCACGGGAACTGAACCCTAATATCAGGATCATTGCACGGACTATCTACCTGTCCAACCGGAAAAAACTGATTGCTGCAGGGGCAGATGTCATCTTTTCCGATGAGGGCGAAGTGGCGCTCTCGGTTACGGAAATGATTTTAAAACAATTCGGTGCAACACCGGATCAGATTAACAGGGAGCGTAACCGGGTGCATGAGAGTTTCTATGAAAATTTCGTCTCCACTCCACTACAGGTAAAAAAAGAAGAAACTTGACCAGATCCAGCTCCCTGTCCTTGGGTCCCGAATGACAGGAAAAGCAACCCGGAATAGGCAAGGAACATTCCATGCCAGTCCAACGGAGGATTACTATCCCATTTTGCTGCTGG
>NZ_LMVP01000223.1 GCF_002287235.1 Methanosarcina spelaei
ATAATTATATTTTAAATGGCATTAAGTTTTCGACATTTCAAGTGCGTAAGTCCTAATGAATTTAACCTTAGTTCCTAAATATTTCTGACAATTACTTTTAGTAATAGTAAGATTTTCCTTTTTCGGTTTAAATGCTTTACGACCTCATTTTCAGATTATTTCTGCCCCTGGAAATGAATTATCGGACAACCTATGAAAACCATGTATTTGTGGCCTTCTGCGCTCCCGATGTAATAAATTCGTTATTTGAGAACTGTTACTTGAGAGGGATCTACCTTCACAGCTAAGTTAGAGACATTAGAATGGAATAATTCCTTATTTGCGGTTAGAGTTCCATTTGATCCCTTATTATTTATTTTTTTAGCAGGAACTCCTGCGATAGAAATGCCTTTTTCATAAAATGATTTATTTACAACGGAATTTGCTCCAATTGCAATATCGTCCGCAATTGTAATATTCCCAAAAATTTTAGCCCCCGGCCCGATGTATACATTATTTCCTATTTGTGGAGCCGAAGTTTCGTCTCTGTTAGATCCTATATTGGTACAGGCATGTATCCTGCAATTTTCTCCAACCCTGACATTCTTGTTTATAATAATAGTTCCTCTATGAGCTATGCATAACCCTGGGCCAAAAACATTTAGGGGTATAGTAAACCCTAGACGAATACTCATCTGGTGATATCTGTACTGTATATATTTTAAATATAATTTGGAAATCAAGGATTTTTTACAATTAGTATAATACTCAACCTTTCTTAGGATTCTCTGAAATTTCCATATATCATCACCAACTAACTTAGGCTTCCGATAGTTTTTTCCACAAGCTAACTTATCTGCTTTAACATAAAAGTCGTAATCTGCTTTTGATTTGATTATAAAAACCCCCCCTTATTCAATAATAGGTACTAGGAATTTCCTATATCAATCTAGTGTCATGAAAATTTAGTTATTGGTAACCTTATGAGCTCAAAATCGGTGTATGCTGATGGAAGCTATCAAGATTATGCTCAACAATTAAATTGCCGAGACACTAGTGTCGAGTCAATCACTAAAGATTCAATAATTGCGAGTAATTGTAATCGATTTTATACGATATTTTGCTGTTAACTCAATACTGAAATTACAAATATATTCAATTGACCTGGTTAGTTCTGAAACAAAGATCAAAGTTTTAAGGAACGTCAATAAAGTAACTATACATATTTAATTAAAGAGATGGGAACTAAGATAAAATTTTCTTAAATGTTTAGAAAACTTTAACATTGTTGAAACTTTTAAACGATTTTTCGAAATAAATAAATTACTTTAAAATGCTTGGTTTTAATAATGTCCCTTAGTAGTTTTATGAGGTTCAATTAAAACTCAAGAGAGACCAAAGTTAAAACGGACATCGTTACTCAAAAATTAAGAAGAAAAATCGAGAAAACTTGAAAAAAAGAGAAAAGTTTTCAAATGAATTTTTGCTCAAGCTTTTTTTTAAAAAGCTCACGAAAAATCAAAATTTGTCAAATGAATTTTTGCTCAAGCTTTTTTTAAAAAGCTCACGAAAAACCAAAATTTGTCAAATGAATTTTTGCTCAAGCTTTTTTTAAAAAGCTCACGAAAAACCAAAATTTGTCAAATGAATTTTTGCTCAAGCTTTTTTTTAAAAAGCTTGAGCCAAAGCCTTTTAAAGGTTAACCTCTCTCAATCTGCATGACATGTCCAGACCAGCATATCTTGGAAAAATGCTTCTGCACTGGTGTGAGGCCTGTAATGTGCCTGTACTAGGTAAAAAGTGCGGATGCGGCAAAAGTACAAAAAAAGTTGAGGTAACCCCTCCGGGAGATATCCGCCCGGCTTTTGATTATGATATAAAACGCATAAACTCGATTTCGGAAAAGGAGTTCAATGCGCCCCTTATACCTGAAGGACACCTTGTAGTGCTAAATAAAGCTCCATATGAAGACCGAATGGACGAGATTATAGTTGACGGGGAAGTAATCGCGTCTCTCAGATTTGAGATCGAGAGCTGTGAATGGGTTCTGCTTCCCAGGCTCGAAGGGGCAAGAAGGCTTTTCCAGGGAAGGGATAAAAAAGCTCTGAAAAAGTGGGTTTTTATCGAGCAGTCAGTAGTGCCTTTTATTCTGGAAAAAGGAGCAAGTGTTCTGGCACCAGGGGTTCTTGATGCCGATCCACAAATCAAAAAAGAAGATGAGGTAATTGTACTGAATCCTGCGGGGGACGTAATATGCTGTGGGCGGGCCCGAATGACAGGAAAGGAGATGTGTGAGGAAAACCGCGGGCATGCCGTAAAACCACGCTGGAGCGGAGAACCAGAGCCTCAAAAAGCAAAACTTGGAGGACAAACCTGGGAAGATGCCGTAAAAGCCAATGAAAAAATTCTGGACGGCATGATAGAAAGATCCCACGCTTTCATAAAAAATGTCGCAGGAAGTATGGATCTGAAGGTAAGCGTATCCTATTCCGGTGGAAAGGATAGCCTTGCTGTGCTCCAGCTAGTTGATGAGAGTCTTGACGATTACGAGATTATGTTTGCAGATACCGGGCTTGAGTTTCCGGAAACCGTTGAGAACGTCAAGCAGGTTGTTGAGCATTATGGGAAAAAACTCAGGAGCTCAAGTGCAGGAGAAGCTTTCTGGGACTCGATAAGTGTTTTTGGCCCTCCTACCATGGACACCCGCTGGTGTTGTAAGATCTGCAAACTAGGACCGATCACCCGGTTAATTGATGAGAACTACGAAGGTGGATGCCTTAGTTTCATAGGACAGCGTCAATATGAATCTCATGCCCGTTCAATCAGTAAGAAAGTCTGGAAGAATCCATGGGTGGGAAACCAGGTAGGAGCATCTCCTATACAGGAATGGACGGCCCTTCATATCTGGCTTTACCTTTTCAGGACAAAAGCCCCCTATAATCCGGCTTATGAGAAAGGATATGACAGGATGGGATGCTGGCTCTGTCCATCTTCCTCCCTTGCAGATTTCTTCCAGCTTGAAGAAAGCCATCCCGAACTTGCAAAAAAGCTGAACTCCCATCTCCTTGTCTATGCTAAAAAAATGGGGCTCTCTCCTGAATGGGTAAGGTATGGTTTATGGCGCTACAAGCGGTATCCTCGGATTCTCCAGGAACTTGCTGAGAAAAAAGGAATTTCTCTTCTTCCATCCCAGGAGACACCAACAGAACTTCGTTTTGAAGTAGCAACAGGGTACAGGCCCTGCAAAGCAGGAGGAATTTCTGCGGACGGAAGTTTCGGGCAGGCAATTGATATAGAAACCCTGAAAGAAAGCGGAATGCTTTCACCCATAGGAAAGGCTTCTTTTATAGAAGGAGCTGCTTCAGTCGCTTTTAGAGAATCCAGAGCACAGGTTTTTGCCTCGGGAAATGTCAATGGGAGAAGTGAAAACGAAAAAGAGCTGAAAAAGCTTATGAGAATTATTGAGTTCTCGGTAAGAAGGGCTTTACTCTGTCAGGGATGCGGAGTTTGCGTGGGCCACTGTGAGCATAATGCAATTGAAATGAAAGAAAAGAAGGTAAGAATTAAAGAAAATTGTACTCACTGCGGAGCATGTATTGAAGTCTGCCCGCTTGTTAAATTTATATAAATTTTTACAATTGACACGAGTTAGAACTGGAGTAATATTGTAGAAAGAAAAAGTGAAGCCTTCGATAGAGGTAAATGTAAAACTTCAAAAAAGGCAAAGTTAATAATCAAAAAGGCTTTTCTGGCCTACCCTTTTCTGAAGTTCCCCTACCCTGACACCTATCCGCCTGAACTCAGTATGACTTTCCGAAACAAACTCACCCAGGATTTCGCGAGCTACCTCGAGGAGAGACTCCTTTGAATAAACAGGGTGGTTTAACGTACGGCTTTTGGTATACATTTTAAACTTTGAATTTATGACCGTAACGGTTACAGTCCTGAAGGAAAGATCCCTTGAATCGAGTTTTGAAATCACATCCTCTGCCAGCCTGTCAAGTAACTGAGAAATAAGATTGATGTCGAGCGTATCCTCAGGCAGAGTTGCAATCCTTCCTATCTGTTCCGAGCCATCCCTTTTTTTTACTGGAGAATCATCGATTCCTGCCGCAGCCTGTTTAAGCCAGATACCCCGTGTTTTTCCGAAAATAGAGATAAGATCAATAACATCGTGTTCAGCAAGGTCTTTTATTGTGACTATGCCCATTTCCTGCAGTTTTCCTGCAGTTACATTCCCTATCCCCCAGAGTTTGGACACTTTGAGAGGCCAGAGAAAATTCTCTAATTTATCCGGACTTATGACCGTAATCCCATCGGGTTTCTGGACAGAGGATGCCATCTTGGCAATAAGCTTATTTGAGCCTACTCCCACAGAGCAGGTCAGCTTCTCTTTATCCTTTATTTCATTCTTAATCTGGGTTCCAATCTCAAAGGCCAAGTTAAAGTCTCCACCTGTTTTTTCCGTAATTTCCAAGAAAGCTTCATCTATGCTTATCTGTTCAAACGCCTCTCCAGTCTCCCTGGCATCCGTATAACTCCTGAGAATTTCCATAATCCGATCCGAGACCGAAGTGTAGAAGTCCTTTCGGACAGGTAGAAAAACAGCTTCAGAGTTCAATTTTTTTGCCTTCGAACAGGACATGCCTGCTCTGATCCCGGATTCCCGTGCGATATAATTGCAAGTACTTACAGCTCCACTGAACTCGCTTCTTCCGGACAGCATGCAGACTACGATAGCTTTTCCCTGAAGTTTAGGGTTTTCCCGTTCTTCAATGGCTGCAAAAAAGTAGTCCATATCTACATGGAGAACAACACGTTGCATCGAAAAAAATAGGTTGGGAAGATTTGTATAATTATCTCTTAAGCTCTCTATAGGAAGAGTCCATCTTTATTACATTAATGATGTTTTAGGTCACACGGAGAGGGCATGCCCTAGAAACGTTGAACCTTACAGAAAGAAATATAGAAGCATTTGTTTCAAATAAATATACGTGAAAATACTGTATTATATACACTTGCAAATATGCTTAATAATATAAACTATTTCTTATAAACTTTTTCTTTTTAATGCCGATGCAAGAATCTATTAAAAAATTAAAGGGCATAGAAGGTATTTCCAGGCAGGACATTTCCATCAAGTATTCTCGTCTACTAATAAATATATAAGTAGATTAGATCTTCAACCAAAACGCAGTAAGCTAATCCTACAAATACTCTTTTTGAACTAACTTTTATTAATTGTTTTTTTAGTACAAAGCTTACAGACAACGATAATTTTTCATTAACACTCAAATTTCCGATATAAGTCAATAAATAATATAAAAAGAATATTTATATTATAACCTATAAATTTATATGTATACTTTAACATTAAAAATGGACACTGAATCTTCTGTTCACTTAGGTTTGTAATTTAAAGTCCACGAAAGTAACGGAAAAAGTAACACATTTCATACAAAGCTAGTGATCAATTGATTATAAATTTGGATAATATAGCATAAAAATTGTAGAATAAGTAAATAGAAAATCATAAGATATGTGAATAAATGAAACACAAAAAAGAAGGTCGTGTCCGTGAGTTACTGATTTCTGAAGCAGTGTTCTAAATTTGTTGTAAATTTTAATTCACATTTTTGTATACTGTATCTGAAACTGGTCTACCACGATTGAGTTTTCAATTTAACAACTTTTAAAAAAATTGGTATTTTATAGAACTTTCAGTACACTACTAACTCAAAAAAAGAGTAAATATTTTATGTTTAAAAAAATGGGAAAATGGAGAGATATTCTTGCGCTTGCATTTCTCAAGAATTAACACTTATTATCGAAAAGTAAATAAATTATTTAGTCCTCAGAAAACTGTACAAACACAATCGCAATTATCAAAGAGCGATATTTTTGGAGTACTCCAGAACAACCGAAGAAGGCTTGTGCTGGAACTCCTCCGCAATCAGGGAGGCCAGAGTGTACGCTCCCTATCCGAAGAGATAGCACATGTTGAATCCCAAGCCGAAGAGCCAAAAAGGAGTGTTAGAAAAAGTATATATGTTTCACTGCTTCAGACACATATCCCAAAAATGGAAAACCTGGGAATCATTACCTACAATAAGGAGAAGGACACTGTGGAACTTCTCCAAGCTTCCCAGGACTTTGACATCTACCTAGAAACTGTTAATAAAGGAGACATCCCCTGGAGCCAGTTCTATCTTGGCCTGAGCATACTTGCCTTTATCAGTAGCCTAATTATATTCATAGGAGTGATTAACTGGATCTCAAGTTATAAGTGGATGTTTTTCACAAATGGTCTTTTCATGGTAGCCTCAATAGCTTATAAACGCCACGCCCGCAAACTTGAGAAATGAACGCATTATAAATAGCGTAGACATTGCTGTCTTAGAGCCTATCCGAAAAGTGGTTATCTGCTATAACTTTTAGATATACAACATGCAAAACCGGAACAGATGCCGGGATATTTAGACCTATCGCAATTTTTGATATGCATTACTGACTTTTCGGATAGGCTCTTAATCAACTTTAGTCTTTTTTAAGATAATGGATAAATTTTTGACAACATATATTAAAAAATTAAAGCATTTTTAATTTTTTTCTTTTTTTATATCTTCTCTCTTACCTCATGCATTGGAGTATTTCTAGAACGGACATTTACTTCAAATCTTCTGATCTACTTAACATACTTAAATAAACATTTAATCTTACATAAAATGCAGTAAAATTAAGCCTTTACAAACTTGGTAACGTACTATTATTTGAATTAATTTATGATTAACTCCTTTTTCTCCTTAAAGCCTATTGATAATGGTAATTTATCGTTACCGGCTCAAAATTTCTGTTAATTAACCAATAACTAATACTAAAGAAGCACAATTATCATTGTAATTATGATACATTTTATGATACATTTTATGATACATTTTATGATACATTTTATGATACATTTGTAGTTAGTTAAGCCTGTTAATATAAGAATAACTACTACAATTATCGATTCTTTTCGGCTTACCTGATGAAGTTTATAGAATATAATAAAAACGATAAATATATTATAAAACGCCATAATAAATAATATAAATAAAATATAAAATAACATAAAATAACAGATTATATTGTAATATAACATAAAATATGTGACTGAATCAGGCTTCTATTGATAACTAAAACCAAGTCATTCATGAATGAAAAAGAAGGTTGTGTCCGTGAGTTACTGATCAATTCCGAAAAAGAGAGTAAATTTTCTATGTTTGAAAAATTGGAGAGATATTTTTGTGTTTACTTCTTTCAATAACTCAGGCCCATTACCAAAAGGAAAATAACACATGTAACCCTCAGATAACTGTACAAACACAGATGCAGTTAACAAAAAATGATATTTTCGGAGTCCTCCAGAATGACAGAAGAAGATGTGTCCTGGAAATCCTTCGAAGTCAAGGAAGGCAGAGTGTACGCTCACTGTCCGATGAAATCGCCCGGATTGAATCCCAAGCCGAAGAACCAAAGGAGAATATTAGAAAAAGCATATATGTTTCATTGCTTCAGACACATATCCCAAAAATGGAAAGTTTGGGAATCGTTGCCTATAGTAAGGAACAGGACACTGTGGAACTTCTCCCAGCTTCTCGGGACTTTGACATTTACATGGAAACTGTTAAAAACGGGGACATTCCCTGGAGCCAGTTCTATCTTGACCTGAGCATTCTTGCCATTGTCGGCAGCCTTATGATATTTTCAGGGTTAATCAAATGTATCTCAAGTTTTCAGTGGATATTCTTCACAATTGGAATTTTTATGGCTACCTCAATAGCCCATATGTACTACGTCCGCAAACTTGGAAAATGAGCTAAATTTATTACGCGAATACGTGTTCTTTAATTATTTGAGCTCATCCCAAAACCAATTTTTTTCCAAATATCATACTATTTTCATGTTAGAAATTAAAGCAATTGGCAGTGTGCCACTTTTTCTGTAAAATTATAAATCTTATAAAGTTTGTGGTTTGAAAATCCCCTAGCAAGAGAACTGAATTTTGTTCAGTATACAAAAATTTGACTTTGAATTTACAGAACTTTCGGCACACTGCAAGCAATTATTCAAAATTCAAGGTTTGGGGATAGGCTCAAGAATAGATGTCAAAAGATTGTTTTATTCTTTTTTAGTACTTAAGCGAAGGTACTTCTGGATACAACAGTCACCTCAACTTTTCATCTACCTTCCAGAACATTAAATAAGTATTTCGATCTTAACCAAGAATCTTTTTTTCCTACAAGCAACTTTTCAGAGTTAACTGTTGATTAACTTCTTTTTCAATACAAAGCTTAACGATAGTGGTAATTTTTCATTAACAGCCCAAAATTTTCGTTAAGTAACCAATAACTAATACTAAGGAAGAATGATAAGGAAAAAAAATCCTGATGTGAGATACTTGCAATTAAAAGATGAATAGAATTACTTATTCTAATTCTTCTAATACAGGCTCAAATAAATGAAAGTGCCTTCAAGTGTTTTCATACCAGATCTGATATTACAGGATTAAAAACCGAAAAAAGGAGGCCATATATTGGTTAATAAAAAAATAATATTGAGTATACTTATTATAGGCTGTATTGCCACCGTAGCAGGTGCAGGAACGTGGGCATACTACACAAGTTCTGCAACTAGTTCAGGAAACAGTTTTACTGCAGGAAATATGAATATTAGCGTAACCCAAGAAATTGGTAACGTGTCGATAAAGCCAGGTGATGAACTTGGTGATAAGACTATTGTTGTTAAGAATGGAGGAAGCATTGCCATAGGAAAAATAAACCTAACCTATAAACCCAGTAATAATCAGCTCAGCCAGCATATTGAATTTAGCAGTGTGGATATTGACGGCAAACAAATAGCTAAAAAAGGGGTACTTTCAGATCTTAGTAGTCAAACCAGTGTATATGAACCAGATAACCCTATTCAACCTGGTAACAGCTTTAAGATTACATTAAACGATTTGAAAATGGACGATAAGGTTACAGAAGGTCAGGGTCAAACAAGCACTTTGGTTATAACACTTGAGGCAGAACAAGTGCATAAATGAAGGTGACTAATAGAGCTAAAAGTTCCAAAAAAGTCAATAGTGACATACTGTAAAATGTTACAATAGAGTGTATATCGAGTACAAGCTAAGTTGTGATCTACTGTCAATTGTAAAAGTTACAGTAGGTCACAACACTTTTTGGACAGGCTCTAAAACCCAAATTCGTACACAAAGAAAACAGTACTTACTAGTAAAAACACTAGATGATCCAAAATGAGAACATCTAATAAGATTATTTTTTTGGGATTGATATTTGTTTTTCTCACCTTCACGTGTAGCACTTTACCTTTTTCAGATACATCCGCTTCTTTCAGTGATACAAAACATACGAATGCTGAGATCACCGCAGGTCTCTGGGACACCCCAGCAAGCATGATTGGATTATCGGATCCTAATCTTACCGCAAAAAGCGAAAAACTCAATAGAACTGTTAATAGTGCAAAAGGAGATAATGATTCAACATCCACTTACGAAAGTACCTTAGCCGAAAATTTTTCTAATAATGTAAGTTCATTTCTGAATAACATAAGTTCAGCAGAAAATCTGACTAATAATTCCTCTACAGCAGTAAACAGGACAATTACCCTGATAGAAGCCAGTGAAAACAACATGAGTTCAAGCATGGACTTGAGTTCAAGCATGGGCTCAAGTTCTGGTTCCACAACAACTATAGAAAAAGATGAGGAGATTACTCCGGTTGCAAACTTTAGAAGCAACGTAACTGAAGGTTATACCCCCTTGACTGTACAGTTTACTGATCTTTCGGAAAATGTAACCGAATGGAACTGGGAATTCGGAGACGGAGATACTTCAAGTGAACAAGATCCAGTGCATACTTACTCTGCAACAGGGACCTATGAAGTCAGCTTGATTGCAAACAATGAAAATGGTACAGATTCAAAGCTTGCCACAATAACCATTCATGAACAACCTGATGGAGCCATTCCGATTGCAAACTTCACCAGTAATGTAACAGATGGTTTTGCTCCTCTGACAGTTAAGTTTACAGATCTCTCGCAAAATGCAACTGAATGGGACTGGAACTTTGGAGACGGAGATACTTCAACTCAGCAAAATCAGATGCATACCTTCTCAGTAGCGGGAAATTATAACGTTAACCTGACAGTAAGTAACGAAAACAGCACTAGTTCAAAGCTTGCCACAATAAACGTTCATGAACAAATTGCAGTCATTCCGGTTGCAAACTTCACCAGTAATGTAACAGATGGTTTTGCTCCTCTGACAGTTCAGTTTACAGACAGCTCGAAAAATGCAACTGAGATAAACTGGAACTTCGGAGATGGAGATACTTCAACCGATCATGACCCAGTTCATATTTACTCTGCATCAGGAAACTATAGCGTTAATTTGACAGTACGTAATGAAAATGGAACAAGCTCGAAACTCGCCACAATAACTGTTCAAAAGCAATTTGCCGGAACATTCCCAGTTGCAAACTTCAGCAGTAATGCAACTGAAGGTTATGCTCCTTTGACTGTACAGTTTACTGATCTTTCTGAAAATGCAACTGAATGGAAATGGGATTTTGGAAATGGAGAAACTTCTACCGATCAGAACCCAGTGCATACTTTTTCAGAAGCAGGAAGTTATAAAGTTAACCTGACAGTAAACAACGAAAACGGCACTGGTTCAAAACTTACTAGTTCAAAACTTACTAGTTCAAAACTTAACACAATAACCATTTTACAACCCATATTTCCGGTTGCAAATTTCACCAGTAATTTAACTGAGGGTTATACTCCTCTGACAGTTCAGTTTACTGACCTTTCGGAAAATGCAACTATGATAAACTGGAATTTTGGAGACGGAGATACTTCAACTGAGAAAAATCCGATGCATCTTTACTCAGCAGCAGGAAATTATAACGTTAACCTGACAGTAAATAACGAAAACGGCACCAGTTCAAAACTTGCCACAATAACCATTTTACAACCCATACTTCCGGTTGCAAACTTCACCAGTAATTTAACTGATGGATATGTTCCTTTGACAGTTCAGTTCACAGATCTTTCGGAAAATGTAACTGAATGGGAATGGGATTTTGGTGACGGAAGCACTTCAAGAGAGCAAGAACCTGTGCATACTTTTTCAGAAGCAGGAAATTATAGCGTTAACCTGACCGCAGACAATGATAATGGCACGAGTGCAAAAACAAGTAAAATTATTGTGAATGAAATTCCAAGGTAACCTAATTTGAAAGATTTTACTTCGTTTGAGTTTAGTAAAGGCTACGTCAGTGAAATATCTCTGGAAAAGACTGAACTCAAAAATTGAAACTTATCCAAATTAGGGTTGATAATTCTGAAAATAGAAGTTCCAGTACGGGAATAAAAAATGAATAAAAAAGAAGTTCTTCAAGCAGCAATTGTCCTTATCATTGCGATTTTTCTGTTCAAGGCCTTGATTCCGTTCATTACAGGATCAGAGAAAGCTTTTATAGTATTAAGCGGGAGCATGACGCCCCTAATGCTACCTGGAGATATAATAGTTGTAAAATCGGTAGACCTGAACGACCTTACTGTTGGAGATATCTTAACTTTTCAGGATCCTGGAGGTAAACCTAATACCTACGTAACTCATCGGATCATCACCTTAAAAGAAGATAAGGAACTGATTTTTAAGACAAAAGGGGATGCAAACAATGCAGAAGACAACTTCAACGTGACCGCATCAAAAGCTGTCGGACAAATGGTCTTTGTCATCCCATTTGTAGGCTACCTACCGAAGATTGCAAAAAATAAAAATATTTTTTTCCTCATGGTTATATTGCCTGCAAGTTTAATCGTGATTGGTGAAATATGGAATATAATTCTATATAGTAGCCCTCAACATGCCAGAAAAATAGAAAGAAAACGCAAAAAAACAACGACGAAAGCTTTTTATGAAGTTAAAGGGAAGAAACTGACAGCACTCATTCTTATAAATGGGCTTATTTTTACAGGGATAATTACACAAAATCTGGGAGAAAATGGGCCTGTAATTCTAAATAAAGAAAACAATATAGAAAACTCAGGATTTCTTTCTATGATATATGTTTTCACGCCTGATGACCCAAAGCAAACACTTTCAATTGATCATTGGTACGGAGTGATTCCCCAGAATAATGAAACTCAAGTTATTGCGCCGGAAAATACCCCTGCAAAATTGAACACTGTCCCTTATATTCTGCCTGTTTTCTGGATACTAGAACTTACAAAAATAAATCCCTATCTTCCTGTAGCTGCCGAAATTGTAGTTTATGCCTCAATTTTTACACTAATATTACTTCCTATATGGTACAGGAAATCTACAATTGGAGGACGTAGGAAAAGGATTAGATTTTACCGAATGTTTGCACAGTGGAAACGAACTTTCCGCTTTGTAAATTTATAAGGAAGTTAGCTTAACGATATGTAATAAAATAATATGCAAATATAAGGATATATCAAAAAGTTTGTGAGCAAAAAGGCTGATTTGATGTCAATAAATATTTTGTAAATATCTTATTACTTTAATTATTTCGTTGTAAATATGAAACAGATCTGGAACAAATTCAACTTTATCTTGAGCTCATCCTATAACCGATTTTACTCTCAAAAATCAGTAAAATTTCAGAACTGTTTTTCACCTGAATCAGGTTAATTACTAGTGTATCGATTCAAAAATTGATCAATAATCGAAGGAAGAGTTTATTGATCAATGAATAGGTTTAGAATTTCAGTTTTATGAGTGTACTTAGGAATCGAAGTACTAGGATTACTGGGTTCAGAAAGAATATTGAGTTCTGGGACTAGCTATTAGATACCTTTAAATTTAGAATTAAATTTATAAAATTGTGATTATAAAACATTTTGATTAAATTGGAATGTTTATTCATTAGGGAAATATGAAGGCGATATTCTGAAAATTCTATTGTTTAAACTTAAAAATGCCATAATAGACAGACATAAAATACTCATACTTTTATTTGGAATAATGCTGATTCTTTGCGGGTTCTGGACTTACGAAACTTCAAGGGCCGTCTATGAAGACAAAGATGAAGTAGTTACTCTATATACACATCATGGGTCCTATAATTATACGGTGCCTGTAACAAAGGAAAATCCACTCTACGGAAAAGGAACCACGCTTAAATTGGGAATGCCTGCGTATTATTTTGCCGTATCTCCCACTGTTGACATGTCATTCACTTACAATCTTGAGGCTAATGATTCTTCTGATATCAGAGGAAAGATACAAACAATAGTTGTTGCAACTGATAAGGGAGAATCTGAGACTGATGAATATTATGGAAATAATGGATCTGAAACTGAGGGATCAGGTAAAGAAGAGAAAATTTTCTGGCAGAAAGTATTTCCTTTGAAATATAAAGAAGGTACTGAAACCTGGACTGGAACATCCGTAACTAGAAACTTTTCCCTTAACGTGTCCGAAATTCACTCAATAGTTAAAGACGTTCAGGAACAGCTAGAATGCTCAGATGACGCAACAATAGAAATTGTAAATCGCGTCAGTTATAACGGAAAAATAAACGGAGAGAACGTCCAGGGTACAAAAGATTTTGTTATACCTCTGGTAATAAGTTCTTCATACTATCAGATGCCTGAAGAACTGGAATTCAGTCAGGATACTAATGTAACTAAAAAGATAAGTGTCAAAAATTCCCCTTCACTGTCAACCATTAAGATACCTCTACTCTTATTCCTGCTTAACCTGATTTTTGTTGGGGTTACTCTACTCTGTGTGAAAACAAATAAAATCGAGCCGAATTATATTGAAAAACTAGAAAAGGAACGTAGCCGCGAACCTTTTAAGGAGTTCGTCAGCAAAGGCAAGCTTCCCGAAAATGTAAGTTCCCTTATCAAAGTTGAGATAGGTTCCCTCCAGGGACTTGTAGACGCAGCTGTTGATATGAATTCAAGGGTAATTTATGATTCTGAATCAAGGATGTATTTCATGATTCATAGTAGCGTGCTGTACATTTTCTTTGATACACCAAAGAGAGAAAACAAAAACCTATCAAACTCAGATTGATGTTGAGAGAACTAACTAGAAAAGTTGAAATTTATATATTTACTCCTTTATTTTTTCTTATTGGAAATTACACAAAAATTAAATTAGCAGTTATTTCGGAACGAAATTTTCTATAATTTGGGGAATATGTCCTACTTTAAGGTTATTTAGTTCTTGGGTTTCAAAATAATTTCATATTTGAGTATATATGTTTTAGGTATTTTCTTGGATTGCTTATTTCCGTCCTCAAGATAATTTTTATTAGGCACGCAACATAGCACTGCAAATTAAACTCGAATCAAAACGAAAATTAAACAAGATATAATAAGCAAAAGGAGAATTACAAACCATAACAAATAAGAAAGATAACTTCGTTAGTTGTAATACTATTTTTAAAAAAAGTTAGTTTTCAGAACTAGGCGCGATTTTCATACAGGATGTTTTCAGTATGAGTACTCCGAATTTCCCATACGACTCAGAAGAAACGGAAACTTTCCCGAAAGAATCAACAGACAAAACAAGCCAGATATCCGGAACATGTTCCGAAAAATCGGGCAAAGCCTTCGAAAGAAGCGGCATTCCTGTACTGGAAGTCAGAGACTTATGCCATAGATATCCTCATCTTGATTCGAACGCTCTGGATAGAGTCAATCTCAAAGTATTCAAAGGAGAAAGAGTTGCAGTGCTTGGGGCTAATGGAGCAGGAAAATCAACTTTGTTCAAACATCTTAACGGGATCCTTAGGCCTCTTTCAGGGGAAGTCCTGATAAAAGGGGAAAAAGTAACTAAGAAAAATCTCAGGAAATGCAGGGAAACCGTAGGAATCGTCTTCCAGGACCCTGATGACCAGGTGCTTGCTCCAAGTGTTGAAGAAGATATTGCTTTTGGGCCAATTAATATGGGTTTGCCCAGAAATGAAGTCGAAAGGAGAGTCAAAGAAGCCCTTGAAATGGTCGGACTCACAGGTTTTGAGGAAAGGGCCCCGCATCATCTTAGCGGAGGACAGAAGAAACTTGTAGCAATCGCAGGTATCCTTGCCATGCGCCCTGAAGTTATAGTCCTTGATGAGCCAACCGCCGGACTTGACCCTCTCAGTTCGGCTCGCGTTCTTGAGTTAATCATGAAGATGAACAGGAAGCTTGGAATCACCCTGCTTCTTTCTACCCATGATGTGGATGTGGTCCCTTATTTTGCAGAAAGAGTTTTTGTTCTCCATCATGGAAGACTTGAAGCTGACGGAAGCCCGAATGAGATTTTCAGCGACCCCGAACTTCTTAGGAAAGCCCACCTCAGACTTCCGAGAGTGGCTGAAGTATTTGAAATGCTCCAGCAAAAAGGACTCAATGTTAACATACAGATAACAGCAGAAGCAGCCAGAGACGAAATATTGCAGCTCGTAAGCTTGGGACATCAAAAGGTGAAGCTTGAGTGAAAGCCGGAAAGAGTCCTTCAGAGGAGAAGTTTCAATGGTAACGCTCACGGATATTGAACGCGAATCATATAAAGACAGTCCAGTACACAGGCTTGACCCCAGGATAAAGCTGCTCTTTGCACTTGCAATAATCATTTATGCAGTTAGCCTGCCCCGGATTCACGAAAAAAATATGGTCCGCCTTTTTTCCATAGAGGTTTATTTGCTGCTTCTGGTGCTTGTTGCAGGGCTCGACTTAAGGTACTTTTTCCTTCGTGTTCTTACGATTTTACCGTTCGGACTTGCAATTGTCCTTATCCAGCCATTCCTTAGACCTTCCTTTATAGAAAATTATACTCCATATCCTCTTGATCTGCCTTTCGGGCTCAGTATAACTTATGAAGGACTTAATTTTGGAAGCACACTGTTTGCGAAATTTCTGGTATGCATAACAGCTGTAATTCTATTTTCTTCTACTACGCGGCTCAGGGACATGGTTGCAGCTGCAAGCAGAATAGGTATCCCAGGTGAATTTACACTCCTTTTGAGCATGATGGTACGCTACCTCTTCCTTTTTTGGACTGTTCTCAAAAGGATAAAGACCGCACAGCAAACAAGGCTCTTTGATATATGGAACAAAGATGTGCCAAGAAGATGGATCATCGAGCAAGTAGGGAACAGCATGAGTTCAATTTTTATACGTTCCTACGAGCAGGGAGAAAGGACCTATATAAGCATGCTTTGCAGAGGCTACGGAAGTGGTTACGAAAAGGCCTACTATAGAACAAAAATAAGAACTCAAGATATCTTGTTTCTGCTCCTGAGTGCAGGCTTCATATTATATATTCACATGTCTGTATGAGAGGACTGCTTACACTGCTTTTTAACATTTTCTGAGTTTCCACTTCTTTTCAACATTTTAGAAAATTGAGCATTAGAAGGCTTACAGGTAACAGAGAGAAGACAAATGTGAGACGTCTTGGACTTAATTTATCCGGATTGCAGGAATTTGTTCTAATTTTTTCTTCCCCTAAATCAGAAAAATTGAGTTACTACCAAGAATCCTCTGTGGGACTGACTGCTTTTTCAACTGTGGGACTGACTGCTTTTTCAAATCTCTGTGCCTCCAGAAGAAGATTGACTGAGGCGTTTACAAATCCGATTTCTGAAAAAAGGAGAACTGGCAATAATTTTATTGCAGTCTATAAAACACTTCCACGGAATTATAAAATAAAGATCTTTCTACTTTCCTTTTTTCGGCAGTGTTGATAATTTCACATAAATTTGAAACCAGTCTCAGAAACTAATATCACTTAGTTCTATTGGTTGTTGTATTCTTCAGTGTCGCTCTTTACGACTAATGGTTTCGACTGAAGGAGTTTTATTTTCTGACACTTTATGCGTGCATTTTTTAGCCTAATACCACTTGCTCTTGCAATTTTCTCAGACATATTTTACTCCTTTCCTGACCTACAGGATTTTCTCAACTTCTTGTTCATACGTTTAACAGATTTCTTAAGATAGGTTAATTTCTATTGTTTATAATTTGAGTACAAAGTTAATAAATTTGTCTATAGAAATAATACCAGAGTGAAATTTAATAATAGAGATCAGTTAAAAAGGTCATTTCAAAGAATACAAATATTTCAGTAGATGTGGATTCAATAGGTTTCTATAAGGCTATTTTGAGAATTAAAAGCTTTAAAATCCCCCATCCTCAGAGCCGGCACTCCTAAAAATATAAGTAATCTGAGTTTCTATCCGCGTACTGAATTTTAATATTGTTTGGTTTAGTAGGATAAAGTATTTATTATTTAGGATATTTTAATATATAGTAATACTGAAATTAAATTTGTTAATACCTATTAACGTTTTGTTGTGGGAAAATAGGGTATAAAAGGGGTAGATACGGTGCAGGAAATCAGAACAAAGAAATTTTTGCCAAAGAAAAAAAATACTTTGCTGGTACATAGAGTGCGGGATAAGTTAATTCCTGTATCTTCACCAGTTCCTCCTACTGGCCTATACTTATCACCTTTTACTTATCCTGTTTCTAATCCTGCTCCTGACTGTTCATTTTGTTCTCCAGGTCTTCTCTATCTCGATTTGAATATTTATCGGGAAACTGTAATAAAAGCTCTTGTTAAAGAACAAAGTGAGGATCTGTACAAGCTAATTGAGGAAGTTAACTTTGACGGAAAATATTATCGGATAAAAAGTGTGCGTTTCAGGGAATGGGAACACTGCTGGGATCTGGCGGTTCGAGTGCAATTTTATGGAACAATGCCGGGATTAGCCTTCGAACCGAGAAAAATCATTTATAAAGAAAACAAGAAAATAATATATAAATCCCTTGTTCTGGTAAACCCATATGAGTTGTGGGAAAGAAAATTGGTTGAAAAATTATGGAATTTACAGGATAGAATTGAATTCCTTATAGCAAAAATCCTCTTTCACGAGTGCATCCATATTCTTATATTCCATGGAAAAACTCTACACTCAGGTTTGGAGCAGACAAATATTTTCCTTGAATTCAAAGAACTGCTTAAGTTTACAAACTCGAAAAAATTGTGCCCTGAAGGTTGCGGTGTCCGGTACCACCTACGAAATCTGGTTGACCTTTACCCAAGTTTTTCCAAAAACTCCGAAGAAAAATCAGATTTGGTTAGTGAACTTTACGAGTTTCTGATCCACGAAAAATACAGCATTAAAAAAACCGATCTGGCTTTTGGCCTTCCATGCAGCAACAGAAAAATTTCCCAGGACTATGTGAAACTGACAGCTTTGAAAACGGGACCCTGTATGGAAATTAATAAAAAAAATTGGAAAGAAGAAGTTAACAGGTTGCAGAAGGATCTGGAAAAACTGTATGATAGAATTGATGATAACCAGAGATGAGAATGAGGTAAATTGAAAAATTTGGGGCTAAATTAACTTATTTAGCTCAAAATCAGATTTAAATGATCGAAATAATAAACCATAGCATAAAGCTCGAAATCACTTATGATATTTACCAGAATTGAGTATATATGATTCTCTCACTAATCTGATTCTTTCACTAATCTGATTCTTTCACTAATCTGATTCTCTTATAGTATGTAAAAAATAAGAACATTCCTACAAAGGTAATAAAAATTGATAAATTTAGACAACAAACAGCTATGAAAAAAATCCTTAATTTAACTGGAAATTCTACACCTTTGCACTAAATCCCTGCCTGCTTTATTACCACAGGCAGGGGCAAAAAGGAGTTCAGATGACTTAGGCGATTTAGGAGGTAATTTTTTATTTGTGTCTGTTCGCCAGAGATCCTTTATCGATATTACCAGCTAATATTTAAGACTTTTGGTATATTTCCTGTTACAAATTATTAACTACAGCGAGATTATTCTTACGCAATCTGGACATTGTTTTATGGAGAATTTATCATCTTGAAGTGACAAAACATTGAGAGTGAGTGAAGAGTTTAAAAAGCTAGATAATATAGATAAACACAATGCAGGAAAATGACGCAAGGAAACAAAACAGTTTAACCCTTTTAGACTTAATCGACAAGTTTTCTCTATCTACGTTGGAACAAAAATCTCCAGTTATTTTTCATTAATTTCAAAACAAATTAGGGGATAGAGTCAAGAAATTAATGAGAACACATGTTTGACTTAATGGAAAACACATGTTTGACTTGTTTGACTTAATGGAAGATACAAGGATACTTAATCTGATTAAAAATAAAAATAAAAGTACTGAAGAAGGTGTCAATAAAAAGATTATCGAAAAAAGTAATATCAAAACGTATATATGTAATACTAAACAATGTGGTATTATCTAACTTGTTATTGATTGTATTCTTTAAAAACAGTTGCCTGAAACATTGTAGTAAACTCAAAAATATTAAGGCTGCTCCTGAAAGAACTTTTAGATTTCATGTTAAAGATATTTATCAATTCCTTGCTTCAGAAATATTCCTGAACCTAAAAAACTCCTGTTCGGATTTTTGCAGGAAACAAACATGATATTCCTTGAATAACATGCACAACTATATGAAAATGCATGCTGATGGCAGCATTTTCATGCTAAATAAGAAATAGGAGTAAAAAGAGGGAAAAGTGAAATGCATATACCTGATTCATTCATACCGCTTAGCCAGGCAGTGATTTACTGGATTATAGCCCTTCCGTTTATAATAACGTCAATGAAATGGGCAAAAAACGAGCTTGACGAGATGAAAGTACCGATTCTTGCCGCCCTTGCTGCAGGAATTTTTGCAATCCAGGCCATGAATATTCCCATCGGGATGGGAACAAGTGGACATATGGTAGGAGCAGCCCTTGTTGCTATTGTCTTTGGAAGCCCATGGGCTGGGGTTCTTGTGCTTACTCTAGTCCTGATTGTGCAAGGATTCGCCTTCGGTGACGGGGGAGTCACTACTATGGGAGCGAATATTCTGAATATGGGTGTTATTTCCGGATTTATCGGATATTATACATACGTTGCCCTTCGAAAAAGTGTAGGTACAAGTATTGCGAGTTTTGGAGGCGCCTGGCTCGGTCTCTTTATTTCGGCAGTAGTCTGTGCGGTTGAGATGTGGATTGCAGGTACTTTCCCACTGGTTCCCGGCCTGGTTGCCATGGGCACATATCATCTTATAATTGGTTTTATTGGTGAAGGCCTGATCACTTCAATTGTAATCATGGCGATTGCAAAATCCCGCCCTGACCTTCTTGAGGATAATTTTACTGCCAGATCAGAAAAGAATAAAAAGGAGACACACGCATGAGCGGAAAATCAAACGTGAAATTCTTTTACGTCGGAATTGCAATTGCACTTCTGCTTGCAATTCTAGCTCCTTTCCTTGCATCCTCCGACCCAGACGGACTGGAAAGTGCTGCTGGAGGGATAGTTGAAGAATCGAAAATTTCCCAAATTGAAGCGACTGAACCTGTAGTAAGCTCTCCAATGCCCGATTATTCAATAGAAGGCCTGGGAAAAGGGGGAGAAGTAGCAGCAATAGCCGTTGGAACACTTGCAGTACTGGCAATCAGTCTAGGGCTGGGCAAAGTTTTCAGCAAAAAAATCTGACATAAAATAGAGTTCTTTTTTCAAAAAATCGTTTCTCTTCCCGAAAGGTAGAGGAGAAACGACTTGCATATCTCTGGAAGAAACGTCTCAGCTACTGCCAATAAATATAATACTGGAAGGACATAAGTCCTTTACAATACAGATTTTACACTTTGGTCTCCTTGCCTGACAGATTTTCCTCCCATGATAGATCAGGGTCATGGAGATTGAATCAAGATCTTCCTTTCTGGCAAGTGAGATAAGATCCTGTTCAATTTTAGCGGGGTCGGAGTTTTTCGTGAGTCCCAACCTTCTGGAAACCCTTTTTACATGGGTATCTACAGCAATTCCCTCTACTACTCCGAATGCTCTGGAAAGTACTATATTAGCCGTTTTCCTTCCGACGCCTGGCAGACTAATAAGCTCTTGCATAGTTTTCGGAACTTCACCATTATACTTTTCAACAATCATCTGAGCAGCCGTTTTGATATTCTTTGCCTTGCTTTTATAAAAGCCTGTGGAATATAGATCATTTTCAAGTTCCCTGAGATCAGCACTGGCATAATCTTCTGCAGTCCTGTACTTTTTGAATAATTTATCAGTCACTCTGTTAATCTGTACATCGGTTGACTGAGCTGAAAGAACAGTTGCCACAAGAAGTTCAAGAGGATTGCTGTAGTTAAGAGAAGGTTTTACATCAGGATACTCTTCTTTTAGAAGAGCCCAGATCCGGTCGAAGTTATGTCTGTTATCAGGAATATTGTATTCAGAAACAAAATCCTCAGTATCAGATTTTTTTGGCTTTTTTTCAGGCATGTTAACTCCGTCTTCCAGTCATTTCATAATTTAGCCAGAAACTTATTTGTTTGAGGAAACAGTACTTTCAATGTCCCTTGAAGTTTGAGTTTATGTCCGATCCAGCAGGTTACAGCATATAAGGAATATCCGAACATGTAGTAGGATAGGTAAAGATCAGTCTTTTTATGTCCGAGGCTTTAAACCCCAGCCTCATTACCGCAGCAAAAATATTGATAGCTTCTTCGGCATTAGGACCCAGAATATGTGCTCCCATTATACGGTCGTTTGCTTCATCGATAATTACTTTTGAAGCCGCAAACTCCATTCCTGCTTTCCGAGTTGTATACCAATTGCTTCTGTCCTGGAAAATAACTTTATACTTATCACTATCTTTAGAGACACTGATTCCTACCGACGCGAGAACCGGAATGGTAAAGACTGCACTTGGAATGCCTTTATAGTCTGCCTCAATACTATCACCCTCAAGGACATTAATTGCGGCAACTTCTCCCTGGAGACTTGCAACAGGAGTTAATTGCACGCCCTCCAATGCGCAGTCTCCACCTGCATAGATCCGGGAGTTTGAGGTCCTCATGTGCTTATCAACCACAATAGCTCCCTTTTCGGTTTTAACTCCGGCGTTCTCAAGACGCAGGTTCTCTATATCGGCTACACGACCTGCTCCGTGCACTACCATATCCGTACGGAAAATCTGAGTTTCTGGTTCAGTTTCAGACTTAGATTTAGTCTTGACCAGAAAGCCATTCTCGTCTTTTTCTATCGAGACTACTGGTTTGTTTATAAGGATCTTAATTCCTGAGGCTTCAGAGGCTTTCACAAGCAGATTTACCATATCAGAATCAAAAGCTCCCAGGACCCTTTCACTTCTATGCAGGATTGTTACTTCAGCTCCAGTTCTTCGCGCAACATGAGCGAACTCCATGGATATATACCCGCCACCGATGAAAATAATTTTATCAGGAAGCTTTTTGGTTTCTAATAACTTCTCGCTTGTAGTAACATACTCCTCACCTGGAATATTGAGTTTTCTGGGCCTTGCACCTGTAGCCAGGAAAATATACTCTCCTTTAAGTTTGTCCTCTCCAACAATGACTGTGTTTTGGTTTTCAAAATGCGCTCTCCCATGATATGTATCAATTCCCATCTCAACCAGATGTTTCTCTGTTTTGCTGGAATATCCCTCCGTAAATGTCTTTTTGAACTCGATGAGTGAAGTCCAGTCAAGTTTTAAAGGAGTACCTATCCCTACACCTTTTCCTATTAGCCGATTATTAGAGTCAGTAACACCAGCAGTATTGGTAAGCACTTCTTTCGGATCACATCCCCTTAGAGGACAGGTGCCCCCATATTCCCTGGAATCAATTATAGCGATCTTTAACCCTGAATGTGCAACTTTACCTGCAAAGCTTCTGCCCGCAGTACCCGTCCCGATAATTATAATATCATATTTCTTTTCCATGAACTCCCCTACCCTCTGATATTATTTTCTGAAATGAATAAAGAAGATATTTTAAAAGTATATATTATATGCAATTTTTATCCATTTTGATTTCAGAGAATAAGTATTTCACCTGGACTCTGATCCAGAAAATGAAGCAAAAAGTGTGGCTTTAGAGAATTATGCATGAAAAGTACCAAAAACTTAAAGAACTAGATTTCCAGAAGGGTTCTGGCAGTACCTTAACGGAAATACTGAGTTTGTAAAATATAAGTCCGGTTTATCCGGAAAAAACGCCCTTTTTTAATATAATAATGTGTAGACCATAAGTTTTATAGCTAAGAATTTTTAAACCAAGGATATTGGTGATTTTTTGGTAAAGAGGGCACTGCTCAGCGTCTCAGACAAGACAGGAATTGCAGAATTCGCACGCGGGCTTGAATCATTTGGCGTGAAGATTATTTCAACAGGCGGGACAGCGAAAATTCTTCGCGACGCCGGCATAGAAGTTACTGATGTCTCGGAAGTCACAGGCTGTCCAGAGATGATGGGAGGAAGGGTCAAAACTCTCCATCCAAGAATTCATGGCGGGCTCTTATGCCTGCGAGAGAGCAAGGAACAGATGGCTGAGGCTGAAAGAGAAGACATTTCGCTTATTGACATGGTGGCTGTAAATCTCTATCCGTTTGAGGTAACAGTCTCAAAGGAAGGCGTCGAACTTGAAGAAGCCATTGAGAACATAGACATCGGAGGGCCAACTCTTCTTCGTTCGGCAGCTAAAAACTACCGTTCGGTTACAGTGCTCTCAGACCCTTCGGACTACGGGCATGTTCTCAAAGAACTTCGCTCAACAGGTGTAGTTTCGGAGACAACCAGAGCTGCTCTTGCAGTTAAGGCTTTCAGGCATACTGCGGATTATGATGCAGCAATCGACACCTATCTGAGCAGAACCCTGCTTGAGGAAAACGTGCTACGCCTGAACTTTACCGACGGTGTAAAACTTCGTTATGGGGAGAATTGGCACCAGAAAGCCTACTTTTATAAAGATCCCAAAATTGAAGGTCCTACCCTGGCAAAAGCTATCCAGCTGCACGGAAAAGAACTCTCCTATAACAACTATGTGGACGCAGACAATGCCCTTCAGACAATAAAAGAACTTGGAAATGCTCAGCCTGCCGTAGCGATCGTAAAACACAACAATCCATGCGGGCTTGCAACCGGAAGCACACTCCTACAGGCTCTTCAGGCTGCCTGGGACGGAGACCCAATTTCAGCTTACGGAAGCATAATCTGCACCAACGAAACCTTTGACCTTGAAGCTGCAACTTTTCTGAACGGAAAATTTGTGGAAATTATTCTTGCTCCTGACTTCAAACTCGATGCCCTTGAGTACCTGAAAAATAAAAGTGAAAACCTTCGACTCCTTAAGCTGCCTGAACTCAGAGAAGCTTTTGGGACAGAATACACATACAAGTATGTGATAGGAGGCATGCTCAAGCAGAGCCGTGATATTGGCCTCTACGAGAAATGGGAGTCAGTTACAGATATTCCCTATCCTGAAGAGAAGCGCTCTCTTTCGGAATTTTGCCTTAAAGCCTGCAAGTCAACTAAATCCAACGCAGTGATCCTTGCTCACGAGTACGAGCCAGGTTTCTTTATGGTACTTGCTATGGGTGCAGGACAACCGAATAGGGTTGACTCTATTCGCAAACTTGCAGCCACAAAAGCTGTTGAAAATCTCAGGGTAATTTACGAACGGGAAAATCCTCCAACTTCCTTTGAAGCTTACTGCAAGAAAGTTATGTCAGAGTGTGTAATGGCCTCGGATGCCTTTTTCCCCTTCAATGATAGTATAATTTATGCTGCAGAAAATAACATACACTATATAGTCTCTCCAGGTGGATCAATTCGGGACGGCGAAGTCATTGATGCTGCAAATCGGCTAGGAGTTGCCATGGCCTTTACAGGCATGCGACACTTCCTTCATTAACAAGCTTTTAAGGTGTCGATAAAGTAATAAATGAATATCCCTGAGCTAAAGACTCAGGGTTTTACGCTTCTTAACATAAGTTTGTTAAATGATTTGATTTAGTTTTAACTTTCTATTGACCTTAATTCTTTTTACTTTCGTTTATTGCCTGGTATTTTGTAAATGTGTTACCTTCCGGACTCTTTTATATAATTTTATAATTTGTCTGGTGATCTGCTATTTGATTTTTCGATATTACAGTCAAAATTTTTACTAACGTACTCTTGTTTCAAGTTTTAAACACTAAAAACTTATTTAACGTTAAATCAGGCTCCGATTTTAAAACTTTTTATGCGAAAGCATTTTTCGTTTCAGACTAATTTTTGATATAATTAATTTAAAATAATTAAAGGGATTATTTTATGTTGTACATAGAGATAACAGAAAGAGTGAGTACGGGTATGAATAGTTAGTAAAGAATTGCCTGGAAACTTTTGAACCTGTTCCGAGTAATATGCTTGGGGGAGCGTATTTTCGGATCAACCGTATCGGGGGCTACGGTAAAGGGAACATAAGTTTCCGGGCTTTTCCTTACCCTTCTTTTAATGTACGTTTCTCTTATTTTTTCTACTAATTCTATTATACTAATTCTATTATACTAATTCTATTATACTAAGTTTATATGCTAAGTTTATTATACCAATTTTGTTATACCAATTTTGTTATACTATTTTGTTATACCAATTTTGTTATACTAATTTTGTTATACTAATTCTATTATACTAATATCGTTAGCCTTTTTACTGTATTATCGTTAACCTTTTCACGGTATTTTTCACGATGACGGCAGACTATGAGCCTCTAGAACGGCAACAGTATCTGACCATTAACAGCCATTTCTAACACTTGTGAACTTTCTCTTTCAGTTATGACTGAGAAAAACCGTTGAATTGTTTCCAGAAAAATACTGCTTGTTCCTGATAGTTAACGGCAATCAGATAGACAATCAGAAGAATATATCAATCAAAAGAAGATTTCAATCAAAAGAAGATTTCAATCAAAAGAAGATTTCAATCAAAAGAAGATTTCAATCAAAAGAAGATTTCAATCAGAAGAATCTATGTTTTCAGAAGAAGATTATAAATTTAAACTCAGTAAAATATAATTTTGGAAAATCCCTGAGAAAGCTTTTCCCCCAGGAATTTTTCCACTTCTTCTTTCAGGTTTTCAATAGCTTCTTCAATAGTGGTTCCCTTGCAAATTATATCAGCTTCAGGGCAGATTGAGATATAGAAACTGTCTTCCTGACGGATAGTTGCGGAAAAAGGAAACCATATTGTCATGTTTTAAAAATCTGTCAGCCTACGTTTAAATGTTTTGTATCTTCTTGTTTATTAAGGTCTTCTTTGAGGAAGGTCTCCTTTTGAGCGCAGGAGTTTTATACTTAAGCTGAGATCACAGTCTAAATATATATTGTTAAGTTCGTGGGTCCTATGCCAATAGAGTTTATACTGTCTTCTCCTGTACCTTTACCTGACCTTTCAGTACTTACTCTTCTGGGCGTCTTTGTACTTACAGCTCTCAGGCAGGTCGGGTCTTTAAGGCTGCAGATCTGGCAAATCATGACCTTTGGAGCGATACTGGTACTGTTGCTCGGTGAGATTTCACCGCAAGAAGCTCTTGCAGCGATTAATACGGATGTGCTTGTCTTTCTTTTCGGGGCTTTTTGCGTAGGAGAAGCACTTAATAGGAGTGGGTATCTTGCCTGGATCGGGGATAGGATAGTTTCCAGGGCAAAGGATACGGATCAACTTGTTTTGCTTGTGCTGTTTTCTACAGGAATTCTTTCAGCTGTTCTCATGAATGATACTCTGGCTATCATGGGGACTCCACTTGTTCTGGGTTTTTCCAGAAAGTACAATGTATCTCCCAAACTCATGCTCTTTTCCCTGGCATTCGGGGTAACTACAGGAAGCGTTATGAGCCCTATAGGAAACCCACAGAATCTTCTCATAGCAATCAATGGAAATCTGGATTCCCCTTTTGTAGTATTTTTGCATTCACTCGCTCTACCAACCCTTATCTGCCTTTTAATTGCTTATATAGTGCTAAAACTCTTTTTCAGAGAGGAATTCGGAAAATCAACTTTTACTCAATCAGAAGAAATCATTACCGATCCTGAACTTGCCAGTACTGCAAAAAAGGCTCTTTCTCTTTTGTTAATTCTCATAATCTGTAAAATTTTCCTGGTGGAGTTTTTCCCTGCCTGGGATTTCAGTCTGAGCTGGATTGCTCTTATCTCCGCATCGCCTGTCCTGCTCAGTAAAAAACGCGTTGAGATCCTGAAAAATATTGACTGGTCAACCCTGGTTTTTTTTGTTTCAATGTTTGTGTTAATGCAAAGCGTGTGGATTTCCGGAACATGCCAGGAATTGCTTGCCAGGTTATCTCCTCAGTTAGGTTCAGTGTCAATGATCCTCGCACTCAGCATAGGACTAAGCCAACTCATATCTAATGTTCCCTTTGTAGCGCTCTATCTGCCTGCCATGGGTAGTACGGTTTCTCAGGGGCAGTTGATGGCACTTGCTGCGGGAAGTACAATTGCAGGAAATCTTTTGATCTTGGGAGCTGCAAGTAACGTTATAATTATTCAAAATGCAGAAAAGGAAGGAAAAACTATCTCATTTGTTGAATTTTCCAGAATTGGAATCTTAATTACAATTTTAGATGCTATTATTTACTTTATCTTTCTCTAATACTTATATGTTCTATATTATCTTATAATTGATTTGCAAGGTTTATTGCTACCTAAAACTCTATTTAAAGGAGTTTTGGTTTCAATAATTTTGTCTCTTTTTTAGTGAATAGAAATACTTTTCAACTCTCCAATAAACTTGATATACTCAAAGTGCATACACTTTTTTCTGGAAGATATAAGATCATGACCCAGAATAATACAGATCCAAATACCAGGCGTAAGCGCGCCAGGTGCACTGTACAGAAGAAAACCTTTGGGCCTGTTGAAGACCTTGAAACTCATGTCCGGTCCGACTGGTGGCAGACTCTTTTTAACTCACTTTACCTTAAGACCGATGCCGATCTTCTGGATGATATGGAGGTTACTAGAAAAGAGGTCGATCTCATTGTTTCCATTTTGGGAGTGGCTCCTGAAGAAAAAATTCTTGATCTATGTTGCGGACAGGGGAGACACGTACTTGAACTGGCAAGAAGAGGCTTTTCAAACGTAGAGGGATATGACAGATCTCAGTACCTTATAAGGAAAGCCAGAACAAGAGCACAGAAAGAGAACCTGCAAGTAAGGTTCAGAGAGGGAGATGCAAGAAAGCTTCCCTACCCATCTGATACTTTTGACGTGGTTACTATACTGGGTAACAGTTTTGGCTACTTTGACTCAACGCTCCAAGACCAAAAGGTCCTTGAAGAAATTTTTAGGGTTCTGAAGCCTGATGGCAGAGTTTTCATCGATGCCGTAGATGGAGACTACATGAAAAAGAGTTTTCAGCCCAGATCATGGGAATGGCTGGACAGGAAATATTTTGTCTGCAGGGAAAGAGCTCTTTCGGCCGATGGAGATCGGTTAATTTGCAGGGAAGTGATAAGCCGTATTGACAAAGGCGTGATTGCAGACCAGTTTTACGCTGAAAGGTTATACAATAAAGAAAGCCTTTTTGAGCTGCTTACAGTGTCAGGATTTAGTAGTCCCGCCTTTCACACTACTTTCAGTCCGGTGTCCGCTGGGACCCAGGATGCAGGCATGATGGAACAGAGAATTCTGGTCTCGGCCTCTGTTGAAAAACCGTGGCCTACATCTCTCCAGGCAGTCGGGAATAAAAAACCAATGAATATTGCAGTTTTGCTTGGAGATCCGCGAAAAGAAGATCAGGTTAAGCCTGCCTGTATCTTTGATGACGATGATTTTGATACCCTTGAGAGAATGAAAAAAGCACTTGCAGAGATTTCTTTTATGAAATTTACTTTTCTTGACAGGCATGAAACTTTACTGGAGGATCTGAAGAAGAAAGCAGCGAAAATTGATCTTGTACTTAATCTCTGTGATGAAGGATTTTATAACGATCCCACAAAAGAACTTCATGTCCCGGCTTTGCTTGAACAGTTAAATGTCCCGTATACAGGAGCAGGTCCTCAATGTCTTGCTTTTTGTTATGACAAATCCATTATAAGGGGAGTTGCCAGAGAGATGCGCATTCCTGTAGCAAAGGGAATGCTTGTAACCGAAGATGCAGAGCTTTCAAAGCTGTCTCTCTCTTTCCCCTTGCTTGTAAAGCCCAACTCAGGGGACTCAAGTTTTGGGATTACACAGAAAAGCATTGCCCATAACCGTGAGGAGCTTCTTGAAATTCTTGCGGCATCCCGAGAAAAGATGGGTTCTTGTAGGCCTTTCCTGCTGGAAGAGTTTCTTCCAGGAAAAGACATCAGTGTTGGCATTATTGGAAATCCGCCTTCATGCAATGTACTGCCTATTACGGAAGAAGATTACTCAGAAGTACCTGAAGAATTTCCAAAGATTTGCGGGTATGAGGCGAAGTGGCTTCCGGATTCTCCTTACTGGAACATAAAATCCGTGCCTGCTGATCTCCCTGAAAAAACCAGAAAGGAAATCGTAAAGTGCTGTCTTGCTCTCTTTACAAGGCTGGGTTGCCGTGATTATGCCCGTTTTGACTGGAGACTTGATGCCGAAGGCAAACCCAAACTTCTTGAAGTGAACCCCAATCCTGGATGGTGCTGGGACGGTCATTTGGCAAAGATGGCAGCTTATGCTAATATTTCCTATTCCGGAATGCTTGCGGCCATTATAGAAGCTGCAAAAGAAAGGTATGGCCTTGGAGCTTCTGAAAATCTCGAGCTGAGGAAAATGCCTGAAACCACTTCCAGAAAAAGCCCGGCTGAATGCGCTGCCGAGTTTGAAGAAGAAATTGAAGCAAGAGACTCTATGGATTCCGAAAATGCTCGGAAGAAAAGTGTTTTTTCAAATTCCTCCGAAACAATACAGGCTTTTGAGAGCGTATGACAACTTATATTAACTTATAAAAGAAGGTAAATGCGAAAGAATTAGAAATTTTCTTTTTCGCGTTTCCGTTTTTTCTTTATTTTTCCTTCTTGTTTTACTTCAGGATGTTTATATTTACTTGTTTTACTTTTGGATGTTTATGTTTACTTGTTTCCTACATTCGGCAGCAAGCACATTCCAACATCTAAATATTCTTAATTGTTATTTTTTGTAGGTTAAGTTAAAAAACAGCATCTTGCGGATTATCTATCTAGCATGATTTGTCTTTTATCTCATATATTATAAATATATATTAATTATGTTATGGTTAACATTTAGTAATTTTTGATTTAAATTAAATATCAAAAGTTCTAAAAAAAACGATATCAATAGAAAAATTGAATGGATTTTTATGTCGACCTGCCGAAAGCAGGTTGTTTTACTTCTGAATGTTTATATTTACTTGTTTTACTTCTGGATGTTTATGTTTACTTGTTTTACTTCTGAATGTTTATATTTACTTGTTTTACTTCTAGATGTTTATGTTTACTTGTTTTACTTCTGAATGTTTATTTCTGAATGATAATTGTAAGAATATCTTCATCCTGCATTCCATGGTCGAGGCCTACTCTCTGTCCCGGATGTTTTGCAGAGGTGCCCCAGATTTGAGCATAGCGGAACTTCCTGCGGAAGTCCCTGTGCAGACGGTCACAAATCTGGCCTATGTCGGTCCCACTCATAACTATCAGGGGCTCTTCCATATCTGCAGGCTGACCCTGTGGTTTTAAGTAAACTCGAATGAAACCCAGCGTGTCGTAAATAGCCTCTTTAAGAACCTCGATGTTAATGCCTTCATGGGCTGAAATAAAAATCGAGTTAGGGTATAGCTCTCTGCATTCTTCGATCAGTTGGGGATAGGCAAGGTCAACCTTATTAACAGCTATCAGAGACCTGACATAGCTGCGGTTACTCAGGACGACGTCAATAAGCTGGTCAACCGTTATGTTTTCTCTTATAAGCACACTTGCGTTGTGGATCTTATACTCATCCAGCACAGCCTTGATAGTTTCCTCATCCAGGTCAAGGTCAACGGTTGAATTGATCACTACCCCACCCCTATCTTTTTTCTTGAATACCACCTCAGGGGGTTCTTCATCAACGCGAATGCCGGCCTGGTAAAGTTCGTCCATAAGTACTTCGTAATGCTTGGGCTGGAAGACATCAAGCAAAAATATAACCATATCCGAGTTTCTGATAACAGATATGACTTCTTTTCCACGTCCACGCCCTGAAGATGCGCCTTTTACGAGCCCAGGGACATCAAGGAACTGGATTGTTGCACCTTTGTGTTCCAATACGCCTGGCACAACTGTAAGGGTAGTAAACTCATATGCTGCCACTGCAGAATTGGCACCCGTGATTTTGTTCAGAAGCGTAGATTTCCCTACTGATGGAAAACCTACAAGGGTGACGGTTCCATCTCCTGATTTTCTGACCGAGTACCCTTCCCCTCCTCCTTTTGCCGAGGCTTTTTTCTCAACTTCATCCCGCATGCGGGCTAGCTTGGCTTTGAGGCGGCCTATATGATGGGAAGTTGCCTTATTGTATACGGTCTTTCGAAGTTCGTCTTCGACTTCCTGTATTTGCTCCTGTATGCTGCTCATCTGGAACCTGCCGATTTAGAGACTAAAGAAATGATTTTCATATTGATTGGAAAAAGAAATCGCTCCAAGCGATATCTACAAACCCTTTTTGATCCAAAAGAGATCCGTGTCTGGATATTTTATTCTGAATAGTTAAATGAAATATATATACCTATGGAATGTTTTTGTTTACTAATTACGAGGCTATCAAATTAGCTCTAAAAAATTCAGATCTAATTTGACAATCGTTTTTATGAAGATCTCCTATGTGTATTCTTATCTCCAAACAGTTCTACGCTATCTTATTAGCAATCCAATATAAGAAAATAGATGCGTCCACGAATAGTGAAAAAGAAGATAAGTTTTTAAATCAAAATTCTAATTTGAGAACCTCGATTACGAATAATAGAGTTACTCAGAACGTTTATATTTCATAATAAATATAATAATATTTAAAGCTTATTGAAAACTGATCCTGGTAAAAGTTTATTCACCATGAACTGATTCAAATAGACAGTCACTCAAGTTTAATGGAGTAGCTGTCTCTTTTACTTAAAGGGACTGTCTCAACGGGGTTACCTCTCTTGTTTGAGGGAACACTATCTCTAAGAAATTATCTCTCTTGTTTGAGGGAACACTATCTCTAAGAAATTATCTCTCTCGTTTGAGGGAACATTATCTCTAAGAAATTATCTCTCTTGTTTGAGGGAACACTATCTCTAAGAAATTATCTCTCTCGTTTGAGGGAACATTATCTCTAAGAAATTATCTCTCTTGTTCGAAGGAAAACTATCTAAAAGGGATTACCTCTCTGTTCGAAGGAAAATTATCTCAAAGGGATCACTTTTCTTGTTCAAGTAACTGTCTCAAAGGAACTTCACCTCTAATTCAAAGGGGCTATCTCAAAGGACAATCTCTCCCATCCATTATGATTATTTCATTAGAAGAAGATTATTTCTCCTGTCCTCTCATAAACGTGCAGCCCGGAGGGGAGCTTTGAAGCGAATTCTGTGGAGGTAAGAGTTTCTAGAAACTTGCGGACTTCGGAAGTTTCCAGAATTTCCTTCCTTATAAGGAAATCGTATTCTTCTTCTGCAATTTTTATAAAGTGGAGACCATTCTTTTCGGTACAGCTCCTTATTCCCACCCCTACTTCGGCCTTTCCTGAGGTAACTGCCTCACATACAGCTACTTCCGATTTCGCTCCGGATGCATAGCCAGGAATCGAATCTGTAAACTCTTTTTTACTAATTCCTTTTCCAGCTATAAATTCTGCAATTTTCAGGTCTAATAAAGCTCTTGCACCTGAACCCCGATTCCTGTTAATAAGGTGCTTTCCAGGAAGGCCCAAGATCCCAGAGACCAGGCTATCCTGCCTGACAATAAGTCCGACTTCACGCCTGTAACCTTTGACAAGAACAGTCCCTGAAAGTCCCATATTCTCGATTGTAGGGACGTTAGACAGGATTCCGTCCTGTCCTCTTGGGTCACTTGACGGCATATTCACACCTGCAATATCGGCTGTGTTTGAGGCAATTGCGCTGAAGCCTCCGCTTGAACTTGTGAAAAGGGTCCTGAAATAAAGTCCACTAAGGTCTTCAAGCAGATCAAGGCCAGGACAGAAGCCACCTGCTATCAGAAGGTCAGGTTTTTCAACCTCCCCAAAAAGAGTCACTTCTACAGGAGTTCCCGCTTCAATAAACTCTGTACTTGATGGAATTTTAATAAAGCCATCTGCTCCGGAAAGCGAGGTTATGGCACCTGAGCCTCTGTCTGCAGGATAAACCCTTCCCCGGATCAGGCCTACTGGGAGAAGTTGCTGTCTTCCTTCTGAACGGAAACGTGTGCCCATAATTCCACTCTCCGTTTTTTTAAGTGCTTTATCTTCTCCAAGGGCTTTTCTGAGCATGGGAGCTACGAACTCGTTAAAAATCATCAATGCAGATGTAGGGTTTCCGGGCAATCCTATTATGGGAACCCCTTGTATTATTCCAATAACCACAGGTTTTCCAGGTTTTATACTTATTCCATGTGCAAGAGTTTCTCCGATCTCGTCAATGAGCCTGTACATAATGTCTCCTGCTCCCGATGATGTGCTGCCAGAAGTCAGGATAAGGGCACACTCCGAAACCGCAGTTTCAAGTGTTTTTTTCATTGCGGTCTCATTATCTTTCACAATCCCATAAAGCAGAGGGAAGGCTCCACACTCACGTATGCCGGCATATAAAGTGTAAGAATTTGCGTCATATATCTTCCCGGAAGTAAGTTTTTCTCCGGGTTGCACAAGCTCGTCTCCTGTTGAGATTATCCCAACCTGTAATTTTAGAACAGGCACATCCTTTTTTCCGATAGAAGCAAGCACTCCTATTTCTCTGGTTCCGAGCTTTCGTCCTGCCCTGAGCACGCGTTCTCCCTTCCGTATGTCAGAACCGGCTTTCATGATATTTTCTCCCACAGTTACAGGACTGTAAATCGATACTGTTCCGTCTCCTTCAGAGCTATATTCAACCATGACCACAGCGTTTGCGCCTTCAGGAATCGGAGATCCGGTAGATACTTCCACGGTTCCCCCTGCCGAAACCTTGAGTTTTGCATCCGAGCCTGCTGGGAGGTTTCCCAGGAGTTTGAGTTCTACAGGCCTGGTTTCACTGCATGCATATGTATCCTCTGCCCTGACCGCATAACCGTCCATTACAGCTCTTGGAAAAGGAGGAACATTAATTTCGGTAACAATATCCCCGGCAAGGATTTCACCGTAAGCGTTTTCAAGGGCCAGGCTTTCCGGTCTGGGAAAAACTTGCAGGTTGTTTATTATTTCACGTGCTTTCTCTACAGAGATAAGTTTCCGAAATTCTTTGCGTTTCATAGAAATTCAACCCTAATTTATAGGCCTTCAGATAAATTTTCTAGTTTAATAGCATTTCCAGACATGTTTTATACTTACCTTTTCCCCCTCGAAAAACCTTGAAGGCAAGTTAGTTAAAAGCTGCTCAATTGAAGTCTAAAAAGAAACTCAAATATTAGTCCAATTAGCAGTTTAAATAGAAACTCAAAATTATTTCAGGTAGCAATCTAAATAGAAACTCAAAGCTATTCCAAATAGAAACTTAAGTAGAGAATCAGAAAACTTAGAATAAACTTAGAATATGGATTTGAAACAAAAGCTTAAAAAATTCAAAAGAAACTCAAAAACAGTAGGTAGGAATTTAAAAAAGGTTCAGGCAAAAGCTGCTTCAGAAAATTGTCCAAAAAGAACCATGGCGGGAAAAATCCCGCTTGATTTTACTGCCCTTTTTGTTTCTTTAATTTTTCAGGGCTGCCCTTTACTTATAAATTGGTGTTCCCGTACTCTGAGTTATTTTCTCAAAAGCTTCAACCATCTTCATCGTCATGGGCCCGGGTTTGCCTGTGCCTATAATCCTTCCGTCAAGTCTGGTTATAGGAGCAGCTTCAGCTGCAGTGCCTGTGACAAAAACTTCATCAGCTGTGTAAAGGTCAAACAGGCCAAGATTTGACTCGGTAACTTTGCATCCCATCTCATCCAGAAGTTCAATAGCTGTGGCTCTGGTAACCCCTTTTAAATTGCTGATTGTAAAGGGAGTAAGAACCTTATTGTTCTTGACTATGAAGATATTATCTCCGGAACCCTCACAGACAAAGCCATTCTGATCCAGGAAAATGGCTTCATCTCCTCCTTTATCATTGGCTTCAATCTTTGCCAGGATATTGTTCAGGTAGTTCAGAGACTTGATATTCGGGGATAGGGCATCAGGGGCATTTCTCCGGACACAGACACTGACAGCTTTGAGCCCGACTTCATACAGGTCGCCGTACATGGCACCCCAACCCTGGGCTATGACAACCACGCAGGGCTTCCCACAATTGCGGGGGTCAAGTCCGAGATCTCCAACTCCCCTTGAAACAATAGGGCGTATATAAGCATCTTTGAGGTTATTTTTCCTGAGGGTTTCAAGTATTGCTTCGCTCATCTCTTCTTTTGTAAGGGGGATATCCATTGCAATCGCTTTTGCCGAGTCATAAAGCCTGTCAACATGCTCTTTTAACTTAAAGACACGGCCGTTGTATGCCCTTATGCCTTCAAAAACACCGTCGCCGTAGAGGAAACCATGGTCATAGACCGAAACTTTGGCTTCGGATTTGGGAACAAACTTCCCATCCAAGTAGATCAGTAACTCACTCATTTGCGAACAATCCTCTGCAATCTTACTATTTTATAGAGTTTACCTATTTTCTTGATAATGTCAGTTAAATATGGTTGTAATATGCAAACCCTATAAACCATTTACTTTTTTCACTCATTGACAGTATGTAAGCTCTGCGAGGGGTTTAAATAAATCAAAGCCTCAGGGAAGTTTCCATACTGGCAAATTCCTAAGCAAAATGCCGAATAAGTCAGTATATACTAAATATATATTACAATTCCGCTTCTATATAAATATTTTAAGATATTTGCAGTCCCAATTAATGTATCCATGCAAAAAGCTTTTATGTTAAAACGCTCATTTCGTATTCCGCAGTAGGAAAAGCGAACAGGGCTCGTGGCTTAGCCAGGATATAGCGCTGGGCTTCTAACCCAGACGTCGGGGGTTCAAATCCCTTCGAGCCCGCTTAATTCTTTACCTTTTTCCACCCAGCCTTAGAAAATTGTTTTTCAATTCTCTATTTACTTCAAATTAACCTGCGCAAACTATTTTCACTCTCTTTCTTTCCAACATGCTTACCCTTTTTCTGTAGAGCTTTATACTTTCTATCTGCCCTCTCTGTTTTTAGGCCTTTTCTGTAGTAAAGAGTCTTAACGTAAACTGCAGTTTTACCAGAGTACGCGCAGCTTTTGATTTGAAACGTTTCATATTAAAATTATGGATCGAAATTGCAGGATTAAAACTATAGGGTTAAAATTAGAGAATCAAAATTGCAGGATTAAAATTGTAGGGCTAAAATTGGAGAATCGAAATCGGAGAATCGAAATCGGAGAATCGAAATCGGAGAATCGAAATCGGAGAATCGAAATCGGAGAATCGAAATCGGAGAATCGAAATCGGAGAATCGAAATCGGAGGAGACATAGATAGAGTAATGTATAAAAAACTCTGTAAAATATGAAGCCTAAAAAGTCACTGGATGAAATCTGTTTTCATAATAACAGGTACCCCAGTCCCAATGTGAGAAACATTAACCCTGACATTACTGAAGTGATCAGCCCGATCTGCCTTATATTTTCCACTTTAGCTGCGAGACCCAGCGGCACCAGTAATATGAGATAAAATGAGGTTCCAACAAAAAATCCTCCAAATAGTAATACGCTGCCTGCAATACTGGCGTACGACAAAGCTGCGGACATTGCCAGAAGGAATGGAGGACACACATTAATTCCTGTCAGGAAGCCAAAAAAGGCAGGATAATTCATGTATTTTTTACTTAGCTTGCATAACCCGAAGTGAGGCCATTTTTTTACTGCTACGAAGGCTAGCATCAAGACGGAAAGTAGAATCATAGCAATCCCGATAGCTCTGTTAAGCCATGAACCGTCTATCTGCTTGCCGAAAATTCCCAGGATCAGACCGAAAAACAGGTAGGCAATTAGCCTACCCATTGCAATCTCTACAACGGATAGTATATTTCGCCTCAACTTTCGATCTTCCGATAAGACAAAAGGCACATATACAGGAGCGCAGGTGACCAGACAGAAAATACCCGTGGACAGCCCTAAAAGTATGCCCTGGGAAACAGCCTCTATGATCATCAGCCACCATTCAGAACTTCGCTAACAACGCAAAACCGGCAATCACGATAAGAATCGTGTACAGATACATTACCCATATCCTGATATTTTTTTTGTCAATAGCCATTTCAGAAACTTCCATTATTATCAGTTAACAAAAATAAATGCAATTATGGGATACTCCCTATCTCACCGGTCGTCAGATATTGTACAATCATCCATACAAAGCCTGACACAATAAGCAAGTTAAAAATAATTGCCAGCGGAATAAAATATAACCTAATTCTCTGATCAGTAAACATCAACTTGTAATCGATCGCACCTGCAGGACATTTGTCCATGCACTTTCCGCACTTGGCACACTCTATTGTCGTTTTTCCCATTGCAAGCGATTCTTCATTGATCGCGAACAGTTCACAATTTTTTATACATAAACCACATTTCTTGCAAAGATTTGTGTCGATTTTTACCTTAAACGGATTGATGACCCCAATTATAGAATTAGCAGGCATAAGTGGACATATAAAGCTACAGAACAGTCTTTTCTTTGTGAGCAGCGGGCCTATCACCAGAAAAATCAGTCCGCCAGTCACGAATATCAGTGCTGTAATCCATTGGAAAGTCGTTGTCACGCCAGGCGGATCATAGATGATACGCAGCGGGCACATATAAGCGCAGAAGATAGGTATCAGAAGGACAGCACTGACCAGGATCAGGAACAACATAAATGCGTAAGGAAATAATTTTGCCCATTTTGGTGAGTTTTCAAGAGGTATGATAGGCTTCTTTAATAGAGATGCGAAAAACTGATCCATCCATCCGAAAAAACATATCCAGCCGCACCACCCTCTTCCCAGGATAAGTACAAGACCGAGCCACATGAAGAGAACAGCAAACAGCGATGTGACCGGAGATGGAAAAATCATTTTTCCCTCGATAAAGTATGGCACCGCTACGAACGGAATCGTAATCGGACAGATCGGAGCGCTATTATTGTTCAAGGCTTGACTTGTCAGCAGAATGCTGCCCCTGTTCACCTCATGTTCCAGACTAAGCGCTATGGTAAAAATTAAACCATCCATTCCAATAAAGGTTACCATGCGGAGAAGGTTAACTCTGCCAGTCCACAGGATGAAAAAAGTTATTGCTGTACCTACCATAACAATAAACGCGGTGATTGCCAGGTGAGCTGAAGAAGAATCTCCATGTCCTATAAGAAAAAATAAGATTAAACCAGTGATGACTGCCGCAGTAAGACTAACCGCTAAAGAATATTTTAAACGGTCTTTATCGCATCGTGCTTCTTTACTCTTGCTTTTGTTTAATTGACACACTTGCTTACCTCATCTGACACCAAAAAGCTGGTCTGACATCAAAAAGCTGGTCTGACACCAAAAAACTGGGCTCACTGACTAACAAGAATAATTTTCTCTGCCACTTATATAAAAACTTATCGAAATTTTTTGGAAATATATATTAATATTTCAACGCCAGCTAGATGTTACTGCTGCTGTTTTCTGAGGCTTGATAAACTGACTAATTTCGAAACTAAGAAGTTAACATTTACTCAGAAAAAAGTCACATATTTACGCTTTGGATTTAGTATTCACATGACACTGATCAAAAAAACTTGATATGAGCTCATAGATGAACTTAAAAGTTGAAAAAGGAAAGTGCTAAGAGAAAGAAATAAAACATGAAAAAGGAAAGTGCTAAGAGAAAGAAATAAAACATGAAAAAGGAAAGTGCTAAGAGAAAGAAATAAAACATGAAAAAGGAAAGTGCTAAGAGAAAAAATTTACAAAATAGAATTTTTTAAAATTTCACTGCTGGAAGTTACTGCCCTGAGCTAGAAATCATTTTATATCCCTCTCCAGAAGGCATAAGTATTGCCAGGATAATATACAGGGCAATACCAATTCCCCCTTGCAGAGCAAGGGCTGCGAAAGCAAGCCTCATAAAGGTAGGGTCAATGCCAAAGTACTCACCCAACCCTCCGCAGACCCCGAAGAGCATACGTTCTTTCTTGCTTTTAGTCAGACGCTTTTTCATAGTGTAGGCAGTACGCTTTTCTCCTCTAGCTTCTTCCTGGGCTTTCCTGGATTCTTCTTTGACCTTCTCTCCAGCTTCTCTAGGAAATTCCTCTTTTTTTTCTCCAGGTTCTATGATAACCCTCCCTTCCATATCTATAGGCTTTGTCCAGGATCTCTCAGTATAGCCGGCCTCAAGTTCTCCCGGAGCCTTGAACTCGCTTTTATCCGGGACTTTTCTCTCTTTGAATGTTGGACTTCCTACAGCTTCTTCTTCCATATTTTCAGGTTTTTCCCAGGATTCCTCTTTATAGCCAGTTTCAAGCTCTCCTTGAGATTTGAATTCGTTCTTTTTCGGCTCCTTTCTTTGCAGAGGTTCTCCACTTTCACTGGTCATGTCGGTCTTCCCCCCAGGTTTCGTACTTGTTCCTCTTTCAGATTCGGCTTTAGCTATCCCTGGAACTTCAAAAAAACTTTTTTTAGTTACCTTTTTTTCTTGAGATTCGGGATTTTCCTGCATAATGATTATTCTATTTTTGAGGATTTATAATATGCTGGTACCTTTTCTATTCTCTTTGCTATTCTATTTTCTTTGCTATTCTATTCTCTTTGCTATTCTATTCTCTTTGCTATTCTATTCTCTTTGCTATTCTATTCTCTTTGCTATTCTATTCTCTTTGCTATTCTATTCTCTTTGCTATTCTATTCTCTTTGCTATTCTATTCTCTTTGCTATTCTATTCTCTTTACTATTTTCATTTCCTCCTCGATTTCAGTGGCATTCCGAGCAGCCGCATTCATTTTTACTGCGGAAAATTCCATATAACATCAAGGGGAGAAGGAAAAATGCAAAACCCAACTTTAGATCTTCGGGAAGCAGCTCTTTTGCAGCCCCTACGGTTGCTACTGCACTGATCCCGAGTTTTAGATAAAACCAGTCCAGCAGAAAACCTGCTCCAAGAGCGCAGAGGGAAATCACACCAAGATATAGAGCTGCCGAACGTTTACCAAGAAAACGCGCAACCATCGTTATAGTTGCTGCATTGGTTGCCGGGCCTGCAAGTAGAAAAACAAAAGCTGTACCCGGACTCATGCCCTTGGATATGAGGCTTGCGGCAAGAGGAGTAGAAGCTGTTGCGCAGATATAAAGTGGAATTCCCACTAAGAGCATGACCAGCATTGAATTAAAGCCGCCTCCCAGGTAATTCTGAATCAGATTTTCAGGAATTGCATAGGAAATTATTCCTGCAAAAAAGATTCCGATGAGCATCCATTTGGAAATCTCGGCTGGCAGCTCGATATAAGCATACTTAACTCCTTTAATCAGCGTGGATTTTATAGACTCCTTATTTTTTCTATCTTCTCCGGGCTCCAGATTTATCCCTTCTTTTCCGGGTTCCATATTTATGCCTTCTTTTCCGAATTTTTTATGTTTCCCATCTTTTCCCAATTCTTTTTCTTCGTACCCGCATTCCTGACATCCACAGGAAGAAACCTCTTTCCGGAAGTCCGGACTTACCATGGAAAGCCTCTGGGTGTTTTCAGAGTTATTATTGATTTTCAGAAGCTTTGATCCTGAAGGCTTTACATCTATGGCCCTAGTCATAGTGCCTATAGACTCAGTTTTTTCGCTACCGGAATCTGCTGGCTTATGGCAACTGCAAGAAGAAGAAGAAGAAGAAGAAGAAGAAGAACTACACGTTTTTTCCTGTAAAGGGGTACCGATAAAGGTTGAGACTGCAAGAACTCCTGCTTTTTTCCCGTAATTTTCCGGTTTTTTGAGATTCATCTTTTCCGAATTTTCCCCGATCAAAAAATTATCTGCTAGCCCTGCAAGGACAGCGGTCACAAGGGCAGCAAGTGGACGGAAAACTGCCATCAGAGGATCCAGGAGAGCGTAACTAACCGCTATAGAGTCTACTCCTGTCTCAGGAGTTGAGATGAGGAAGGAAAGGGTTGCTCCCCTATTAGCTCCCCTTTTTCTGATTGACATAGCAGTAGGAACCACTCCACAAGAGCAGAGCGGTAAGGGAAGGCCTGCAAGGGCTGCATTGACAACAGAGCGAACTTTTCCTGCCGACGCTCCAAGATAATCCACGATCTTCTGGTCAGGCACCAGGACATTGAGAAGACCTGCAATACCCAGGCCGAAAATCAGATAGGGAGCCGTTTCTACGAAAATATTCCAGGATTCCAGGAGAACTCCTAAAAGAAAAAACAGAAAAGTGTTTAAAAATTCAAAGTTCATGCTTTTTCCTCCACATGTTCGAGGCACATTTCAATTAGTGTGCGGACGTGCTTGTCTGCAATATAATAAATTGTAAATTTTCCTTCCCTTCTGACCCGTACGAGGTCAAGCTGCCTGAGGGTTCGAAGCCCGTGCGATACTGCGGATTGAGTGACACTAAGTACCTGTTCGAGTTCACAGACGCACATATCCTTTTGCTTTAGTAAGAAAAGGATCTTAAGACGAGTATCTGACTGGAGCGCCTGAAAAACTGCAGCCATCCGCGTGATACTTTCAGGGTCCGGAACTTTTTGTAACAATTTTTCTAGCTGTATTGAGTCAACTCGTTCACAGTTGTCATGCATGAATATATGAACAGCTGTTCATATATTAATATCTATTTAGGAGTTGCATCACCTAAGAAAGTTGTCAGAACCCTGGCGTTATGTTAAAACTCTAGAGTTTGTTAAAACCTTTAGATTTATCAAAACTGAGAGTTTGTCAAAACTTAGGCTTCTTCGGGTATAAAAAAGCTGCTCGAGTGTTTATTTCATAAAAATCCTCTTGAGCACTCGTTCAGAGAATTAGAATAAAGAGAATAAAAAGTGCGAGCATAAAAAGGGCTCTCCAGTCGTTTTTATGCATGGAAAGCTCGTGTATTGATGTCCTTCGGCTTCCCTGATAACCTCTGCCCTCCATTGCAAGGGCCAATTCTTCTGCATCCCGAATTATGCCTCTTAGCAAAGGAATTGCAAGGGCAGGAATTGAACGGAGAGGATTTTTTACGAAATCCATTCCTCTTGCAGTCTGAGCCGCTTTTGTCCGCTCTACCCTCTCGAACAGAAGGGGGAAAAATGCTATAGATATGTTCATCATTGTGGCAAGCTCAAAAGAGCTGATTCCCAGCCAGCGCAATGGCAAAGGCCTTACCATCCTTTCTACACCGCAGGTAATTGCAGACGGATCAGTGCTGGCTGTCAGGAGGGCTGCAAAAAGCAAAAGGAATATAAATCGGGCAGCAAGTTTGAGCCCTTTTTCCAGCCCTTCCAGACTTGGCTGCAGAATCCAGTAAGAAGCAAAGGGCCTTCCATCAGTAAAAAACATCTGCGTAAGAAAGATAAAAAATATAAACAGCATCATAGGCTTTACTGCTCTGAGAAACACTTTTACTGGCAATCCTGAGAGTAAAGCGAGGACAAAGAAAAATGCGAAAAGAGCCACTATTCCTGCAAAATTATCAATCCTGAATGTCAGAATTCCGAGCAGCATTACGGCTGTAACTTTTGTCCTGGGGTCAAGCCTGTGGATAATGGAAGCCCCAGGCACGTAACTGAAGACAGGTTCCTGCATGTTTCCTTCGACTTTCTTTATAAATTATCTTTCAGGAATTTTTCGGAGCTTCCCGTTTTAGTTAATTCCCGTTTTAGTTAATTCCCGCTTTAGTTAATTCTCGTTTTAGTTAGTTAACGTTCCAGTTAATTACCTATTTATTCTCATTATTGTCTGTTCCAAGAATCGATTTTAATTTCATAATCTCTTCAAGAGCGTCTTCAACCGTGAAGACTGTAAGGTTTACTGGCAGTCCTCTTACTCCGAGTTCTTTCATCATGGAAGCTATAGGCGGAAGAGGCTCGAACCCTTTTTTGAGGTAGCTTTCCCGGCTTCCCTGAAAAGCTATTCTTCCTTCCCTTAGGAGAACTATTTTTTCCAGCAAGGGGAAGAATCCTTTAAGATTATGGGTTACAGTTATGACTGCGGTACCCTTTTCTTTTATTCTGTTAAGTGTCTTAAGAATGTCATTTTTCCCAATCGGGTCAAGCCCTGTTATGGGTTCATCGAGTACCAGATAGTCTGGCCTGAGGGCAAGAGCACTTGCAAGAGCAACTCTTTGCATTTCTCCTCCACTCAGGCTGAAAGGGTCTCGAGAAAGCTCGGTCTGGTCAAGAGAAACAGCTTCAATTGCCTCATATACCCTTTGCTCGGTTTCTTTTTTTGAGTACCCAAAATTCAGGGGCCCAAAAGCTATTTCCTCATACACAGTCTTACAAAAGAGTTGATCAGCAGCTTGTTGGAAAACCATCCCTATCTTACGTTTTGCTTCTCTTGAAGAAGGATCAAGACCATCCACACGAACGATTCCGGTTTCCGGCTTAAAAATTCCGTTAAAAAGTTTTGTTAGGGTAGATTTCCCTGCGCCTTTTTCCCCCAGTATTCCTACAAACTCTCCTTTTTCTATCCGCAGGTTAATTTCTCTCAAAGCGGAGGTTTCTAGAGGAGTCTTTTTGGAGTAGGAAAAGCTTACGTTTTCAAGAATAATTGGCATATTTCCTCTGCAAAGCTCTGGGGGGAAGCGGTTTTTTCCCAGGGAATTATTACTCCATGTGTTTTAAGGGTCTCTGCTAGCTCTATCAGGGAAGGCAGGTCAAACCCAAGGGTCTTGAGGGAAATATCGGAAAAAATACTTTTCGGCTCGCCTTCAAGCATTACTTTCCCTTTTTCCATGACAATAATTCTGTCTGCGTCATGAAGTTCTTCGAGATTGTGAGTGATATATACAATTGTTTTTCCTTTCCTGTGCAACTTTTTTATGATTTCCATGACAGAAATTCCGGATTCGGGGTCAAGCATGGAAGTTACCTCATCAAAGATAAGACATTCAGGCCTCATTGCAAGAACTCCTGCCAGAGCTGAACACTGTCCCTGTCCTCCACTCAAAGTTTTCGGAGAACGATGCCTGTACTTCTCAAGACCGGTTTCGGCAAGTGCCATATCAACACACTTTCTGATTTCCATGGGGGAAAAGCAAAGATTTTCTGGGCCAAAAGCCAGATCTTCTTCGACTGTCCGGCCTACAAATTGAGTTTCAGGATTCTGGAACACGATACCTACGAACTTTCGGATTTCTGGAAGTTTTGAGGGATCACGGGTGTCCATTCCCCTTATCATTACCCTTCCGGCCTGTGGTTTCAGGAGCCCACTTAGTTGAAGGGCAAGCGTGGATTTCCCACTGCCATTTTTTCCGATTATCCCAATAAATTCCCCTTTTTTTATAACCAGATTTAAGTTCTCAAGTGCAGGGGTACCATCAGGATAACTGTAACTCACTTTTTCAAGCCTGATCATGTTTACTCTGAATTGTAAGTTTCATTTCAAATTTTTTACAAATCTCTTGATAACTTGAGTTTCGTTTTTATTTTTTGCTTATCTAGAAAAAATTAAAAGAAAATAGGTTTAGAGCTTTGAAAGTAGCTTTAGAGCTTGTAGGTTGAAGTAATATATGCGGCAACTCCAGCTTTTATAATTTCTCCAGGCAGAAAAGGAACGACGCCAAGAGCAAGGGCTGCTCCAGGCCCGATTTCAGACACAAACATTAATTGAATAAATCCGCAGGTATAGATAACCAGGACTCCTACACTCATATTAATGACATTAATCAGGAGGCTGGACTTGTCAGCGTTTTCAGCCTTCTCGAAGAGCTTTCCCACAGTATAAGCCGCCAGAATGAAACCAATTATGTACCCGCCTGTTGGCCCAAAAAGTACGCCCATTCCGGAACTACCTCCTGCAAACACAGGAAGTCCTGCAATGCCAAGCAGGGTATATACTATTATGCTCAAGCCTCCCCATTTGCTTTTCAGCATGCTTCCGGCAAGCAGGACAAAGAAAACCTGCAGTGTAACAGGAACTGGAGAGAAAGGTATAGGGATCTGTATGTAAGCTCCTGCTGAGGTCAGAGCTGCAAAAAGAGATGCGAAAACCATCATTCTTAGTTCAGGGGTCCGGTTGGAATAGGGTTCGTTGCTTTTTATATGCACATATTTTCCTCTTATCAGTTTTATTAGGTTTTTCTAATTTTTTTCACATTTTTCAAGCCTGTCAAAGCTTTTTATGCCCCTAAATTGGCAGGCAATATAATCTGGTGCAAAGTAAAGGATATAACAGATAGAAAGACTGGAACCGCAGTAACCTTACTATCCATAATGATAACTTCATAAAGGTTAATTTAAATCCTGGAAAATATATCTCAATTGAAAATCTTGAAAATGTGAAATATTGTTAACCTTTGGGAGATCAAAGGTTAACATTGGATTTAAAACTTTCCTGAAAAATCCTGGTTCTTGTTTCCAGGTTTACATTCAGTTATGAAGCGATAATTTGATATATATCTTATACCGGTATTATGGATCACCTGAAATGTAAATAGTAGATAGTTGCAAGATTGCATTTTGAGGAAGCTTTTCATGGGCGTGTGGCCTAGCCAGGATATGGCGGCAGCCTCCTAAGCTGTAAATCGGGGGTTCAAATCCCTTCGCGCCCGCTAATTTCCTTTAATATGTCTTTTTCGTAACGAGTATTTACTTAGCTGTCTTTTTCGTAACCAGTATTTACTTAGCTGTCTTTTTCGTAACCAGTATTTACTTAACCTGTCCTTTTGTAACTCTATTTGTTAAACTTGTCTTTTTCGTAACCCATATTTACCTGATCTGTTTTTTTGTAATCTTATTCCTACATTCGGCAGCAAGCACATTCTAACACTTAAATATTCTTCATCATTAGTTTTTGTAGTTTTAGTTAAAAATCAGTATCATGAGGACTAAATATCTATTCAGATTTGTCGTTTCTCTCCTTTTGTTACAAATATATATTAATAATGTTATGGTTAACATTTAGTAATTTTTAATTTAAATTTAATTTAAATAGTTCTGAAAAAAACGATATCAATAGAAAAATTGAATGGATTTTTATGTCGACCTGCCGAAAGCAGGTTATTTATTTAACCTGCTTTTTTCGTAATCCTATTTGTTTAACCTACTTTTTTCGTAATCCTATTTGTTTAACCTGTCTTCTTCGGTTTTTTCAAGAAACGAAAGTCTATTTTTGAACTACATAGCTTTCAACTCTAAGGCTTTCTGAATATTCTGCCTGCTTAGAAGAACCGAATTTTTCTGAGTAACTGGGTACTCTTGTAAACAATGGAAAATTTCTTATCCGGAAAGTAAGTATTGCATAGAAGTACACAATAAGGTTTTATTATTATAACCCAGTGGATTCTGTTTTATTAGAAAAGAAAATGCTAACCCAGAGGAAACACGAATTGATCAGAAAAGCCAGAGTAAATGACGTAGTTGTAATGAAACAAATCATCAATACTTATTCGAAGGAAGAGTTGATGCTCGCCCGTTCTCTGAGTGAGATATACGAGAACATCAGGGATTATTACGTCTGTGAGATTGATGGAGAAGTTGTAGGCTGTTGTGCCCTACATGTAGTGTGGGAAGACCTTGCAGAGATACTTGCCCTTGCCGTGAACCCGGTCTGTGCAAGAAAAGGAATAGGTACAAAGCTTGTTTCTGCCTGTCTTGAGGATGCTAAAAACCTTGGTATGAAAGAAGTTTTTGCCCTTACTTACGTACCCGGCTTTTTCGAGACTCTGGACTTTAAGGTTGTAGACAAAAACAGCCTTCCTAGAAAGATCTGGTCCGGCTGCTTGAGATGCCCTAAGTTTCCGGATTGTAATGAAATTGCTGTTATGAAGTCGGTTAATCCCTGAACTGCTTATGAAATCCTTCTCCAGGATCTTTCTTTTCTATTTTTTGAATATAAAACTTGAAACTCGAAACTTGAAATTCGAAATTTGAAATACAGGATTTAAATTTGCAAGATTTAAAATAAATGTAAATAGCCAAAGATCAAAAATTATTTATTCAGGTGGTTACATTTTTAGGCTATCCTAATACCGGATCTTGAATCAGGCATACGCTGGCGGGATGACGTAATGCATATCGATCGATTTGAAGAATATCTTGAAACTATTCTCTATCTCATTAGAAAAAATCAGAGCCCTGCAAAGACAAAACAGATCTCTGAAGAACTCAACGTATCTCCGCCGAGCGTGACGGAAATGATAAAAAAGTTACATTCTTCAGGGCTTGTAGAGTATACACCTTATCAGGGAGTTGAATTGACAAAGAAAGGAACTGATCAGGCTATCAAGATCAAAAGAAAACACCAGGTACTTGAAACCTTCCTGGTTGATGTCCTTGATTTTGATAGGAAGGAAGCCCATAAAGAAGCCTGTGAACTTGAGCATGCAGTCTCGGATGCCGTACTTGAAAAGATATACGAATTTCTGGGATGCCCCGAATATTGCCCTGACGGGAATCCTATCAATATTGATAAAAATAATATAAGGCAAGAGGAAAGTTTTATCCCGCTTGATGAAATGGAAGAAGGTAGTTCAGGCAAAGTTGCCAGAGTGACCCTTCCAAGAGAGACAAAAGAGCGTTTGACTTCCCTTGGTATTCTTACAGGAGAAGATATCGAGATTAGGAGAAAACAGAAACAGGGCTGTATCTCGGTTATAGTGGTAGGATCAGAAATAGCTCTCGGAAGGGACATTGCAAAGAAAATATTCATAGCTCCAAAAAGCAAAAGAGTGTAAAAGTACGAGAAGGCATACAACTGGAACGGAGTAAAATAACTAGAGATGACAGGAATTTCAAGTTCATGCTGCACTTCGGGAAGTGAAAGTAAGAACAAAAGTCCCTATGACCTTACAATAGCTTTCATAGGAAACCCAAGCGTTGGAAAAAGCGTATTCTTCAGTAGATTAACCGGGGTAGGTGTAGAGATCTCGAATTATCCGGGTACGACAGTTGCTCTTAAAAGGGGAATTGTAAAGGCTCGGGGAAAAACTATTGAAATCATTGACCTGCCAGGCATTTATTCTCTTGGGGTCACAAATGAAGATGAGAAAGTAACTAAGAAATTTCTGATTGAGGACCGGCCGGATGTTATAATCAATGTCGTTGACGCAAGCAGGCTTGAAAGGAATCTGTACCTGACTCTACAGCTTCTGGAACTCGATATTCCGATGGTTGTTGCGTTAAACCAGGTAGATCTGGCTGCAGACCTCGGAATTCTCGTTGATAAGGACGGACTCTCAGAACTTCTTGGCCTGCCTGTAGTGCCAACAGTTGCGACCTGGGGAATAGGGCTCGATGAGGTAATGCTTGTAGCCCTTGACGAACAGAATAAAAATCAGGAACACCATCAGGTAAGATATAGCCAGTGGATCCGGCAGGCTCTTTCTAGCCTTGACTATGCTTTTCCCAACATACCTCCAATCGTAAAAATGGCAGCTCTACTAAATGATGCTGAGTTTGTAGAACTCTGCTGTATGCCGCCTGAGGCTAATGCCTTGCTCTCTTCTGCCAGACGGTTAAGACAGAACCTGGAGATCGAACAGGGAATTTCAGTACCTGATACTGTTGCAAGAGATCTCTATGGAGAAACAGGATATATTGTGGACAGCGTGGTTTCAAGGTTTGAACCTAAAAAAAATATAAGAGAAAGAATAGATGCCATCCTTACTTCCCCGAATTTCGGAATTGCAGTGCTCATATCTGCTCTGCTCTTTACTTTCCTTCTTGTTTTCCGGGTAGGAGGCTTCCTTGAGACCTGGATTGTGAATGAAATCTTTGAGCCTCATGTGATCCTTCCTGCCGAAGCCGCAACTTCGGGCATGTCGCCTATCATGAAAAATCTGATTATATATTCTCTTCGGGGAGTAGAGGCCGGTTTTGCAATTGCCATTCCATACATCGCAGTTTTTTACGCCATTCTTTCCGTATTTGAGGATTCGGGTTATCTTACAAGGGCGGCTTTTCTGCTCGATAATCTTACGCATAAGCTTGGTCTTCACGGAAGAGCCGTGATTCCGCTGGTTCTTGGCTTTGGTTGCAATGTTCCTGCAATTATGGCAGTGCATTCCCTTGGCACGCAGAGGGAAAGGAGGATAGCTTCTCTTCTTATATCTTTAATTCCCTGCTCTGCACGGACCGTCATTATCCTGGGACTTGTTGGAACTTTCGTAGGTTTCTGGCCTGCAGTTTCAATCTATCTTATGGAGATTTTCATTATTGCTGGCATGGGTTTGATTCTGGGAAAGAGCCTGCCAGGACAGAGGAGTGGCTTCATCATGGAAATGACTCCTCTTAGAAAACCGGAACTGAAATCTACCCTCAAAAAGACTTGGATGAAAAGTAGAGAATTTTTGTATATTGCTTTCCCGCTTCTACTCGTTGGAAGCGCTTTTTTGGGAATTGCCGATGCTCTTGGCCTTCTTTCCATCTTCCAGGACTTTGTAGAGCCTATATCCGTGGGAATGCTGGGCCTTCCGGCATTTGCGGCAACTGCCCTGGTTTTTGGGATACTTAGAAAGGAAATGGCTCTTCAGATTCTTGCAGTACTTGCAGGTACAGCCAATTTTGCAGCTGTAATGACACCTGTCCAGATGTACCAGTTTGCTGTAATTACGACCATTTATGTGCCATGTGTGGCAACGATTGCAGTACTGAAGCACGAACTTGGAATAAAGGATACGGCTTTGATAGTTATTTTCACTATACTACTGGCTATTGGAATGGGCATCCTGATCCGGATTTTTGGGCCTATTTTTCTGTGATTTCTTCATTCCGGTTTCTGTTTTGTTCTTTATTCCGGTTTCTGTTTTGTTCTTTATTCCGGTTTCTGTTATTATACTATGTTGCAGGTCTTCTTACCCAGACTTACCTCATAAGTAACTATCTTTCTCTACTTATTTATCTAAGTGTATGTGATTAATCTAGCAAAAGGAAAATTTTGCTATATCTGGCGCAACATTTATATATTAATAAATGTGTTTCTTCTTTTCAAAAAATTCTGTTTTTATCGCAAACTATTAATATTTGATACATAGTGTTATTCCCGATGACCCGAATTACCACTCACTTACACAAAAACGTGTTGAGTGTTATTATGGATATAATCGAAATGGACAATTTCCGCGAGCCTGGACTTGATGAGGTTCAATTTTTCCTTGAAAGCACCGGAACTCACGGTTCCGTTGTTAATGAAGATGCTGCGGAAATGGACTGTACCTCTTCCAAAATTCAATCGAGGGAGAATGTACTGGTCGATTTTAATAGTTCCTTTTCGTCCATTAACTAACACTTCCCTTAAGGATATTTCTCCCTTCTTGAAATCCAACTCTTTAACTCTTTTATTTTAAGTTAAACTTGGGTTTCATTTACTTATTTTACAGTTTATGAACCTTTTTTCTCTGGATTTCTCTGTAAATATATCGGGATTTGAATATTACTCTCACTCGATTTGTTCAGGCATGCAGGAACTGCACAAGTATATCTATTTATTACTTATCATGCATATATCGAAAAATATTTATATAAATTTTCGATCAAGTTATTCCTCTTTTGCTTCTTAATTTTCTTTTGCTTCCTAATTTTCTTTTGTTTCCTCAATCCTCTTTTGTTTTTAATTTTCTTTTGTTCCCTAACCCTCTTTTATTCCCTAACCCTCTTTTGCTTCCTAATTTTCTTTTGTTCCCTAACCCTCTTTTATCCCTTGATCCCTTTTAGTCCTCTTCTATTGTTTCCTTGAAAAATCAGTTCCCGCTTCAGGAAACTTTTTATCACAGTTTTTGGTATCTCCAGCACGATTTACGGAATATTTCGGCAAAAATTAAATAAAAAGATTTTTGTTCCTCTTTGTAAGAGTTAGAAAAGGCAGGAAAAACTATCGATTACCATATATATTTAAAGTAAGATTACATGTACTTTGTATATATTATTTAAATTCCTATGATCTAATCAATTTAATTATTATTGTGCTGACTGCTTTATCACCAGAAAATTCCAGGCAGTCAGAAAATCGGAACCCGAATTTATCATAAGAGGTACTTTTATGAGAACTGGACAGAGGGATGTGCACAATACACCGCTTAAAAGGCGATTATCGGTAACCTATGAGGAGCTTGAGACTCTCAAGAAATCGATTAAGGTTTCGGTTCTCAATGAACTGCGGGCCGAAATGGAAAATGTTTCCGATCAAGACTCCATCAAAGATCTTGTCCTTTCCGAAATCAGAACAGAGCTTATGGGAATTCCTAACCCTGCCTTACTCAAGGCTTCAATCCTGAACGAATTAAGAACAGAATTGAAAGCATCAGGAGAAAATGACTCGGGAGCAGCTGACAGGAAACTTAGGGAACTTGGAAGCATTCAGGATGGGCTTGTCCGCGAATTGCTTGACCAGAAAACGATAATAAAAAAACTGGAAACACAGATAGGGGATCTTGCTAAACAACTGGATAACGCAAAAAAAATTGCTCCGGTTGCTCCACCTTCTGTGGTCCCGTCTTCTCCTTCTACTGTTCCATCTTCCATTACTCTGCCTCTTCCTGAAGACCCTCTTGACCTTCCGCCCCTTTCCAGAAAAGCCAAACCGAGACCTGAGCTTAAAAAAGAAAGACCGGCATATAGACTGGGACAATTTAAGGAAGCTCCTGCCTCCCTGCCAGGTATAGGCGCAAAAGTTCAGCTAAAACTCAGAGAAATTGAGCCGGCAGATCTAGACAGAGATGAAGCCGAAACTAAGTGTGAATATATTATTGCAGAAAGTGGTGATAAAAGAGGGCTTAGAGGCATTATTAGACAGGGACACTCAGTTAGAGAACCTGCCAGGCAACAACAGCCGATCAAAACACAGTTCAGGCAGCCATCCCCGGTACCGTCGTTACATGAAAGACAGCCTTCTACTGATAATACCGGCTCTATGAATCAACCCGCAGATGATTATAAATGTGAGTATATAATTGCTGAGAGGCCTTCGAAAAAGCATTTCATAGAAGAGTCAGTGGACGTGCGGGAAAAAGAAGATGCCGAAGTTATCACATGTAGCCGGAAAAAAAATTCTCGGTGAAATAAAGCTTAAAAAGACAGAAACATTCTCAAAAACGTAAGATTACAGAGGCATTCTGTGTATATAAAAGAGATTGAATTTGTTAACTTTAAGTCTTTCGGAAAAAAAGTAAAGATTCCCTTTTATAATGACTTTACTACAATTTCGGGTCCGAACGGGAGTGGGAAGTCTAATATAATAGACGGGATTCTTTTTGCACTCGGGCTCACAAGTTCAAGGACTCTTCGTGCTGAAAAACTTACCGATTTGATTTATAATGGCGACGCGTCAAAAAAGCCTGATTTTGCTCAGGTTACGATCCGTTTTGATAACTCTGACCATAAGTTACCTTTAGAGCTTGATGAAGTTGAGGTCTCAAGAAAGATCCGGCGGACAAAAAGCGGATACTACAGCTATTTTTATTTCAATGGAAAAGCCGTAAGTCTTGGAGAAATCCATTCCCAGCTTGAAAAAGCCGGAATAACGCCTGAAGGCTACAATGTGGTTATGCAGGGAGATGTAACGCAAATTATCTCCATGACTTCCGTAGAAAGAAGAAAGATTATAGACGAAATCGCAGGAGTTGCGGAGTTTGACGAACGAAAGCAAAAGGCACTTGATGAACTGGAAATCGTAAGACAGCAAATCGAGCGAGTGGATATAATCCTTGAAGAGGTACGCACTCAGTTAGGAAAACTTGCAGGGGAACGAGACCAGGCATTAAAATACCAGGCGCTCAAGGCTGAAAAAGTAAAATTTGAAGGATATCTCCTGCTTTCCAAACTCAAGGACGCTAGAGCTGAACTGCAAAATGTTGATAAGGAACTCACAGGCAAGGAAGAACACCTTGAAAAAGTCCAGCTACTCCTGAACGAAAGAATGAAGGAACTTCAGGCTCTTGAAGAAACCCTAGAAGAGCTTTCAGTCGAAATCCGAAAGAAAGGAGAGGATGAACAGCTTCAGGTTAAGAGGGAGATCGAAGAAATAAAGGGAGAAATTTCTCGCTGCGTAGATAGTATAGAGCTTTCGGAATCCGAACTTGAGGAAGCTGACTCACGACGCAGGAAAGCCTTTGTAGAAATCGATTCCACCAAGGGTAAGGTCAGAGAACTCGAAGAAAAGATTGAAGCCGAAAACCTGAGAAAAGAAAGCATTTCTTCAGAGCTTTCCGAGCGTAAAACAGAACGCATGCTGCTCCAGAGCAAGATTGCTGATGTAGATGCAAAATTTACTGCTACACGGGATGAGCTCATGACTGTCAGGAAGAAGCTGGAAGATGTAAAAAATGAAAAAAACGAACTGATCCGAACAGAGGACCGACTTCTTGACACACTTAGGAGAAAATCTTTGGAACTTCGGGAGATCGAAAACCAGATCAGAGACGCCGAAGCAGCAGTTGCTACCTCTGACAGTGATACGCTTTCTGTCAGGTACGAGCTTGAAAAGCTTTCCGAAAATCTGGAATCTCTTATTCGGGACCGTGATGATATCGAAAGCAGCCATTTCAGGATAAAGGAAGATATAAAGAAACTTGAAAACAAACTCCACAGCCTCCAGCAGGAGTACACAATCACGGAGGCAAGAGTGCGGGCATCTGAACAGGGCGGAGGCTATTCCAGGGCTGTGGAAATGGTAATAGGGGCTGCAAGGCAGGAAGATCTTTTTGGAATTCACGGGACCATTGCCCAGCTTGGAAGAGTGGACAGGCAATACTCAATAGCTCTGGAAGTTGCTGCAGGAAACCGAATGCAGGCAATTGTTGTGGATACTGATGCCGATGCTGCCGAAGCAATCGAATACCTGAAGCGTAGGAAAGGAGGACGAGCTACCTTCCTTCCCCTCAATAAAATGAAAGAGCCCAGACGACTTGGAAACCTGAGCTACGAAGATGGAGTAATAGGGTACGCAATTGACCTTATTCAGTTTGATTCCAGTTTTGAACCTGCTTTCTGGTATGTTTTTCAGGACACTCTTGTTATGGAAAACCTTGCAAGTGCCCGTCGCCTCATGGGAAAGGCGAGAATGGTAACCCTTGAAGGCGAACTTCTGGAAAAAAGCGGAGCAATGGTAGGAGGATCAGTTTCCTCTAAATCAGGAGCTTCTTTTGCGGCTGCAGAAAAAGATAAACTGCTTGAACTTGCAGAGGAGATCAGGTCCCTGGATGCAAGTCGGAATGCAGCCATAAGCAAGCAGGACAGCATTGAAAGCCATCTTTTCGAGCTGAGCAGGAAAATTCGGGACTGTGAAGCTACGATCTCAAGAAAAGAGAACCAGCTTGAGGAAATTGCAGGCAGGGAAGCAAAACTTGCTGAACTTCTTGAATCCAAACAGGCCGACCTTAAATCAATCGAGGAGTCCAGAACCGAACTCGGAACTGAAATGGAAAAGGTATCTGCGGAGAAATCCGACAAGGAAAATACCGTATCCGAGCTTGAGGAGCAGATCTCAGGGCTTGAAACTAAACTTGCTGATTCCCCTCTGCCTGAAATCAACAAAAAAATAGAATTCGTTGACGAAGAACTCCGCAGGCTAGATGGCCGAATCCGAGATATTGAAGCCACATTAAATGCCTTGCAGCTTGAAAAAGAGTATACCGAACAGAAAATTGCTGAAGCAAAGGAAGTTATCAGGGAACTTGATGAGAAGAAAGCTTCAAGAATGGAGAAAGTTAATAATCTGAAGATAAAAATAAAGGAGTTTGAAGAAAAACTTGAAGAAAAGAAAGTCAGGGAGGTTGAACTCTCAGACGAACTGCTAGGTCTTCAGCAAGAGCGGGAAAAAGTTCAGGTTGAACACAATGCGGTCAAACGCAGGGTAAGTATTGCCTCAACCACACTTGAAAAAGCGAAGCAGCAGGTGCTTACGCTCACGGCTACTAAAAACGCGCTTTTAGACCAAGAAAAGCAGTTTGCTGAAGAAATCCTGAAAAGAGGCATAGAGGAGACTGATGAGGTTCCGAATTACGAAACCGTTTACATGCGGATTCAGGCAATCGATGAAGCCCTCAGGCGGCTTGAGCCCGTCAACATGCGAGCAATTGACGAGTACAATGAGGTAGAACTCAGGCTTTCGGATTTGCAGGGAAAACGTGACACTCTCTTTACCGAGAGAGAGCAGCTCCTTGAGCGCATTAACCAGTATGAGCAATTAAAGCGAGATGCCTTTATGGAAGCCTATACAGGTATTAATGCCAATTTCAGGGAGATTTTTCATGAGCTTTCCGATGGCATGGGTGAACTTTTGCTTGATGATCCCGATGACCCCTTTGCAGGAGGGATGACTATTCAGGCGCAGCCCAAGGAAAAAACTCTCCAGCGGATCGAGGCGATGTCCGGAGGGGAAAAGAGTCTTACTGCACTTGCTTTCATTTTCGCGATCCAACAATACCGTCCTGCTCCTTTCTATGCTTTTGATGAAATTGATATGTTTCTGGATGGCTGGAACGTAGAGAGGGTTTCAAGGCGCGTTAAAACCTCAGGATCAAAAGTCCAGTTTATTGTTGTTTCCTTAAGAAAACCTATGATCCAGGCCGCGTCCAGGACAATAGGGGTTACAATGCAGGAAAATAATCTCACAAGCATTACCGGAGTGAGACTTAATGGCTGAACTTATGGATAACGAGGGGGCAGCGCTTGAAGTACCGCTTCTTCAAACTAATAAGGTTTCCGAATCCGGAGAAAATGACTCTCTTTTTGTGAAATCCGAGATTTATGAACTGTCAGGTACTGTTTCAAGCCTTGGAATCGATTGGAACCTGCTTGATATTTCGGAGTTTGAGACCTCAGAACCTCTGGGCATACTGGTTGAACTTGCCCGAGCAGGAAAAATCGATCCCTGGGACATAGACATAGTACAGCTTACTGACAGTTTTCTGGGAAGGGTGGAAGAGCTAAAGCAGATGGACCTTAGAATTTCCTCAAGGACGCTTCTTTATTCTGCTATTCTCCTGCGCATGAAGTCCTCGGGAATCCTTGAGGTAGAGGAGGAAGAGGTTGATACATTTGATTCGGATTTCCCTGAAGATCCTGATTTCCCTGAGCCTGCAGAGTTTCCTATCCCGAAACTTCCAGTTCGTCGTGTTTCCACAAGGCCGGTAACACTCAATGAACTGATTCTGGAACTCAAGAAAGCAGAAAAACACCTCTCAAGAAAAAATGAAAAAAAAACCAGCCAAAGTTCAGAAGAATCAAGTCCTCGTCCAAAGCTTACTACGGGAGATATCCTGGGCATTGCACACGATGAAGCCATAAGCTCTCGGTTATCCCTTATGTGGCAAAGGCTTGCCGAACTATTTGCGAAGCAGTCTGTAGTGGTTTTTTCCAGTTTACAGGAAAGAAGTGAAGACAAAATTATGGATTATCTTTCTCTTCTTTTTCTTGCCTCAAGCAGGAAGATATGGCTTTTCCAGAATGGACTTTTTGAAGAATTATACATTTATCCGGGAGAAGAATCCGGTTTTTCCACCGAGGCTAATCCATCCATTTTCCGCGAAATATTGTAAAATCAAAAACTAAACCTTCAAAACCTGAAATTAAAGACTCTTCGGAACCAAATTTGACAGAGGAGATTCCTTCACATGAAAACCAGGAGGAAGAGCCGAAGTTAATTGTGAATTGATATTTACCCTTATACTTTGACATTATACTCGTAATTTGACATACTTTGTATCTTGAATATTATCTTGAATATTATCTTGAATATTATCTTGAATATTATCTTGAATATTATCTCGTGTTCTAAGGTTTTAATCTTAGTAAAAGCCTGCAAAAACGATTAATTAACCCCGTCTTATTACCAATTAACCTGATTAAAGAATATTTGTTCTTTTTCTGGAAGTGAAAATTATGAGTGAGCTTGAGATTATAGAAGCCGCGCTTTTTGCTGCTGGCAGGGCTGTAAGCCTCGAAAAGCTTACAAAAATTACAGGAAAACCAAAAAAAGCAGTTCTTTCGGCAGTACAGAAATTGACAGAGGCTTATTCTTCCCGAGGATCCGGGATTGAGATTCTTGACCTTGGAGAGAGATATGTTATGCAGGTCAAACCCGAATACTCCGAGCTTATGCGGGAAGTAGCCCCAAAAGAGCTTTCAGCCCCAAAACTTCGTACCCTTTCCATGATTGCCTATCATCAGCCCCTGCTCCAGTCAGACCTCATTGATATGAGAGGAAGCGGAGCCTATGACCATATAAAGGACCTTATAGAGCGAGGTTTTGTAGACTCTGTGCCTTGCGGGAGAAGCAGGCAGCTTTCCACAACTCCTCTTTTTGCAGACTATTTCGGGCTTAAAAGAAATGATCCTAAAGCAATAAAAGACAAAATCCTTGAACTTTTGAGATCACAGGCCGGGCAAAGTGATATCAACCTCTGGATAGGAAGGAAGACTATTGCCGTGACACCCATGTACGAATCTTTTATGAACATGTGCGGAATTAAGGAATATTTCATAGCAAATGCTTACTCGCCTTCAAAGGAGGAAATTTCCCGGCTACTTGAGGCCGACGTAGTCATTATCTCGGCAGGTTATTCCGATACTGTACGGCAGTACTGCGACGGAGAAATCCTTGAGGTGCATTCAACAACTTTTGAAGACCTTATAGAAGCTCTTTCCCTACTTGTCGAAGAACTTCCCGATGAGGTAGACTCAAAAATGGTGGAAAAAAGCATTGAGAAAATTAGAGAAACCAGGGAAAGATATGTTTCTTCGGCTGTCCTTATCGAGAAGAAGGTTAAGCCGGCAACTGAAATGGTTTCAAGAATCGTAAACGATCTTTCTCTTGGAATTTCCGCAGACGGAGTTCTTATCGCACCTGACTATGGAGTTTCGAAAAGTGGGGTTAAGATCGAAAAGGGTGCTCAGATCCTTATACCCACACATCGTAGTGTTGAGGGCGATCTTCTTCAGAGAGTCTGTGCAAAGTATGATTCTATTCTCGAAGGTCTTAAGAAGTTTAAAGACTAATTACCTGATAAAATATACAAACTCCCTCGTCTCCACTCATTTTTTTTAAATGACGGGCGTCCTTAATTTAAGCTTTTCTATGGCCTTTATATTCCATATATAAACCATTTATATAGTAACCTGGGTATTTAACTATAGCTTTATATACTGGTTAGAGGATATTACCTTTGCTTTATATACTGAGGGTTGACTAATGAGCGAATCTAGCATCAAGATCGAAAATGTGGTTGCATCCACTAAACTCGCTGAAGAATTCGATTTAACTGTTATCGAGTCCCAGTTCGAAGGAGCCGAGTACAACAAACAGAAGTTTCCCGGACTTGTTTACAGGGTTTCAGATCCTAAAGCTGCATTCCTGGTCTTTACTTCCGGTAAGGTTGTCTGTACAGGGGCAAAAAATGTTGCCGATGTACATACAGTTATAGGCAATATGGCGAGAAAGCTGAACAGTATAGGGATCAAGACCATAGAGAATCCCCAGATTACTGTCCAGAATATTGTTGCTTCAGCAGACCTGCATACTATTTTGAACCTGAACGCAATTGCAATAGGGCTTGGACTTGAAAACATTGAATATGAGCCCGAGCAGTTCCCTGGTCTTGTATACAGAATTGATGAGCCCAAAGTAGTTGTGCTTATATTCAGCTCCGGAAAACTGGTAGTTACAGGTGGAAAATCTCCTGAAGACTGCGAGAGGGGAGTTGAAGTCGTCCGCCAGCAGCTCGACAATATGGGGCTTTTATAAGAACCTTCAATATATTACATACAACCTTTACTGGAAGTAAAGTAACCGATATAACTTATACAATAAAATGGATTTATACAATAAGATTAACTTATACAATAAAACGGATTCTGCGATGCGCGTAGAGGTTCCGGCAAAGGATATGTGTGACGTGAACAGCGTAGATGTTTGCATTCTGATTCCCACCCTGAACGAAGCTGCAACAATAGGGCAGCTTATTAAAGACTTCAAGCAGGAAGGCTTTTCCAACATTCTGGTAATTGACGGAAACAGCAAGGACGGCACGGGGCAAATTGCAGAAGCTGAAGGCGCAAAAGTTGTCATGCAGACCGGAAAAGGTAAAGGGCAGGCAATGATTCAGGCTTTCGAGCTTATAGAGAGTCCTTACATAATAATGGTTGACGGTGACGGAACATACCTTACCCGAGAAGCTCGCTCCCTTCTAAGGCCTTTACTGGAAGATAGTGCCGACCATGTAATAGGCAACCGGCTGGAGAATTATTCCAAGGGAGCTTTTACGAGGTTCAATCTTGTGGGCAACCATCTTATAAACATATTTTTTGACGTTGCATATGGCGTAAAATTAAAAGATATCCTCTCAGGTTACCGTGCGTTTACGCTTGAAAGTGTGAGAGAACTTGAACTTAATAAGACCGGTTTCGAGATAGAAACCGAAATTTCTGTAGAATGTATTCTTAAAAAACAGAGGGTTGAAGAAGTTCCTATCACTTATTTGCCGAGAAGTAAAAAAGGCGCAACCAAGTTAAATCCGGTAAAAGACGGATTCAGGATTGGATCTACAATCTATAGGCTTGCAAAAATGCACAATCCTATGTTCTACTTTGGGATAATAGGTTCTATCTTTATCCTGACAGGGCTGTTCACAGGAATCTTTGTTGTAATTGAGTGGTGGTCCCGTGATATTACTCATGAACAGCTTTCCGTTTTAACAACCCTGCTAATTGTGTTCGGCCTTCAGATGTATATATTCGGACTCTTGAGTGATTTCATATTAACTCTCCATAGGCAAACTGTCCGTTTAATCATGGAGCAGAATAAACAGAAGAAATAAAGAATTTCTATTTTTTCAGTCTATGTTTTTTTAATTTTAGTTAATGACTTTTTGAAGCTAAGAGATCATTAAAACTTTTTAGTATCAATTGTCTTAATGATTTTTTCTTCTTTTAGAATGCGTACAGCTTATGTTTCCAAAAGGTAACTTGGGATATAAAGCCTGGTAAAAAAATAACTGGTTGTGATTACCCTATAGATAATTTCTGCCTAAAAAATCTTAACTAATTTTTTATCTGCCCGTTTCCAATATATAAATATTCTTTTACCTAAAATTGATAAAGTATTAGCCTGAAAACTTATAAAGAATTAATTTAAAGTAAGGAATATAGAGTTCAAACAAAAAATTTAAAAGTTAACTTGAATTTCATACGTCCAGAGGCAAGAGAATCATAGACATTACAGTATCTGCTTGCAAATGTCGAAACTGTACCTTAATTCTTAGAGGTAAATAAAATGTTATTAGTTACACAATTTGATATTGATGCGGATATTATAGATGTTCCGCAAACAATAGTAGAAGACGCTGAATATTATCAAGATCAATTTCTCAAATGGCTTTACAACAAGTCTGTCAACCATTCATACTGGTCTTATAAAGACAGCAAGAAGCATGGTTTGATTTATCGTTCCGATGCATTTGTAGAATGGTTGAATAAGTATCCACTAAAAGAAAATAGTCAAAAGGCAAAGATTGTATCACAACATTTAAGTGAGTATGAAAAAATCTTGCCGATTTTGTTCTTTTGAGAGAGCAATAAACATGACGAAAAAAGATCGCTATTTTGTTGCTATATTTTTAATTCTTTTTACAGGGGGCATTGTCGTGAGCATTTTTCTCCACTCAGGTTATATGGATTCAATAGATTGGAGGGATAGAGGTCAACGGTATAATTGTATATATGACATCAATGTAGAGGGCCTTTCCGGAAGAGATGTATTGGGGCCTACCGTAATAATGGTTCCGATTCCTGCAACTAAAGAAGGCAAATTTTTTACTCCCCCTGCTCAGAAAGACCCTTGTTTTACCCAGAAGCTGATGCACGAGATCGATAACTGGCCTGAACAATACCGCAAAGGTCCCTATTTTGAAAATGCAACTGAAATCTTTGACAACAAAACAACACCAGGAGGTTGGACAACCTTTATTGCAGAAACCGAAAAAGGATATATGCTTGGATTCAGGACAAATGAATCCAGGCTTCAGGATATTTCTTTTAGTGCAAATTTTGTTGCAGACTATTTTGATATTTTTGATCCTATAAGTAACGGAAGTCCAATATTATTCCCGGTTGAAAATATTTCGAATATTTCTGTAATCCCTTATGGAGAATACACCAGGTATGACTCAAATCCGACTTATGACAGTTATGTCTACGTAAGTGAATGTAGACAAGGAGCACCGATATATTTCCACATCCGTTTGGAAGCAAATAATGACCCAGGGGAGTGGCCTAAAGAGTACAGGGGCCAGTACCTGAACGAAATAAAAGAAACTACTAGTGGCACAGGCTTTTTAAAAGCCAAAGTTACTCTGGGACAGGAATTTTATTTCATGGCAATACCTAAATAAGTCCAGAATATTAGCTATAAAATTCCTAATTATGTTAATGAAACTTTTTAACAGTAACAAAACTGGGTGTTCCTTCTATTCCATTAGTAAAATTTATAATATTGACTTAAATGTCTCTGTGGAGTTCAAGCAAACTTTCCAGGCCATTTGAACTCCACAACTAGGAGTAAATAAATGATTTTTTGGAGTGACGCAAGTATCAAATATGCATAGAAACTATGTAAATTTAGTTATGACAATTTTTGCCAATGAATTTACCAAGTAGGCAATAGTTAAAAAGAGTAAACTAATTTTTGAATATAGAAAATTGAGGTCTTGTGTTTCCCCCGTTAGACTATCTATATTATACCTGATTTTACTATGAACCTTGCTTTCTTCAATTTTCAATTTAAAACAATTTTACTTGTCTTTTACTCAAATAATGTTTAATATATATTTATAAAACATTTATTTTAATCACATGTCTTATATTTTCCGCTAACTGTAGACGTTGAAGTAAAGTAAACTTGAGTAAGGTTAAAGTTAGTTTTTTAAAAAGTGTTATATATAATTACGCGCCTTTTATGATTTAACTCACTCTTACCTTAATTACAGCTTAATCTTACAGATACATTTTACAGATAATAGAAAGCTTGAGGTTAATAATATGACAATCGTGGAAGATGCACAAAAAGGGATTATTACTGAAGAAATGAAGATCGTTGCAAAGGATGAAGGACTTGACCCTGAATTCATCCGGCGTGGTGTAGCAGCCGGAAGAATTGTTATTCCAACTTCTCCATACAGGCAGGTAAAGATATGCGGGATAGGAGAAGGACTCAGGACCAAAGTCAATGCATCTATCGGTGTATCTTCAGACATTGTTGATGTAGATATGGAAATTAAAAAAGCTCAGGCTGCCGAAGCTGCAGGTGCAGACACTCTTATGGAGCTCGGAACTGGTGGAGACTTCCTTGCAATCAGGAAAAAGGTTATTGACAGTATTTCCCTTTCAGTGGGTTCAGTGCCTCTTTACCAGGCTTTCATTGAAGCTGCAAGAAAGTATGGCTCAATCGTGCATATGACCGAAGACGAACTCTTCAAGGCAACCGAAGACCAGGCAAAGCTCGGAACCAACTTCATGGCAATCCACACAGGAATCAACAATATTACCATGGATCGGCTTAAAGCCCACGGCAGGTACGGTGGCCTCTGCTCCCGTGGTGGCGCCTTTATGACTTCCTGGATGCTCCACAACGAAAAGGAAAATCCTCTTTATGCAAATTTTGATTACCTTATTGAAATCCTCAAGGAGCACGAAGTAGTCCTTTCTACCGGAAATGGAATGCGTGCAGGTGCAGTCCACGACGCAACCGACCGCGCCCAGATCCAGGAACTCATCATCAATGCCGAACTGGCCGATAAAGCCCATAAACAGGGCCTGCAGGTTATTGTTGAAGGTCCGGGTCATGTCCCTCTTGACCAGATCGGAACCAACGTAAAACTCATGAAGGAAATGAGCGGCCACAAGCCCTTCTACATGCTTGGCCCGCTTGTAACTGACATCGCACCCGGTTATGACCACATTGTAACTGCAATCGGAGCATCTATATCTGCATCATACGGATGTGATTTCCTCTGCTATGTTACTCCTGCAGAACACCTAGCCCTTCCAAACCTCGAAGATGTCATCACAGGAGTCAAAACCTCCAGGATTGCAGCTCACGTAGGCGATATGGTAAAATATCCAGACAGGGCAAGAGAACAGGACCTTGCGATGGGCAGGGCCAGAAGAGAACTCGATTGGCAAAAGATGTACTCTCTTGCAATCGACCCAGAACACGCAAAAGAAGTTAGGAGCAGCAGGGCTCCCGAAGATTCTGACGCCTGCACAATGTGCGGTAACTTCTGTGCCCTGAAGATTGTCAACCAGAACTACAACCTCGCAAAATAAGCAGGTACTGGTAACGCAGAGTAAGGCCTTCGGGCTTTACTAATCTCATCTTTTAAAATGCCTTCATGTTTTTGTTCTCATTGAATTCTTTTTCTTGCTCTTTTTTTCAGTAAGTTATAACACTCCGCCTAATTCATACATTTTTATATTTTGAAGCCCGCTTTTTTGCCGTTCTGTCAGTTCAAAATCGACAACTTTTTACATTATTATCTTAAAAATATCAATAGTTATTCTTATTATTTTATTGAGATACTGGAAAAGTTTCTTATAAATCTAAGTTGAAATTTTTTAATTTATTAAGGGTGGCGCTTTTATGAGATATAAATCGGTTAAAGAGCTTGTTGCTCTCGGAATAGTTAAAGGGCTCATCACTCTGGGATTATTACTCTTTTTTTCAACGTTTTCAGAATGCGGTGCTTCTGCAGAGGTTACGAATTTTTCTGAAACACTAAACCAGGAACAACCATTTCAAAAGCTTAATCCCGATGAGGTTACGACTGAATGGAATGATACATATCTTTTCAGCAGCCGAGAAGATCTTTTAAATAGAAAGCTTGATGTTTAAAAAAGAAGCCAGGAGAAATAAACGCAACTTTCCGTCCAGAATTTGAGAATTTATCGGAACCTATTGCTAAATGAACTGAAAAAACGCACATGATATTCTTCGAGTAACATGCCCAGATAAATGGAAGTCCTTTTAACTTAACTTTTTTGTTTATGTGTTCCATCATTACCACAATAAATGGTGACGGCACCAGCAATCCAAAATCCTTTTTTGTTTATATGCTCCATCATTACCTTAGGACAGGAATATTGTCTGTTCTTTGGTTCTTCGAAGCCGTGAAAAACTAACCATTGAATTACCATCGAAGACCCAAATGTGACTTGATCACGGATGCAAAATTGCCTTTGAGGCAATTCCACTGTCTAATATGATTCAGCCATCAAGAGTTTTCCCAAAGAGGCACAGAGAATTCAGGCCATATGTTCGGCTCAGGTTAACTCTTGTTAGGAAAAAAACAGATATAAAAAATGAAGCTCATGAAATTTTATATTTTTAAAAATATTAAATCTGAAGAATGTGCTGACAGACATTTTGGGAAAAAACGGTAGAGAAATTCTGTCAGGAATAGCTTCAGATAAGAATGTTGATCAGATTATAGAAAGCCTTTCTCAAAGAGGAATGGAAAGTTAGAGCTCTTTTGAACTTAGTCTCTGTAATAATCAAACAGCAACATTTCTCCTGAATGTGCGTCAATCCATACTGAAGCAGGATAGGTAGCGTCCTTTGCAAAACTTGAATCCATGAACCGGATCCACCATGCCAGATGAATTTTATCTTCATCGTCCTCTTTCCAGACAAGGTTCGACGAAATAACTTTTACGGTATTTGCTTTTTCTTCTCCTATAGAAGGTTCGTTACTCATGTATTCTTTGAGAATCTCAACTGCTTTTTCATCCGTAACGCCTGGTTCCGTATCAATGAGTGCTATCTCTTCTTCAGACATAGACCAGCTTTTGTCATAGCTCGAAACTTCGCCTGTTTCTGCATTAACATCAAGCAGTATTCCATCGGAAAGAGAAGGTATTCCCCTGATAATTCTTGCGTAACTTACATGATAATTTCCTGGCAGATCATCAGCAGGAGGTTCTATGTAGTTTACATATTCAAGCTCAATATCATTAATTTTATCCGCTGAAACCCTGGATTTGATATATTCTTCTGCTATTTTCAGAGCATCATCTTTACTTACACTGTCTTTGCCCTTTACATTCTTTGATCCATCGTACACAAAAAGTTGCTCTCCATTAGAGGCATCTATTCCTGCAAAGATGCTTTTTCCATTAGTTGTTTTTGAGCTTACTCGCCAGATTATCCCGAAATTTTCGTCATCAATCAGTTCTCCATGGACAGATTCATTGATTACTTCCGGATTTTCTGATATTAGCTTGTTTTTTGCATCCTCAAAACTAATATTTACGTCTGCAGTTGACGGATCAAGGTATTTTGTTTGCTTTGCATCTTCTTTCGTAAATATCATTCCTCCCTCTTCAGAAGCAAAAGCCACAAATATTGCACTTGCCAGTACCAAACTCAATATACAAATTTGACTAAGTTTCATGATCTTTTCTCCCTTACGGTCTTAAACACAAGTTTGAATTTCCTATAAATCTGTTATTGGCAACATCTGTTGCATCTCCAAACTCTTTTTCGACTTGGTTTCTTGCATAGTTGGCTGCTTCAGAAACAGTGACATCGGTGAAAGTAGCCGCATCAAAGAATGCAGAATAGAAGCGGGCATTACGTAAGGTGTTGACATCGTCTTTATACCCAAAGTAGGTATCAAAACCGTTGTTAATAAACACGTTTCCTAGATCTGTGTATTTTGCAGATTTACATGCACCTGCAAAAATGAATCCTCCGTCTCGTTCGTCCATCCAACTGTTCACGTCTAAACTATATAGACAGCTTTCATCTTTGAATATTAAATAAGATAAAAGAAGAGCTCCACCATGAGTATGGATTAAAACAACATTCTCATCAGTTGCATCATCAAGTGAATTGATACCGTTTATAAAACCTTGATCACTCGCAGCTCCGTAGGTATAATCTGCAATTATAGTTATATCAGGAATTAAAATAAGATCGTTTCTGACTTCATTACATCTTGCATTGATGTAATTAATTGAAGACGTTTCAATATCTCCAAATTGGGTTCAGCTTCTATCTAACATAGCATCAGGATTCGCAGAAGCTGGCACAGCAAACAAAAGTAGCAATACGCAAATTATATATAATTTTAAATTCGTTCTTTTTCTGATGGTCAATTTGTATCTAATTGATATTATATATTTGAAAATCGTATATTTATACTATGGGAGAACGAGGTCCAAAACCACGGTTCATTGACGTTTTCTGTCCGAACAAAGAATGCAAACTCTATGGTCTTACTAACCAAGGCAATGTTGTTGGAAATGGAACTTACATAAGTCGTGGAGAAAAAACAAGAAGATATCTTTGCCGCCATTGCGGTAAAGTCTTCAACGACCACACAGACACTTTTTATCATAATCTTCGGAAAGCTGAGAAAACTATTGATTTAGCTTTAAAAATGTCTATGAAAGGTATGAGCATTGAAGCCATTGCCGATGTTTTAGAGGTAGAATCTGCCAGTGTAAAACGATGGTTAGCTCGTGCAGCTAACCAATGCGATA